>SHVM01000049.1 GCA_009694265.1 Pseudolabrys sp.
AGCAGCGCATCGGCGCGCGCCACTTCGAGAATCTTGCGGAAGCCTTCGACCATCACGCCGTATGCTGGGGCGAATACCAGACGGTGCGCGAGGCCCTGCAGAAGGATTTCCGTCTGTCGGCGGCCAATCCGATGTTCGAGTGCATCTCGCATCCGAGCGGCGAGACCTATATCGCAGCCGGATTCCCCGGCATCATGTCTGGCGCGGAGCGCACGCCGGTGCGGCCGGCACCGCGCCTCGGTGTGCATACGGATGAGATCCTCGCGGGCGAGCTTGGGCTTCCGGAGAGTGAGATTGGGCGGTTGCACGACGCCGGCATCGTTGCGGGCCCGGAGAAGGCGCTGGCAAATGGCTGAATCGGAAATCCCGGCGGCGATCGCGAATGCGATTGCCGATGCGCTGGCGCCGCTCGGGGTCGAGATCAACGAACTGCCGATCTCGCCGGAGCGGTTGTTTCGCCTTATCGGCAACGCGCGGCGGGCGTGAGCCGCAAGTTACTCGTGACGATCTGTCGAATCGGGGACGCGCGGTGTGTGTACCGAGAACTTTGTCCGCGTTGATGAGGTGACAGAATCGCCTATGCTGGCGCAATGATCGGGCTGCTGTGTTTATTCCTTGCTCTCTTGGCCTCGCCATTCAAGTCGAAGAGCCGGCTTGAAGCAGAGACTGGCGCCCGCAACGCCCCCTTCCAGGACCCACAACCTGGAAATCGGCCTACAGAGACTCAGGGGTGCCGGCCTAAACCGCCGGAATGTGGCCAGTTCTCGCACACGCCAAAATCGCTGCGCGGAGACCGACTGGTTGGCTGGGGGACTAGGATTCGAACCTAGATAGCCAGAGTCAGAGTCTGGAGTCCTACCGTTGGACGATCCCCCAACAGGATCGGCTCGATTACGGCCCTAAAGGCCCGCTGCCGGTTCGCCGGAGGCCCTGACATGGGGCAATTCGGCTGATTTGACAAGTCCATGGCGCATGATCCTAAAAAATGGGAACCGGTTTTCGGACAAGGTCATGAGCAAACAATAGGAATGCCCAGATCAGCCTGTCACGGTGCGGCGGGGCAGCGTCACCACCGTGACGATCGCAATCAGGCTGAAGGCCGCTATGCTTAAGAACACCAGGCGCGGGCTGCCATGGTCCATGATTGCGCCGAAAATCAGCGGCGAAACAATGCCGCCGATATTAAAGCCGGTGGTGACGAAGCCGAACACCTTGCCGAACGAGCCAGGCGGGGTGACATCGCGCACGATCATGTCGCGCGAGGGCATGATCACACCATAGAATAGTCCGCAGATCGTCATGACCGCGATCAGCGGCAACGTACCGAGATCGACATTGGCAATCAGCGCGGTGGTCAGCGCAATCGCCCCGAGCCCCAGCGTCGCCACCAAAGCATGCCGGGAAGTGCGCACGACCACCAGGCCGCCGATCAGCACGCCAATCGCCGACAGCAGAAGCAGGCTGGACAGCGCGCCATTGGCGACGGCCACCGGGGTGCCATAGAGCGCGCCGAGAGCGACTACCGAATAGTTGAACAGCCCGCCGCTCATCAGCGCGATCAGAGCAAAGAAGAGAAGATTGAGCAGGATCGGCGCCGACATCAGCAGCCGCCACCCGGCCGCGGACTTGTCGGTGCCGACACGCGGCGCCGCCGTGGTTGCCGCAACTGGCGCGTTATCGCGAACCATCAGCAGGATCGCCGCCACCGCAATGCCGAGGATGCCGGCGCCGATGAAAGCGCCGCGCCAGCCCCACACGTTCTGCATCATCAGCAGGCTTGCCGGCGCCACTGCCGAACCCATCATGCCGGCGAAGGTGTGAATCGAGTAGGCTTGCCCCATGCGTTTGGACGGAACGTGATGGGAGAGCAGCGAGTAATCGGCCGGATGATAGACCGCGTTGCCGATGCCCGCGACCGCGAACATCGCTACCATCACCCAAAAGGAATCGACGAGCCCTGCGATGACGAAGGCGCCGGCGCCAATCAGCAGCGCGACGATCAGCAGCACGCGCGCGCCCAGCCAATCGACCAGGAAACCGGCCGGCGTTTGCAGCGCGGCGGATACGATATTGAATGCGGCGAGCGCCAAACCGATTTCGGTATAACTGACGCCATATTCCGTCCGCACGAACGGCAGCAATGGCGCCAAAATCAAAATATAATAATGCGAGACGAAATGCGCCGCGCTCACGACGCCGACAAGGCGGACGTGGGACGCAGGTTTTTGGGACGCGGATTTCACGCCCAGCAGTTCGCTCGCCTGAGTCATTGGTGAAAAGTTCCCGGCCTCAATTATGCGGACTGCTTGCCCTTCGCCTCCTGGATAGCCTGCCAGATGAGCGAAGGCGTCATCGGCATTTCCAGATGCCGGATGCCGTAGTCCGACAGCGCGTCGATCACCGCATTGGCGACCGCGGGCAGCCCGCCCGATGTGCCGGCCTCGCCGCAGCCCTTGGCGCCGATTGGGTTGGTCTTGGTCGGCACCGGGCGGTTTGCCACATCGATCATTGGCGCGTCGTGGGCGCGCGGCATGGCGTAGTCCATGAACGATCCGGTGACGAGCTGGCCGTCGGAATCGTAAACCGCGCCTTCGAGCAGAACTTGGCCGAGACCCTGGATCGCGCCGCCCTGGATCTGGCCTTCGACCAGCATCGGATTGAGAACCGTGCCGAAATCGTTGACGGCGGTATATTTCACCGCGCGGGTGAGACCGGTGTCCGGATCGACCTCGACTTCGACGACGTGAACGCCGTTCGGGTATGTGCCGGCGACGGCCTCCGTCACATGCGTCACATCCAGCGTGGCCGGCACGCCTTCCGGCAGCGTCATGCCGGAGCGTAAACGCTGCGCAAGTTCCATGATCTCGATTGTGCGGTCGGTGCCCGCTATGACGAAATGCCCGCTTTTGAATTCGATGTCGCCGGCCGAGGCTTCCAGAACATGGGCCGCTAGCTGCTTGCCGTTTTCGATCACCTTGTCGGAGGCCTGCGCGATAGCCGTTCCGCTCAGCATGGCGGAGCGCGACCCGCCGGTGCCGCCACCGGTGACGAGCTGGTCGCTGTCGCCTTGCAACAGCTTGATACGCTCGAACGGGATGCCGAGTTTCTCGACTAGCACCTGTGCGAAAGCCGAGGCGTGGCCCTGGCCGTAATCGAGCGTCCCGGTCACGATGGTCACCGTGCCGTCGGCGTTAAAGCGAATGCCGCCCATTTCGGTGGTCATCGCCGCCGTGGTTTCGACATAGCAGGCCAGCCCAAGCCCGCGCAGCTTGCCGGCGCGCTTGCTCGCGCGCTTGCGCTGTTTGAAGCCTTTGATATCGGCGCGCGCAAGCGCCTCCTTGAACAGTCCCGGAAAATCGCCGCAGTCGTAGGTCACGCCGGAGGCCGCCTTGAAAGGCATCTCTTTCGCCTTGATGAAATTGCGCCGCCGCAGCTCGAACCGGTCAAGCCCAAGTTCGGCGGCGGCATAATCCATCGTGCGCTCCATGCTCAAGGCGCCTTCCGGCCGCCCGGCGCCGCGATAGGCCGACACCAGCGTCGTGTTGGTGAACACGCATTGGGTCGCGACTTCGAGCAAGGGCGTGCGATACATGCTGACGATGTTCTTCGTCACATTGACGGTCGGCAGCAGCGGGCCGAACGCCGCGCAATAGCCGCCCAGATTGCCGTAGCCGCTGAGCCGGATCGCCTGGATCAAGCCGTCTTTGTCGAACGCCACTTCGACGGTCATGTCGTAATCGCGGCCATGATGGTCGGACATAAAGCTGCCGGAGCGCTCATCGGTCCATTTCACCGGCCGGCCAAGCATGCGGGCGCCGTGCAGGATGCAGACATATTCCGGATAGGCCGCCGCCTTCATCCCGAACGAACCGCCGACATTGCCGGTGAGCACGCGCACCTTGTCGGCAGGCGCGCCAAGAATGTCGCGCAGCATGGTCTTAAGGCCAAAGACGCCTTGGCTGCACGAGTGCAACGTCCATTTTTCGGCTTTAGCGTCGAACTCGCCGATGGCGGAGCGCGGCTCGATCGTATTCACGACCAGGCGCTGATTGACCAGCGGCAAACGCACGACATGCGCCGCTTTGGCGAAAGCCTCGGCGACCTTGTCCTTATCGCCATAGTGATAGTCGAGCGCGATATTGCCTGGCACGTCGTCCCACAGCAGCGGCGCGCCCGGTTGCGCGGCCTCGCGCGCGCTCACCACCGGGGCTAACGGCCCGATGTCGAGCACGACCGCTTCGGCGGCGTCTTTGGCCTGAGCGATGGTTTGCGCAATCACGCAGGCGACCGGATCGCCGACGAAACGCACCTTGTCGCCCGCAAGCGCCGGCCGCGGCGTATAGCGGATCGGCGAGCCATCGCGGCTCTTGAGCGGCAGGTTGCATTTGAGCCCGCCATAGCCGGTCAGATCGGCGGCGGTATAGACGGCGAGCACACCCGGCATCGCCTTGGCGGCGGCGGTGTCGATGCCGCGAATCACGCCATGGGCAACGCTACTGCGCACCATCACCGCATAGGCCTGCCCGGCCAGACCGATATCGTCGGTATAACGGCCTTCGCCGCGCACCAGCTTGGGGTCTTCGCTGCGGCGAACGGGCTGACCGATGCCGAATTTCGTCAACGACAGCGCGGCTTCGGTGGTTCTGTCATCCATGCCGGGGCTAACGGTTTGCTGGATCGGAAAGCTCCAAATAGAGCAGGCAGGCAGGTTCTACAAGATTAGCTTTCAAGGACGAGGGTTGCGCGAGGCACGGGCGCTGTTACACTTTTCGTGATCGTAGGAACATTGCCGCAACCGCGGAACGCTGGGAGGCGGCCCGAGCGCGGCAGGAAGGTTTGACATCATGAGCGGCGAGGCCGGGGACAACCCAGGCCTCGACCCCGCTATTGATCGGGCGCCGCCGGTGCGGCCCCCGTGGGGTCGGCGGTCGTCTGGACGGTCCGATGCTGGTTTAGGCAGCGATCGGGGCGGTCCGACCTATGCCGCGCTCGATCTCGGCACCAATAATTGCCGCTTGCTGGTGGCGCGTCCGGCCGGCGACAGCTTCCGCGTCATCGATGCTTTCTCCCGCATCATCCGGCTCGGCGAGGGTGTCTCCACGTCCGGCCGTTTGAGCCAAGCCGCCATCGATCGCGCCATCGGGGCCTTGGCGATCTGCCGCAACAAGATGAAGAACCGGGGCGTTACCCGTGCCCGCCTGATCGCAACCGAAGCTTGCCGCGCGGCGGAGAATGGCGACGAGTTTCTCGCCCGCGTCAGGGAAGAATTGGGGATCGAGCTCGAAGTGATCGACCGCGAGACCGAGGCGAGGCTTGCCGCCACCGGCTGCACGCCGTTGATGGATCCGCAGGCCGATGGCGTGGTGCTGTTCGATATCGGCGGCGGCTCCTCGGAACTGGTGCGGCTCAATCGCTCGCAAAAGACGCGGCGCGGGCCGCCGCTGCCCGAGATCCGCGGCTGGATCTCGCTGCCGCATGGCGTGGTGACGCTGGCCGAGCGACATGGCGGGCTTAACGTCACCCGCGAGACCTACGAGACCATGGTGGATGAAGTGGCGGCGCTGATCGTACCCTTCGCACGCGAGCATGGCGGTGACGGTTTGAGCGGCGTCCATATGCTGGGCACCTCCGGCACCGTGACCACGATTGCCGGCGTGCATCTCAATCTCAAACGCTATGATCGCAACCGCGTCGATGGCTGCTGGTTGAGCGAGCAGGAAATCAGCGCGGTGTTCGAGAAATTATTGGCCATGTCTTACGAGGACCGGGTGGCGAGCCCCTGCATCGGCGCCGAGCGCGCCGATCTAGTGCTGGCCGGCTGCGCCATCCTGGAAGCAATCCGCCGCGCCTTCCCGTGTCCGCGCCTGCGCGTCGCCGACCGCGGTCTGCGCGAAGGCATGCTGGTGCAGATGATGCGCGAAGACGGCGCGTGGGGCGATGGGACTTCGGGTGGAGGAACTTGGAACGGCGGCAATCAGACGGCGGCGTCGTGACCAGTCCCGGCAAAGGCAGCGGCTCGCGCGAGCTGAAGGTTCGGGTCAAGGGCGGCAAAAACCGCAAACTGTCGTCGAAACTGTGGCTCGACCGTCAGCTCAACGATCCCTATGTCGCACGTGCCAAGCGCGAAGGCATGCGCTCGCGCGCCGCCTATAAGTTGTCGGAGATCGACGACAAAGCGCGTTTCTTCAAGCGAGGCGCGCGCGTGATCGATCTTGGCGCCGCGCCCGGCGGCTGGAGCCAGATCGCGGCCAAGCGTGTCGGCGCGCCGCAACAGGGGCGCGTGCTCGCCATCGATATACAGGCGATGGACCCCTTGCCGGGCGTCGAATTCATGCAGCTCGATTTTCTCGATCCATCGGCACCGGATAAGCTCAAAGCCATGCTCGGCGGCGGCGCCGACGTGGTGCTGTCCGACATGGCGGCCAATGCCACAGGCCACCGCAAGACCGATCACATCAAGATCGTGGCGCTGGTGGAAGCAGCATGCGAATTCGCCCGCGAGGTGCTCAAGCCCGGCGGTACGTTCCTCGCCAAGGTGCTGCAAGGCGGCACCGAAGCCGCGCTTTTGGCGCCGCTCAAGCGCGACTTTACAACGGTCAAACACGTCAAGCCGGCGGCCAGCCGTTCGGATTCGGCGGAGCTTTATCTGCTGGCGACGGGGTTTCGCGGCTAGTTCAAGCAGCCCTTAACGCCGCTCGACCCAAATGTCGGTGAAGCGCGTGTCGTAGCGCGGTTTCTCATTCTGGACGAATTTCTTGCGTTTATCCGTAACGCGCGCGGCCTTCTGCTTTTCGTTGCGAGCGCTCGCCTCTTTTTCGCGTTTCTTGTCGTTACGTCCGGCTTCGCGCTTCTTGTCGGGGCGGTCAGCCGTCTTGCGGTCGCGTGCATCGCGCGAAATTTTGCCGTTGTCTTTTGATTTTTTTGGTTTCTTGGGATTTGGCAGATCTTTGCGCAGATTTCTCGTCGGTCCTGGCCGCAACAGCAATTTTCTTGTCGTCCTTCGGCGGCGGCGCGGTCTTTGCCTTGTCGTCTTTGGGCGGCAGGGTGCCGATATCGGTTGCGATCGCCGGCAGCGAGGTGGCGATCACGGTGGAGTCCATGTTCTCCATGAACAGCGCGACCGCGATGATCAGCGGGACGATGCGGTCACGGCGCATGGGATATATGCTGATTCCGGCTCAAGGCAGTCGTCTTGAACAGCAAAGCGGCGGCGGAAGGAAGCCCACATCGTCCAGAGGGTGTTCATAACAGCCATCCGGGAATGGCCTAGGAATCACGGGCTTCCCGTGCTAACGACCCACGCCAACCCAAAAGCGGGCCGTGACGTCGCGCGAGGAACCCCTCGCGACAGGCATTTTATAAGCCTTCGGCACCCGGTCTTGATCCCTTTTCGGGTGAGACGGAGTTGGTGATGGCCGCAAAAAACAACGCAAACCCGCGCGAAGCGCTCACTTTTGACGACGTGCTGATCAGGCCCGGCCTGTCGGAAATACTGCCCGGCGACGTCGACATCCGCTCCCGCATCACCCGCTCGATTTTGGTCAATGTCCCGATCGTCGCCTCCGCCATGGACACGGTGACCGAATTTCAAATGGCCATTGCCATGGCGCAGGCTGGCTGCATCGGCGTCATCCACCGCAATCTGGAGCCGGACGTGCAGGCCGCCCAAGTCCGCCAGGTAAAGAAATTCGAGTCCGGCATGGTGGTCAACCCGCTCACCATCGAACCCGGCGCGCCGCTGCAACAGGCGCTCGACCTGATGAAGGAAAACCGGATTTCCGGCGTTCCGGTGGTCGAGGGTGGCGGCAACGGCAAAGCCGGCAAGCTAGTCGGCATTCTCACCAACCGCGACGTGCGCTTCGCCACCGATCCGCGCCAGCGCGTGGCCGAACTGATGACCAAGGATAAGCTCATCACCGTGCGCGAAGGCGTCAGCCAGGACGAAGCCAAACGCCTGCTGCATCAGCACCGCATCGAGAAGCTCCTGGTGGTGGACGATCAATATCGTTGCGTCGGCCTGATCACCGTGAAGGACATCGAAAAGGCGGTCGCCAATCCGAACGCCTGCAAGGACGAGCAGGGCCGCCTGCGCGTTGCCGCCGCCACCACGGTCGGCGACAAGGGCTTCGCGCGCACCGAGGCCTTGATCGCGGCCGGCGTCGACCTGGTCGTGGTCGATACCGCGCACGGTCATTCGCGTTACGTGCTCGACGCGGTTCTGCGCATCAAAAAAATGTCGAACCTGGTGCAGGTGGTGGCCGGCAATGTCGCCACCTCCGAGGGCGCCAAGGCGCTGATCGATTGCGGCGCCGACGCGATCAAGGTCGGCATCGGCCCGGGTTCGATCTGCACCACGCGGATCGTTGCCGGCGTCGGCGTGCCGCAACTCACCGCGATCATGGACAGCGTGGATGTGGCGAAGAAATCCGGCATTCCGGTGATCGCCGATGGCGGAATTAAATATTCCGGCGATCTCGCCAAGGCGCTCGCCGCCGGCGCCGATTGCGCCATGGTCGGCTCACTGCTGGCCGGCACCGACGAGACGCCGGGGGAGGTGTTTCTCTATCAAGGCCGTTCTTACAAAAGCTATCGCGGCATGGGTTCGGTCGGTGCGATGGCGCGCGGCTCGGCCGACCGCTATTTCCAGCAGGACATCAAGGACGCGCTCAAGCTGGTGCCGGAAGGCGTCGAGGGTCAGGTCGGCTACAAGGGCCCGGTCGCCAATGTGCTGCATCAGCTCGCAGGCGGCTTGCGCGCCGCCATGGGTTATGTCGGCGCCAAGGACCTCGGCGACTTCTACAGCAAAGCCGAATTCGTGCGCATCTCGGGTGCCGGCTTGCGCGAAAGCCATGTGCACGACGTGGTCATCACGCGCGAGAGCCCGAATTATCCGAGCAGCGTGTAAGGCACCTTATAGCACTCCTTTAGCGTCGGCCGCGCACTCAGCTTTAAACTCTGTTAGAGCGCTGTTGATGTGTTCGCCACCTTTAAGAAACTGATATGTCCATTCCGGCCATCCTGCTGCCGCTATTCGTCGAGGTCATTCTGACCTTTGTGCTGCTGCTATGGCTGGGCCACTTGCGCGGCAAGGATATTCGCAGCGGCGCGACGCGCCTGTCGCAAATTGCCTTGCGCGAGCCGAACTGGCCGCCGCGCACGCTACAGGCCGCCTATAGCTTCAGCAATCAGTTCGAGTTGCCGGTTTTATTCTACGTCCTCACCATTCTGGAAATCATCACGCGCCACGCCGATTTTGTGTTCGTGGTGCTGGCCTGGATTTTCGTGGCGATGCGCCTCGGCCAGGCTTACGTACATATAACCAGCAACGCGGTCTTGCGCCGCGGTGGTTTTTACATCGCCGGCGCCTTTGTGCTGATGGCGATGTGGATGATTTTCATGGTCCGCATCCTGCTGGGCCTGCCATGACGCCGGCAGCGCGGCTGGCCGCGGCCATCGAGGTTTTCGCAAGTCTGGAGAGCGAGCGCCGTCCGGCCAGCGACGCGCTCAAAGCTTGGGGCCTCGCGCATCGTTTCGCCGGCTCCGGCGACCGCGCTGGCATCGCAGGCCTGGTTTACGACGCGTTGCGCCGTCGCGCATCGAGCGCCTGGATCATGGGCGCGGACACAGCGCGCGCCATTTTGCTCGGCATGCTCAAGCGCGAGCGCGAACTCGACATCGAGACCATCGCCAAGCTTGCCGACGGCTCAAACTATGGGCCCGCAGCGCTCAGCGACGACGAGCGCAAGCACCTCGATGCCGCCGACATGACCGGCGCGCCGCCGCATGTGGCCGGCGATTATCCGGAATGGCTCGAGCCGCATTTCACCCTCGCCTTTGGCGACCTGCGCGCCGAAGAGGGCGCGGCGCTGGCCTCGCGCGCGCCGCTCGATCTGCGCGTCAATACATTGAAGGCGGACGCCTTCAAGGCCGCGGCGATGCTGTCAGATCTCAAGCCCGAGGAGGGCCGCTGGTCGCCCTGGGCCTTGCGCCTGCGGCTTGCCGCCGATGCCAAGAGCCCGGCGATCCATGCCGAGCTGGCGTTTCTTAAAGGCATGATCGAGGTGCAGGACGAAGGTTCGCAATTGGCCGCGCTGTTTTCCGGCGCCAAGCCGGGCGAACAGGTGGTCGATCTGTGCGCCGGCGCCGGCGGCAAGACGCTCGCGCTCGCCGCCATGATGCAGAACAAGGGACAGGTGTTTGCCACCGACGACGACAAAAGACGATTAGCGCCGATCCACGATCGCCTGGCGCGCTCGGGCGCGCGCAATGTGCAGGTGCGCACGCCGAAATCGGTCGGCGGCGAGATCGACGATCTCTCGGGCCGTTGCGACCTGGTGCTGATCGATGCGCCCTGCACCGGCACCGGCGCGTGGCGTCGCAATCCGGATGCCAAGTGGCGCATGCGGCCCGGCGCGCTGGAACAACGGCAGAAAGAACAAGTCAAAATCCTCGATCGCGCCGCGCCGCTGCTCAAGGCGGGCGGGCGCATCGCTTACATCACGTGTTCGATTCTCGGTGAAGAGAATGGCGCCCAGGTGCGGGCATTCCTCACCCGCCATGCGGAGTTTTCGGTGCAGCCGGCGGCGGAAGTCGCCAATGCGTTGGGCGAGCGCGCCTTCATGTTCAGCAAGGCGGCGCGGCTGTCGGACGAAGGCATCCTGATGACGCCGCGCACGACCGGGACCGATGGTTTTTTCGTCAGCGTCTTGAAACGCGGCTAGTCTTTATCGGGCTGCCAATGCGACACGGTGGCGAGATCGGTCTCGACCTGCCAGCGCCCGCTTTTACCCGGCGCCTGCACTGCCTCGGGCAGACGCTCAAGAAAATCCCGCCGCGGGATTTCGCGAAAACCCATGTTTTGCCACAACGACCCGATCAGTTTGCCGTCGTTGAAGCGGTAGCCCCATTTGGCGAGATGCCAGTTGAGCACCGTCATGCCGATGCGCGACGCATTCGGCTCAAGCGTGAATTGCGATTCCGAGGTGAAGCCGCCGCCATAGGCGAGGCCGTAACCGCCCGCGACCAGATCGCCGGCCGCGTTCCAAACCTCGAATGTATGCACGTGACCGGCGTCGAACGCCTCCGCGTAAACGTGCATCATGCGCGGCGTGATCCAAGTGAGGTGCCAGCGGCCTTGCCGGCGTCCGGCGCAGCCGGCGATCACCGCTTCGGCATCGCGGTCGAATGTCACCGTGTAGCGATTCTGCCGCATCAGCCGCCGCAGATTGTTCGAGATGTGGAAGTCTTTGAAAAACAGCACCGAGCGCAGCGGCGGCGACAACCACTTCAGCGGCGCGATATGCGAGAGCGGATAGAGCCCGCGCCGATAGGCGGCGAGCAAGGTCGGCAGGCTCAGATCGTGCACGATGCCGGCCAGCCCCGGCGGATTGTCGAGCGCGCGCTCGGGGTCGGGCAGGGCGTAGTCGGGCGCCAGCAATTCTTCAAAGCAGAGCCGGGCGAGGTTCGGCAATCCGCCGATGCGCTTGGGCGCCAGCGCCCAGGCGGCGCCCAGCGTCCAGCGCTCGAGCTTATCGATCACGCTCTCGCGAAACAGCGCGGTGCGCCGCGCCGCGTGCCCGGAGGCGGCTAGGGTCAAGCTCAAGCGTTCGGTTTCGAAGGTCATGGTGCTTTTAAGCGTTTCCAGCTGTGCACAAGCCGGGTCCAACGCATTTTCTAAGCACGTTCGAGGCTAACATTGCGTTACTGGGGAGGGCCGCCGGCTTGACCCGGCAGCGCAATATCCGCAAAAAACCGCCCCGGACGGCGTTGCGCGGGCCTATTCCTGCCACGTTCGGGGCACAAAGCCGTCCATGCATGACAAAGTCCTCATCGTCGATTTCGGCTCCCAGGTCACCCAGCTCATTGCGCGGCGGGTGCGGGAGGAGAAGGTCTATTGCGAGATCGTGCCCTATCAGAAGGCCGAGGCCGCCTTCCGGGCGATGAAGCCGAAGGCGGTGATCCTGTCGGGCGGGCCCGCCTCCGTGCTCGACAAGGACGCGCCGCTGGCGCCCAAGGCGATCTATGAGGCCGGCGTGCCGGTACTCGGCATCTGCTACGGCGAGCAGGCCATGGCGGCGCAGCTCGGCGGCAAAGTCGAGGGCGGCCATCATCGCGAATTCGGCCGCGCCGAGGTTGAAGTGATCGCCGATAGCCCGATTTTCGAAGGCGTCTGGCGCAAAGGCGAAAAATATCCGGTCTGGATGAGCCACGGCGACCGGGTGACCAAATTGCCCGTAGGCTTCCGCGTGCTCGGCATTTCGCCCAATGCGCCGATCTCCATCATCGGCGACGACGCGCGCAAATTCTACGCCACCCAGTTCCATCTCGAAGTGATGCACACGCCGCACGGCGCGGCGCTGCTGCGCAATTTCGTGCGCAACATCGCAGGGCTGACCGGCGATTGGACCATGCGCGCCTTCAAGGACGAGGCGATCGAGAAAATCCGCAAGCAAGTGGGCAAGGGCCGCGTGATCTGCGGATTGTCCGGCGGCGTCGACAGCACGGTCGCCGCGGTGCTCATCCACGAGGCCATCGGCGAGCAGCTCACCTGCGTGTTCGTCGATCACGGGCTGCTGCGGCTGGCCGAAGCCGAGCGGGTCGTGACGATGTTCCGCGACAGCTACAATATTCCGCTCGTGCATGTGAACGCCGAGGACACGTTCCTTAAGGCGCTGGCCGGCGTCGAAGACCCGGAAGATAAACGCAAGACCATCGGCAAATTATTCATCGATGTGTTCGACGCCGAAGCTAAAAAAATCGGCGGCGCCGACTTCCTCGCGCAAGGCACGCTCTACCCGGACGTGATCGAAAGCGTCTCGTTCACCGGCGGGCCGTCGGTCACCATCAAGTCGCACCACAATGTCGGCGGTCTGCCCGGCCGCATGAAGATGAAGCTGGTCGAGCCGTTGCGCGAATTGTTCAAGGATGAAGTGCGCGCGCTTGGCCGCGAGCTCGGCCTGCCGGAAGGCTTTGTCGGCCGCCATCCGTTCCCGGGGCCGGGACTGGCGATCCGCTGCCCGGGCGCGATCACGCGCGAGAAGCTCGACATCCTGCGGCTGGCCGACGAAATCTATATCGAGGAAATCCGCCGCACCGGGCAATACGACAACATCTGGCAAGCCTTCGCCGTGCTGCTGCCGGTCAAGACCGTCGGCGTCATGGGCGACGGGCGAACTTACGAATTTGTCGTAGGGCTTCGCGCGGTGACATCGGTCGACGGCATGACCGCCGACTTCTATGCCTTCGACATGAAGTTCCTCGGCATGGTGGCGACGCGCATCATCAACGAGGTCAAGGGCGTCAATCGTGTGGTCTATGACGTGACCAGCAAGCCGCCGGGGACGATTGAGTGGGAGTGATATCCAGTTACTGTCATCACCGGGCTTGTCCCGGTGATCCCGATAAGGGACGTACAGCAATAGCCGCCTAAGCGGGATTGCCGGGTCAAACCCGGCAATGACATGAGATAATCATGCCCATCACCATCTACGGCATCAAAAACTGCGACACCATGAAGAAGGCGCGCGCCTGGCTCGACAAGGCCGGCGTCGATTATGCCTTTCATGATTACAAAAGCGCGGGCATCGAGCGCACGCAACTGGAGCAGTGGAGCAAGAGACTCGGCTGGAAAAACTGCTCAACCGCGCCGGTACGACCTTCCGCAAGCTGCCCGACAAAGACAAGGAAGGCCTGACCGAAAAGAAAGCCATCGCGTTGATGCTGGCGCAGCCGTCGATGATCAAGCGGCCGGTACTCGATCTGGGGGGCGGAAAAATGCTGGCGGGGTTCGCGCCCGAAACTTACAAGGCCGCAGTGAAGCCCTAGCGTAGCGCTCATGTTCCGCTCATTCCCGCGCAAGCGGGAATCCAGACATCCTTCACTCCTCGCTCTGGGTCCCCGCTTTCGCAGGGATGAACGGTTATGAACGTACCGGCACCGCCAGCAGCGGGCAGGGCGCCTGCCGCAGCACGCGCTCGGTGGTGCTGCCGCGCAAGGCATCTAGAAAGCCGTGGTGTCCGGCGGTCGGCATGCCGATCAGATCGGGCTGCCAGTCGCTGGCCGCTTCGATGATCGTTTCGACCACATTGCCGCGGCGGACCGCGACCGGCACTGGATGGTGCGGATCGGTATGGCGTTTCACCTGCGGCGGGTTGCTGCCGACATGCAACAGGCGCTCTTCCACGCCGAAGCCGGCGAGCGTATGGGCAAATTTCATGATGGTGGCGATGGCGGCGGCCGGGCCCGGTTCGCGATCCACCGGGATCAGCACGCGCCGCAAATACACTTCGCCGCGCGCCTGATCTACAAAGCCGCGCGCATTGGCCGGCACGAACAAGGTCGGCGCCTTGGCATGGCGCGCCAGCTTCTCGGCGACCGAACCGTGCAGCCAGCGCGCGGCGCCTTCGCGGCCTTCGGTCGACAGCACGATCAGGTCGGCCGGGTGCTTGTCGAGAAACGTCAAGATGCCGCCGATGGTCGATTGCGGCGCCAGCTCGACCTTGGCGATTCTGACGCCGAGCTTGCTGCCGACCGCTTCCGGCGGATCGTTCGGGTTCAATAGGCCCCATCGCGTCAGCGCCCCGCGCACATGTGGAAACGACGTCCAGTTGCTGGTGTCTTGCGCTGTGGCGATGTGCAGAATGTAGAGAGTGGATTTCGCCGTGAGCGCGATGCGCAGCGCATGCGCGAAGGCATTCGCACTGGCGCCGGTGAAATCGGTCGGATGAACGATGGAACGGATCGCAAGCATGTCGTGCCCTTATGCCCTCATTCGCTGCCGGCTTGTGTAACAAATTGGGCTTGGCCGGCTTTGCTTAAGATCAAATCATGGGCGGTGTGGACACTGGCGAGGCATTGAGCCGCACCAACGGGACCCCTTGATCCGGCATGCTTTCCCTGCCACATGCCGCCCATGAACAAGGCGCTGGTTCCGTCCGATTCGATTGCACCGTCTCCGCTCGCCGCCGAGGTCGAGCGCCGGCGCACATTCGCCATCATTTCGCATCCGGACGCCGGCAAAACCACGCTGACCGAAAAACTCCTGCTGTTCGGCGGCGCCATCAATCTCGCCGGCCAGGTGAAAGCCAAGCGCGACCGCCGCTCGACCCGCTCCGACTGGATGGCAATCGAGCGGGAGCGCGGCATTTCGGTGGTCACCTCGGTGATGACGTTCGATTACGATGGCCGCGTGTTCAATCTGCTCGATACGCCGGGTCACGAGGATTTTTCCGAGGACACATATCGGACGCTCACCGCGGTCGATAGCACGGTGATGGTGATCGACGCGGCCAAGGGCATCGAAGCGCGCACCCGCAAGCTGTTCGAAGTGTGCCGACTGCGCGATATTCCGATCATCACCTTCATCAACAAAATGGACCGCGAGAGCCGCGATCCGTTCGAATTGCTCGACGAGATCGAGAAGACGCTGGCGCTCGACACCACGCCGATGAATTGGCCGATCGGGCGCGGTCGCGACTTCGCCGGCACCTACGATCTCGCCGCCGGTGATATGCGGCTGCTCACCGAGGACGGAAAGGCGGCGCAGCCGCAGCCGCTCGATCTTGCCGCGCTGGCGGCAAAAAATTCCATGCTCGATGCTAAGGCCATAGCCGATGAACTGGCGCTGGTGAAGGACGCCAGCCGGCCGTTCGATTTCGCCTCGTTCCGCGAGGGCCATCTCACGCCGGTCTATTTCGGCTCGGCCTTGAAGAATTTCGGCGTCAAGGATCTGCTCGACGCGCTCGCCAGTTTCGCGCCGCCGCCGCGCGCGCAGACCGCCAATACCCGCAAAGTCGACCCGCACGAAGATGGCATGACGGCTTTCGTTTTCAAGATCCAGGCCAATATGGATTCCAATCACCGCGACCGCATCGCCTTTGCGCGCCTGTGTTCCGGAAAATTGCGCCGCGGCATGAAGGCCAGGCTCGTGCGCACCGGCAAGCCGATGACGCTGTCGGCACCGCAATTCTTTTTCGCGCAAGACCGCTCGGTGGCCGACGAGGCCTATGCCGGCGACGTGGTCGGCATCCCGAACCACGGCACGCTGCGCATCGGGGATACTTTTACCGAGGGCGAGGATATCGCGTTCCTCGGCGTGCCGAACTTCGCGCCGGAAATTCTTAGAAGAGTAAAACTAAGTGACCCGATGAAGGCCAAGAAGTTGAAAGAAGCGCTCCAGCAAATGGCAGAGGAAGGCGCTGTTCAGGTGTTCCGGCCGCTCGACGGCGCGCCCGCGCTGGTCGGCGTGGTCGGCCCGTTGCAGCTCGACGTGCTGAAAGTGCGCTTATCGGGCGAATATGGGCTCGAAATCGGCTTCGAAACGCCGGAATTCCAGCTCGCGCGCTGGATTTCCTGCGCCGAGGATAAAAAGCTCAACGAATTCGTGCAGGCCAATTACTCCAGCGTTGCCGACGATCTCGACGGCGACCGGGTGTTCATGGCGCGCAATCAATTCATCCTCGACTACACGCGCGAACGCGCGCCAGGTGTCGTTTTCACCGATATCAAGGACGTGAAAAAAGGCGCACTCTTGCCTTGAGGGCATGCAATCGCCTCTACTGCGATACTTTAAAGCGGTTTGTGCCGGGAGTTATGTATGGGTTTACTGATCCTCGTCTTCGGGCTGATCGTCTTTTTCGCCACGCATATCTTCGTGACGTTCCGCAGCGCGCGCGCGGCGGCAATCGAGCGGCTGGGGCTTAACGCCTATCGCAGTCTGTTCGCGGCTGTCTCGCTCGCAGGCCTTGTGCTGATCGTCTGGGGCTTTGGGCAATACCGCGCGCAAGACTGGATCCAGGTCTGGTCGTCGCCCGCATTCATGCGGCATATCACCGTCGGCCTCATGCTGCCGGCGGTCATCCTGGCTGTCGCCGCCTTCATCCCCAGCCATATTAAGGCCAAAGCGAAACATCCGATGCTCGCCGGGATTAAAACCTGGGCGCTGGCGCATTTGCTTTCGAACGGCGATCTTGGTTCGATTCTGCTGTTCGGCTCATTCCTGGCCTGGGGCGTTTATGCCCGCATCGCCGTCAAGCGCCGCGGCGATGCAGCGGCCGCGACCGCGCCGTCCGGTTGGACCAACGACCTCATCGTAGTGGTTCTCGGCATCGTCGTCTATCTGGCGCTCGGCTACGCCTTCCATCCGATCGCCACCGGCGTGCCGGCGTTTGGTCGCGCATGATCCCGAAAAGTGGGAACCGGTTTTCGGTCAAGATCATGCGCAAACAAAATAGGTAACACATGTCGGCGCAAGACGAAATCAAGCGGCTCACTGCTCCCGATATTTTCGCGCGCAAGGGCGGCGAGCCGATCGTCTGCCTCACGTCGTATCACGCCCATACGGCGCGCCTGGTCGACAAGCATTGTGACGTGATCCTGGTCGGCGATTCGCTCGGGATGGTGATGCACGGATTTGAAACCACCGTTCCCGTCACGCTCGACATGATGATTTTGCAGGGCCACGCGGTGATGCGCGGCTCCAAGCGCGCGCTGGTGGTCGTCGACATGCCGTTCGGCTCCTACGAGGCCTCGAAAGAACAAGCCTTCATGAACGCCGCGCGCGTGCTGAAGGAAACCGGCTGCGGCGCCATCAAGGTCGAAGGCGGTACGCGCATGGCGGAGACGATTGCCTTCCTGGTCGAGCGCGGCGTGCCGGTGATGGCCCATGTCGGCCTCACGCCGCAGTCGATCAATACGATCGGCTCGTTCCGCGCCCAGGGGCGCGAGGAAGCCGGCTGGGCCCGCATCGAAGCGGACGCGCTGGCGGTGGCGAAGGCCGGCGCGTTTTCGGTGGTGATCGAGGCGGTGGCGGAACCGCTGGCGCGCAAGCTCACGGCGGCAGTAGCCATCCCGACCATCGGCATCGGGGCGAGCGTGGCCTGCGACGGGCAGATCCTGGTGATGGAGGATATGCTGGGTCTCACGCCACTGGTGCCGAAATTCGTCAAGCGCTACGGCGACCTCGGCCCCGGCATCGAGAAGGCGGTTGCCGACTACGCGGCGGAAGTGCGCGCGCGCACTTTCCCCGGCCCCGAGCACGTCTATCCGATGAAGGGCAAGAAGGTTTAAACCCCTCTATATTAACGATTATCGGCGCAAGCTTTGCCTTGCGCGCGCCACATCGTTAGGTTACGCCGCACGTCGCCCAAGCTGCGATTTTGGGGTGGTTTATCAGGCGGATCTGGAGCGATTTGTGTCCGACATTTTTCACGAAGTCGACGAGGAAGTTCGGCGCGATCAGCTCAAGAAGCTGTGGGACCGCTACAGCATTTATCTCATCGCGCTTGCCGTCCTGATCGTCGCCGGTATCGGCGCCTGGCGCGGCTATGAATATTGGGTGGCCAAGAAAGCCGCCGCCGCCGGCGCCGCCTTCGAATCCGCGGTGACGTTGAGCGAGCAAGGCAAGCACGCCGAAGCCGAAGCAGCCTTCGCCAAGGTCGTGACTGAGGCGCCGGATGGCTACCGCCTACTCTCGCGCTTCCGCGCCGCCGCCGAATTGGCGCAGCTCAAGCCCGCCGATGCCGTGAAGGCCTATGACGTGCTCGCCGCCGATAGCTCGCTGGGAGCGACCTGGCAGGATCTTGCCGGCTTGCGCGCCGGGCTATTGCTGGTCGATAGCGCGCAGCTTGCCGACATGCGCCGGCGCCTCGATCCGCTGGCCGAGCCGAGCCGCACCTTCCGCCACACCGCGCGCGAACTGCTGGCGCTGTCGGCTTGGCGCAACCAAGATGTCACCACTGCGCGCCGCTATATCGATATGATTGCGACCGATGCCGAGACGCCGCCGGGCATCCGCGCGCGCATCGACGTACTTTCGGCCCTGATCGGGGCCGATGGAAAAAGCTGAGGAACCGGTTATGCGCCGCATTCAACGCATTGTGATGGTGGCAACACTGGTCGCGCTCGCGCCGATTCTTGCCGGCTGTGCGGGCTTCGATCCCGAACAACTCGACATATTCGGCCTCAGCGAGAAGAAGAAACTGCCGGGCGATCGCAAGCCGCTGTTCCCGGAAGGTGTGCCCGGCGTTAGCCAGGGAATTCCGCCGGAATATGTGAAAGGCAACCAGCCGCCGCCGGAAACCGCGAGCGCCGAGCAGGCCTTGCCGGCCGAGCCGACCAAGCAGACTGCCGCGGTCGATCCGGCGGATGAGCCGAAGCCGAAACCCAAGCGCAAGCCGACAGTGGCCAAACAAAAGCTGATCCCCGACCAAAGCCCACGGCCTGCGCAAGGCCAGCAGCCGCAGCCTTGGCCCACACAGAACCAGCAACAGCCGCCGCAGCAGTCGAGTACCGCGCCTTGGCCGTCGTCGCCGACGCCCGGCACCTTTTCACGCTGATTGGACCGTCATGCGCGGGCTTGACGCGCATCCAACGAGCAAACACATCGTCGAAATTCTTTTGATGGATTGCCGGGCGCAAACCCGGCATTGACCCCAGCGCATGAGCTTCACAATTGCCATTGTCGGCCGGCCCAATGTCGGCAAATCGACCTTGTTCAACCGGCTGGTTGGACGGCGCGTC
>SHVM01000050.1 GCA_009694265.1 Pseudolabrys sp.
CCGCCCTTGATCTGTTCGAGCACCTTGGCGGCGATCTCGCGATAAATCTTGGCATGCGGGCCGTCCGGTTCGGTGGCGACCACCGGCAGGCCGGAATCGGATTTCTCGCGGATAGTCATATGCAGCGGTACTTCGCCGAGAAACGGTACGCCCAGGCGTTCGGCCTCATGGCGCGCGCCGCCGTGGCTGAAAATGTCGGACCGCGTGCCGCATTCCGGGCATACGAAGTAGCTCATGTTCTCCACGACACCGAGCACCGGCACGTTCACGCGCTTGAACATCGCAACGCCGCGCCGCGCGTCGATGAGCGCGAGATCCTGCGGCGTCGAGACGATGACCGCGCCTTTGAGCGGCACCTGCTGCGCCATGGTGAGCTGCGCGTCGCCGGTACCCGGCGGCATGTCGACCACCATGATGTCGAGCTTGCCCCATTCCACCTCGCGCAGCATTTGTGTGATGGCCGACATCACCATCGGCCCGCGCCAGATCATCGGCGTGTCTTCGTCGATCAGGAACCCGATCGACATGACGGTGAGCCCGTAACGGTTGATCGGCTTGAGCCTGGTGCCGCCGACGGTCTGCGGCTTCTCTTTGATGGCGAGCAGCTTGGGCAGCGACGGCCCATAGATGTCTGCATCGAGGATGCCGACTTTCAATCCCAGATCGCGCAGGCCGAGCGCGAGGTTGACCGCGGTGGTGGATTTGCCGACGCCGCCCTTGCCGGAAGCGACCGCGATGATGGCATCGACGCCGGGAATGCCGGGCTGCGCCTTGTCGGCGGGATGGGCATGCGCATGAGGGGCTGCGGCGCCCGCGGCGCGCGGCTGGGTGGCGACATGGGACGGCTGCGGGCCGCGCGCTGCACGTTCCGCGGTCAGCGCCACCAGCGCGGATTGCACGCCGGGAATGGCGCGCACGGCCACTTCCGCCGCGGCACGCACCGGCTCCCAGACTTTCACGGCGGTGGCATCGACCGTGAGGGAAAAGAACACCTTGCCCTCGCTCACGACCACGTCCGACAGCACGCGCGCATCCGGCAAGGCCGCGCCGCCGGGCGCGGCCACCTTGGCCAATGCCGCCAGCACTTGTTCCTTGGTCACCGCCATAACCGCTCGTCCCTGCTACCCACCTGCCCACACGCGCCGCCACCATAGGCAAGGCTACCGGGCGGTCAATGTAGTGGACGCGTAAGGGTGGTTGACGCACCCGCCCCTGCAATGACCTATTGCGATATAGGTATCGGCGGAAGCCGGCCAAGACATAACCGATATTTGTTAGGGAGAAGACGATGGCGAAGGTGGCATTTCTGGGCTTGGGCGTCATGGGCTACCCCATGGCCGGGCATCTCAAGACCAAGGGCGGGCACGAAGTGACGGTCTATAACCGCACCGCCGCCAAAGCCGAAAAATGGGTGGCACAATTCGGCGGCAAATCCGCCGCCACCCCCAAGGCCGCGGCCGAGGGCCAGGATTTCGTCATGTGCTGCGTGGGCAACGATAACGACCTGCGCGAGGTCACTCTCGGGGCCAACGGCGCTTTCGCCGGTATGGGCAAGGGCAAGCTGTTCGTCGATCACACCACGGCGTCGGCAGAAATCGCGCGCGAACTTTACGCGGCCTCGAAAAAAGGCAGCTTCGATTTCGTGGATGCGCCGGTATCGGGCGGCCAGGCGGGCGCCGAGAACGGCGCGCTCACGGTGATGTGCGGCGGCGAGGCGGGGCCGTTCGCCAGTGCCGAAAAAGTGATCGCCGCCTATGCCAAAGCCTGCAATCTGCTGGGCAATCCCGGCTCCGGCCAGCTTGCCAAGATGGTCAACCAGATTTGCATCGCAGGCTTGGTGCAGGGCCTTGCCGAAGGCCTGCACTTCGCCAAGAAGTCCGGCCTCGACATCGAGAAGCTGATCGCCACCATCTCAAAAGGCGCGGCGCAGTCCTGGCAGATGGAGAACCGTTACAAGACCATGGCGGCGAACAAGTTCGATTTCGGCTTCGCGGTCGACTGGATGCGCAAGGACTTGAGTATTTGTCTCGGCGAGGCGCGCAAGAACGGCGCGAACCTGCCGGTCACTGCGCTGGTCGACCAGTTTTATTCGGAAGTGCAGAAGATGGGCGGCAAGCGCTGGGATACGTCGAGCTTGATCGCGCGGCTGGATCGATAATTACGCTTTCGCACTCGGTCGCGCCGACACGGCGGCGTGCCAGCGTTTAACGTGGGCCAAATCGTCGGGCATGGTCAGTCGCGCCGGTTTCATGAAATCGACGGCCACCAGCGCGGTGATGTCGGCGACCGAATAACGGTCGCCGGCGATGAATTCGCGTTTTGCCAATTCGCCATCGAGCAAGTTCAGGAACCACGCCACCCGCGGCCGGTTCGCCTCGGCGAAGGCCGGGATCTGTGGCACTTCCAATTCCTTCATCGCCGGATGCAGATGGCGAAACACCGCCGCGACATTGACGAAAAAATTGATCTCGGCGCGTCGGTTCCACATTTCCACCAGCGCGGCCTCCTTGGCGCCCTTTCCGAACAGCGGCGGCTCCGGCTGTACCATCTCGAAATAGCGGCAGATCGCCATCGACTCCGTGATCACCGTGCCGTCGTCGAGCACCAGCGCCGGCATGCGCTGAAATGGATTGATCGCCGAGTATTCCGGCGTCTTGTGCTGCATGGCCATGATGTCGACCTGCTCGGTCGGCACCGTGATGCCCTTCTCGGCCAGAAATATGCGGGCCCGCCGGGGGTTTGGCGCCATTTTGCTGTCGTAAAGCTTCATTGCGTGCTCCCGGTCCAATTTTTTCTTCGCACCAGCCGAACATGGGCAAAAAACCCTGTCAAACGAAGCGGTACCAATTATTAACCAGTGTCTTTAGCCGGGCCTTAAGCTTGGTCTTAAGGATTTTGGGCGAGGTTGCTCACTGGTTTTGTGCGTAAAAGCGTCGTTTTTCCATGCTGATTCCAGGCGAACAGCCCGATCTCACCGCGTTGCCACCGGAAACCTCGCCGGTGAAGCGCCGCCTTGCCGCGCAATATGTGCGCGAAGCGCGCGACCGGCTGACCTCGTCCAGCGGCACCCGCCCCGCCTTCGATTACGAGCTGCTGCGGCAATACGCGCAGAACCGCCTGTCGGCCTCGCTGGTGATGCTGCTGCTAGTCGCCACCATCGGCTTCCTGTCGAGCCTGTGTACCGGCGCTGTCACCGCCGGTGCCTGGACCGCCTCAGTGCTGGTCATCCACGCCATCATGGTCACCAAATGCCGGCAATTCCTCGACCAGACGATGAACGAGACTGCCGCGCGCACCTGGCGGCTGCGCTTCATCATGCTCGACCTGTTCTACGGGCTGGCCTGGATGTTCATTCTGATCCACCCGGTCGGCGCCGACGAAAGCTCCAGCACCTTCATGCTGTTCATCATGCTGCTGGTGGTGGCGGTCTCCAGCATGCTGGCCTCGAGCCTGCCGATGGCGGTGTTCGCCGCGACATTCCCGGTCACCGCGGCGGTAGCCCTCGACTTTGCCCTGCAAGGCACGCTACGAAACTACATTCTCGCGATCATGGCCGTCACTGCGCAGGGTTATTTCGCCGTGCTCGCCTATCGGCTCTATTCGACCACGCTGGCGACGCTGGTCGCGCGCGCTGAAAAAGATGCGTTGATCGGCGAGCTCGAACAGGCAAAGGCGATTTCCGATGAGGCGCGGCAGCGCGCCGAAGCCGCCAACATCTCCAAGTCGCGTTTTCTGGCACAAATGAGCCACGAATTGCGCACACCGCTCAACGCCATCCTCGGCTTTTCCGAAGTGATGAAGACGGAAGTGTTCGGTGAGCACGCGGTGCCGGCCTACAAGGAATATTCCGCCGACATCCACAATTCCGGCGTGCATCTGCTCGGCCTGATCAACGAAATTCTCGATCTGTCACGCATCGAAGCAGGTCGCTACGAGCTCAACGAGGAATCCGTTTCGCTGGTCGGCATCGTCGAAGACTGCCACCATTTGCTCAAACTGCGCGCCAGCAATCGCGGCATCACGATGCATGAGGTGTTCGAAGCCGATCTGCCACGGCTATGGGCGGATGAGCGCGCGTTACGCCAGATTTGTCTCAATCTGCTGTCGAACGCGATCAAGTTTACGCCGCAGGGCGGCGAGATTTGGCTGAAAGTGGGTTGGACCGCCTCGGGCGGTCAATATATGAGCGTGAAGGATACCGGCCCCGGCGTTCCGGAAGAGGAAATTCCAATCGTGCTCGCCTCTTTCGGCCAGGGATCGAACTCGATTAAATCGGCCGAACAGGGCGCCGGCCTTGGCCTTCCGATCGCCAAGAGCCTGACCGATCTGCATGGCGGCACATTCGTGTTCAAATCCAAGCTGCGCATCGGCACCGAAGTGGTCGTCACCTTCCCGCCCGAGCGCGTGGTGGCGGCGATGGCACCGATGACCATGCAGGCGCCGCCGATCACCCCACCGGGCGAGCCGGTCCTCGCCCCGGAAGAAAGGCGCCGGCTGAGCTGGCGGCCGTTGTTCCGGGCCGGTACTTAATTCAACGCGATTGCGTTCCCGGCCACGGTATTTATGGTCGCAAACGATTCGGTTTTGAGACGGACAATGATCGAGAGCACATGATCGAAAGCCCTTGCGTCAAAATTTGCACGCTCGATGCCCGCTCCGGGATGTGCCTCGGATGCGGCCGCAGCATCGACGAGATCGCTCGCTGGACCGCCATGAGCGCCGCGGAGCGCGTCCGCGTGATGGGCGAATTGCCTGCTCGCCTCACTACCGCAAAATCTGCGCAAGCCAAACCCGCCGCAACCGCAACCGCGACAGGATAATTCAGTGAGCCGCCGCGTGACTTGGGTTTTCGTGCTCGGCGTGGCGCTGTCGCTTGCGTCGCTGATCGCCAGCAGCGACCAGGACGCCATCGCCAAACTGCTGCGTCACGATGTCGGCTCGCTGGTGCTCAAGATCGCATTGGTGATCTTTGCCGGCGGGCTCGTGCTCGTGCTGTTCCGCGAAAAACTGTCGAAGGCGCTGGAGGCCACCCTGTTCTGGGTGGTGATCGGCCTGCTACTGGTAGTCGGTTACACGTATCGCTTTGAGTTGCGCGACGTCACTGACCGGGTGATTGCGGAATTGATGCCAGGGCACGTGACCGGCCGGGGCCGCAGTGTCGAGGTCGTGCGCGGCAATGGCAGCGATTTCGCGGTGGCCGCGCATATCAATGGCGTAAAGATACCGATGGTGCTCGACACCGGCGCAAGCTCGGTGGTGTTGACGCAGGAAGCCGCCAAGGTCGCCGGTCTGCCGATCGAAGTGCTCAACTACACGATCAATGTAGACACCGCCAATGGCCGCACGCGTGCCGCATCGGTCACGCTCGACCGGCTTGCCATCGGCGGATTGACCGAGCGTTCGGTGCCGGCGCTGGTGGCGCAGCCAGGGCAGCTCAAAACTAATCTGCTAGGCATGACTTTCCTCAACCGGTTGCAAAGCTGGGAGGTTCGCGGCGACAAGCTGCGCATGCGCGGGCAGCCGTGAGCGGCGCGGCTATATTAGGCTGATAATAAATCGCAGCGACGCAAACATCAGGAAAATGCCGAAGGCGATCTCAAGCTTGCGCCGTGGCAACCAATGCGCCAGGCGGACGCCGTAACTGGCCGTGTAGCTCGACACCGGCGCCATGAGCGCAAAACCGAGTACCGACACGAAGCCGATTGATAATGGCGGCAGTTGCGCCATGTGCGGCCACCCGGCCAGCATATAGCCGATCGTGCCGGCAATGGTGATCGGCACACCGATGCCGGCCGAGGTCGCCACCGCCTGCTGCATCGGCCGTCCGTACAGCGTGAGCACCGCGTTCGATACCGCGCCGCCGCTCACGCCAACCAGCGAGGAAAAAAGCCCGGTAATAAAGCCATAGAAGGTAAGCATCGGGCGGCCCGGCAATACCGTTCCAAGGCTCAAGCGGTCGCCGCCGAACAGCATACGCACGGCAATGAAGCCCGCGAAGATTACGAAGGCTATTTTGAACAGCGGCGCCGGGGCGAAGGTCGCGGCCACCGAACCGATCGCCACGCCGGCGACCGCCGGAACCGCCCATATCCGCACCACCTGCGGAATCACCGCGCCTTTTTTCTTGTGCGCGATGTAGGAGTGCACGGTGGTCGGCACGATGATGGCGAGCGAGGTACCGATGCACATTTGCATGCGAACGTCTTCCGGTACTTCGAGCACACGGAAGACTTCGTAGAGTACAGGCACGATGATGGCGCCGCCGCCGATACCGAACAGGCCGGCGAGAATACCGACCAGAATGCCGGCGCCCGCGATCCAGAGCGCGAGCAGGACGATCTCGCCGATCGGATAACCCAGCAGCATGTTGTCCCAGAAAGCGTGGAAGGCGTGACTTAAAAACTCAGGCCGCGATGTGCGCCAAATCCTGTTCCGTGTCCAGCATGTGCGCAAGCGCATCAGCCATGACAGACGCGGAGGCTGCGGGCTTGACTGCTTCGGTCGCCAGATGCCGCCGGAATGCGCGCGCGCCGGGCACCGCGCGGAACAGGCCAAGCACATGGCGGGTGATGGAATGCAGCCGAACGCCCTTGGCCATTTCGCGCTCGATATAGGGGATGAGCGCCAGGGCCGCGTCTTTGGGCGAGGCAAACGGCGCTGGCTCACCGGTGAGCAGCGGATCGACACCCAGAAGCCGCCAAGGCTCCTGATAGGCAGCCCGCCCCATCATCACGCCATCCACATGCGCGAGCTGGGCTTGCGCCTGCTCGAGATTGGCGATGCCGCCATTGAGCACGATCTTGAGATCCGGGTGCGCCGCCTTGAGACGATACACGCACGCATAATCGAGCGGCGGCACGTTGCGATTTTCACGCGGCGACAATCCCTTCAGCCAGGCTTTGCGCGCATGCACGATCAGCGCATCGGTGCCAGCAGCCTTGACCGCAGCCGCGAATGAAAACAGCGCCTGGTCCGGATCCTGCTCATCGATGCCGATGCGGCACTTCACCGTCACCGGAATTTTGACCGCGGCCTTCATGGCGGCAACGCAATCGGCGACCAGCGCGGGCTCCGCCATCAAGCAGGCGCCGAAGCGGCCCTCCTGCACCCGGTCGGACGGACAGCCGATATTGAGATTGATCTCGTCGTAGCCGAAATCAGCACCAATGCGCGCGCATTGCACCAGCGCCTGTGGATCGCTGCCGCCAAGTTGCAGCGCAACCGGATGCTCGAACGCATCGAAGCCGAGTAGCCGTGCACGATTCCCCCGCAGCACCGCGCCGGTGGTGAGCATTTCCGTATAGATCAGCGCCCGGCGCGTGAGCAGGCGATGGAAGAACCGGCAATGCCGGTCGGTCCATTCCATCATCGGCGCCACGCAAAAACGGCGCGACAATTGTGCCCGGGGGGCTGTATCGGTCTCGCTCATGCACTTGAAATGGCGCAGATACCGGCCAAGGGCAAGGGTTTAGGTGACCATTGCGCATTGGCGGCAGGCCTCGCATTGTTGGCCTGCCATTACACGAGGGAATGACGCGCAATGATCCGAATCGGCATTATCGGGCTCGGCTGGTGGGGCAAGCAGATCGTCACGTGTCTAGCGGAGAGCCCGCGATTCAAGGTCATGGCCGGCTGCGATATCGACGGCAAGATGGCAGCGCCATTCGCGGCCGCCCAGAAATTCGACCTCAAGGACGATTATAAAACGCTACTCAAGCGCGCCGACATCGACGCGATTGCGGTGGTGACGCCGCATTTGCTGCACGAAGAGATGGCGGTCGCGGCATTCGCTGCCGGCAAGCAGGTATTCTGCGAAAAGCCCTTGGCGCTCACCGCTGCCAGCGCGGAGCGCATCTTGGCGGCCTGTGCCAAGACCGGAGGCGTGCTCGGCATCGGCCATGAAAGACGCTACGAGCCGGCGATGGAGGAAATGCGGCGCCTGTTCGAGAGCGGCGTGCTCGGGCGAATCCTCCATATGGACGCCAATGTCAGCCACAGCAATTTCCGCAAAATGGACCCATCGAATTGGCGCCGCGACCCCAAGCACGCGCCGGCCGGCGCCTGGACCGCGCTCGGCATTCATCTTGGCGACATGTTCGTCTCGCTCGCAGGCCCGCCGATCCGCGTCACTGCCCGCACGGCCTCGCAGATTTTTCCCGCACCATCGGAAGATTTCGTCAGCGCTGAAATTGATTTCAAAAACGGCGCGCGCGGGCGCATCACCTGTCTTTCGACGCCGCCGTTCTATGGACGATTCACGCTTGTCTGCGACCAAGGCTGGGTCGAGGTGCAGGAAGGCGGCAATGTCGATAAGGGGATACCATCGAGCTTCGTCCATTGCGGGCCGGATGGGAACCGGGTGACGCGCAATTACGATCACGCCAATACGGTGCGGATGAATTTCGAGGCCTGGGCGGATGCGATCGAGGGCCGCGCACCCTATCGGTTTTCAACCGAGCAGTTGCTTGGCAATATCCGTATTCTCGATGCGGTCACGCGCTCGGCCGCGACCGACGGCAAGCCGATCGCATTGTGATACAAAGCGACCCATGCAAAGTGAAAAAGAACAGGTCGCGCTAACATCGATCGCGGCCTCGGCCGTGCTGACGATTGCCAAGGGCCTGGTCGGCATTGCCACCGGCTCGCTCGCCATACTGTCGGAAGCAGGACATTCGCTCATCGATCTCGGCGCAACGGTAATGACCTATGTGGCGGTGCGCATATCCGGCAAGCCGGCCGATGCGGAACACCACTACGGTCACGGCAAGGTCGAGAGCGTCTCGGCGCTGGGTGAAACGGCGCTGCTTTTCCTGTTGTCTGGTGTGGTGATCTGGGAAGCGATCAAGCGCCTGATCGAGCACGAAGAGCATGTGGTGGTCGCGAGCGTCTGGGCCTTTGGGGTGATCGCGGTGTCGATGACGGTCGATTTCTTCCGCGCGCGCGCTTTGTCACGCACCGCAAAAGCGACCCGGAGCCAAGCGCTAGAAGCCGACGCGCTGCATTTTTCATCCGATCTATGGGCCTCGTTTGCCGTGCTGATCGGCCTGAGTGGAGTGTGGTTCGGCTTACCCTGGGCGGATTCTGCCGCCGCCTTATTGGTGGCGGTGCTGGTCTGCTTCGCCGGCTGGCGGCTCGGAAAGCGCACCATTGACACCCTCACGGATACGGCGCCTGCGGGCGCGACCGAGAAGATCACGGCCATTGCCGCGAAAGTGCCGGGCGTCGTCGCGGTCGATCAAGTGCGCGCGCGCGCCGTCGGCGACAAGACCTTCATCGATCTGACCGTCGCGGTGAGCCGCACGCTGCCGCTCGACCGCGTGACCGCGATCAAGGGCGCGGTCGAGGCCGCGCTCCGCCGGCAGATGCCGGGGGCGGAACTGACCGTCACCACCGATCCGGTCGCGCTCAGCAATGAAACCGTGCTTGACCGTGTGATGGTGATTGCGCGCAACCGCGCGCTCGCCGTGCATCATGTGACGGTGCATGAAATCCAGGGCCGGCTGGCGGTGTCGCTCGATCTGGAAGTGGATGGCAAACTCTCGCTGCGCGCCGCGCACGACTTGGCCGACGGGCTGGAAAGCGCAATCGCCGGCGAGCTCGGCCTCGATGTCGAGGTCGAGACGCATATCGAGCCGCTGCAGCCGCAGGAAGCATCGGGCCGCGAGGCGCCGCCCGAGCGTGTGAAGGCGGTCGAGATCGCCTTGTCGGAACTTGCCCCGGAAACTCGCACCATCCGCGATGTGCATGATGTGCGCGTGCGGGAAACCGACGAGGGCGAGATCGTCAATTTCCACTGCCACGTCGATCCCGCCCTCAGCGTTCAGACCGTGCACGAGAAGGTCGATGCACTGGAGCGCGCCTTGCGCGCCCATTCGCCCACCATCAAGCGTGTGATCGGCCACGCCGAGCCGACTGGATAATCACGCGGCCATTCCGTCTTCCAATTTCCGCAATGCCATCCTAGATCAGGCTTTATGCGCACCGACATTGCCCAGCCCGTCCGCCTGAAAGACTACCGCCCGCCCGACTGGCTGGTGGAAACCGTCATGCTCAAGGTCGCTCTGCATCCGACGCTGACCAAAGTGCGCGCGACGCTCTCCCTCAAACCCAATTCGAAATCCGCGGCGGCGCCACTCATCCTCGACGGCGACGGGCTCACGCTGGTATCGCTCAAACTCGACGGCACACCGTTGCCCGCGGAAAGCTATGTGGCAACGCCGGACAGCCTCATTATCCCGCAGGTTCCGAACCAGCCGTTCACGCTGGAGATCGAGACGCTGGTCGATCCAACAGCCAATACCCAGCTCTCGGGCCTGTATCGTTCGAGCGGCACCTATTGCACGCAATGCGAGGCCGAAGGCTTCCGCCGTATCACCTACTTCCCCGACCGCCCCGATGTGATGGCGGTCTACACCACGCGCATCGAAGCGGATAAGACCGAAGCGCCGGTTCTGTTGTCGAATGGCAATCTGATCGAGTGCGGCGATTTGCCGGGCGGCCGACATTTCGCGGTCTGGAACGACCCGCATCCTAAACCGTCTTATCTATACGCATTGGTCGGCGGCAATCTCGGCCACGTCGAAGATAATTTCCGTACCATGTCCGGGCGCGAGGTCGTGTTGCGCATCTATGTCGAGCCCGGCAAAGAAACCCGCTGCGGCTATGCCATGGACTCTCTCAAGCGCGCCATGCGCTGGGATGAGGAAAAATTCGGCCGCGAATACGATCTCGACATCTTCATGATCGTCGCCGTGTCCGATTTCAATATGGGCGCGATGGAGAACAAGGGACTTAATGTCTTCAACGACAAATACGTGCTGGCGAGCGCGGAGGTTGCGACCGATGGCGACTTCGCCGGCATCGAGACCGTGATCGCGCACGAATATTTTCACAACTGGACGGGCAATCGCATCACCTGCCGCGACTGGTTTCAGCTTTGCCTGAAGGAAGGCCTCACCGTTTTCCGCGATCAGGAATTCTCGAGCGACATGCGCTCGCGGCCGGTCAAACGCATTTCCGATGTGCGCGGGCTTCGCGCGGCGCAATTCATCGAGGACGCAGGCCCTCTGGCGCATCCGGTCCGGCCTGAATTATATAAAGAAATAAATAACTTCTACACAAGCACCATTTACGAGAAAGGCGCCGAGGTGGTGCGCATGGTGCACACATTGATCGGGCCGCGGACATTCCGGGCCGGCATGGATCTGTATTTCGCGCGCCATGACGGAGAAGCGGCAACCGTCGAGCAGTTCATCGCGTGTTTTGCGGATGCGAGCGGGCGCGACATGACGCAATTCATGCGCTGGTACAGCCAAGCCGGCACGCCTGAAGTCACGGTCACTGGAAATTTCGATGCCGCACGCAAGACTTACGCGCTCGAATGCAAGCAACATCTTGCGCCCACGCCCAACCAGCCGGCCAAAGAGCCAATGGTGATCCCGCTCGCACTCGGCCTGGTCGGCAAGGACGGCCGCGATCTTCCGCTCATTCTGCCTAATGGGGAGAAAATTGAGCGCGGCGTGCTGGAACTGACCGAAGCGGTGCACAGTTTCGAATTCACCGGTATCACTGAGCGCCCCGTGCTTTCGATCAATCGAGGCTTCTCCGCGCCCATCAAACTCGTCACCGATCTCGATGCGGACGATCTCGGCTTTCTCGCGGCACACGATGCCGATGCGTTCAATTGCTGGCAGGCGCTGCAGACCAGTTCGACGCGGCTGCTGATCGGCAATGTCGCCGCGCTGCGCGCAGGCCAATCGCCGCGCATGAATGACAGTTTGATTGCGGCGCTCGCCGCCATTCTTGACGATACGACGCTGCAGCCGGCCTTTATCGCGCTGACGCTGGTGCCGCCCGGCGAAGGCGACATTGCGCGCGAGATCGGCAGCGACATCGACCCCGATGCGATATTTTTGGCGCGTAAAGCATTACGAGCGGAGGTCGGCGAAAAGCTCGGGCCGGTGCTTGCGAAGATATACGAGCGTATGGCGATTGCCGGTCCCTATTCTCCCGATGCGGCAAGCGCCGGCCGCCGGGCCTTGCGCAATATCGCGCTCGACCTTCTGGCGGCCGCCGGCAAGCCTGAGACAATCGCCCGCGCCGCACGGCAATATGCCGGTGCCGATAACATGACCGACCGCATGGCGGCGCTGGCGACCTTGTCACTGCACCAAGGCGCAGAACGCGAGCACGCACTCGCCGATTTCTACGCGCGTTACGCCGCCGATGCGCTGGCGATCGACAAATGGTTCTCGCTGCAAGCCATGACCCCGCAGCCGGACACGCTTGAAAAGGTGCGCGCCTTGACGGCTCATCCCGCCTTCTCGCTGGCCAATCCCAACCGCGTGCGCGCGCTGATCGGCGCCTTCGCGCAAGGCAATCCGACCCAGTTCAATCGCGCCGACGGCGAAGGCTTTAACTTCGTGGCCGGCAGTGTGCTGGCACTCGATCCGAAAAATCCGCAAGTTTCGGCGCGAATGGCCACCGCGTTTCGGACCTGGCGCACGCTGGAATCGGGCCGCCGCGCCAAGGCGGAAACCGCCTTGCAGCGCATCAAGGCCGCGCCCAATCTGTCCCGCGATCTGTCCGATATCGTGGAGCGCGCGCTGGGCTAGACCTGCAATAGCCGCGGTAATGGCGTATTCTGGCGGGTTTCATGGCCGCCGCTTACCCTTTGACGAGTCTGTATTTTTAGTGGGTAACGATTTTTAAATAATTGACTCTTGGGACTCTCGACAAATCAGCGCCCATCGATTCCAATCGCCAAGTGATTCGGACAGCGATGCGGCACAGTCTTCCGAGTCGCCGGTAGGGGATTTTTCGAAACGGAGGCCTTCATGGCGCGCGCCGGCTTGGCGAGTGCGTCTGCACATCCCGATTCCATAAAGGGCCTCGCGCAATCGATCGCCAAACCGGCGTATCGGCGGCTGCTGACGGCCGAGCCCTTACTCCGGCGCGCGGTTCCGGTGCTGATTATCGCATTTCTCGTCACCATCTGCGTCGGTGCCGCCGTTCAGGTACTCGATCAGCGCCGCCAGACCCTCAACACCATGGTCATTTCACTCGACGCGGTCGCCGATCTCGTCGCCGAGCGGCTGCAACAACCGCTTAAAGCACCCGCCGACGCGGACGAACGGCCACAGGAGCTGTTGGCGCGCGCGCTGCCGCCCTGGGCCACCGGTGTCGGACGGCACTTTCTGTTGACCAATACGGAGGGCGTGGTGGCGGCCGCCACGCCCGCCACCGACGCCACCATCGGCCGCCGCCTGATCGACCTGCTCGGGCCAACCCAACCGCTCACGACGTTCGGCGCCGGCGCCGGCGTCCTCGAAATCACTTTGCCCGACGGTATCCGCGCGCTGGCGACCGTGCGCATGCTCAAAGCCCCATTCGGGCAAATCGCCGTGGTGCAATCGCGCGACGCGGCGCTGGCATCATGGCGCTCGCTCACCACGCTGACCATCACGCTGTCGGCCACCACCGGCTTCGTCGTTCTCATCCTCGGCTTCGCCTTCCACTGGCAGGCGACACGGGCGCGGGAAGCTGACCTGATCTACGAAACGGTCCGCAGCCGCATCGATACCGCGCTCAACCGGGGCCGCTGCGGTCTGTGGGATTGGGATCTGGCGCGCGGCCGCATCTTCTGGTCGCAGTCGATGTTCGACATTCTAGGACTTGAGGCCAAGGACAACCTGCTGCCCTTCGGCGACGTCAGCGCCCTGGTTCATCCGGACGACATTCAGCTTTACGAGCTGGCGACCGAGCTCGCCGAAGCCAAGATGACGGCCATCGATCACGCCTTTCGTATGCGCCACGCCGACGGCCATTGGGTGTGGCTGCGCGCCCGTTGCGAGCTGGTGCGGCAACAGGGCGAGCCGGGCCTACACCTGATCGGCATCGCGGTCGACATCACCGAGCAGAAGAGCCTGGTCGAAAAGACCGTGGCCGCCGACATGCGCCTGCGCGACGCCATCGAGACCATCCCGGAGGCCTTCGTGCTGTGGGATGCCGGTAATCGGCTGGTGCTGTGCAATTCCAATTTCCAGGAGCTGCACCATTTGCCCGACGATGCGATCATGGTCGGCGCATCTTACGAATCGGTGGTCGCCGAAGGCAGCAAACCGGTGGTGCGCAACAAGATTGTGACCGGCGGCCCAGCCGTGCCGGGTGCGCGCACCTTCGAAGCGCAGCTCGAAGATGGCCGCTGGCTGCACATCAGCGAACGCCGAACCAAGGACGGCGGCTATGTGTCGGTCGGCACCGACATCACCGCGCTCAAGACCCACGAGGAAAAGCTGGTCGACAGCGAAAAACGCCAGATAGCGACAATCTCCGACTTGCGCGCCTCGCAGCAACGGCTCGCCGAATTGGCCGAGAAATACGCCGAGGAAAAAACCCGCGCCGAGGAAGCCAACCAAGCCAAGTCGAAATTCCTCGCCAATATGAGCCACGAACTGCGCACGCCGCTCAACGCCATCATCGGATTCTCCGAGATCATGGAATCCGGCATGTTCGGTCCGCTCGGCGCCGAGAAATATAACGAATATTGCAGTGACATCCGCGGCAGCGGACAATATCTGCTCGAAGTCATCAACGATATTCTTGACATGTCGAAGATCGAGGCCGGCCGCATCCGATTGGATTTCGAAGACCTCGATCTCGATTCTCTGTTGGCGGAATCCATGCGCGTCGTCTCGGCGCGCGCCCAGGAAAAGCAGCTCAAGGTGGTCGCCAGGATCGCACCCGACCTGCGCCTGCGGGCCGATCGCCGCGCCATCAAGCAGATTGCGCTCAATCTGCTGTCGAATGCGGTGAAGTTCACCCCGGCCGGCGGCCGTATCACGGTGCGCGGGCGTGCGTCAGACGAGTGCATCGTGCTCGGCATCGCCGATTCCGGCATCGGCATTGCGAGAGACGCACTCACGCGGCTTGGCCGCCCGTTCGAGCAGGTCGAAAGCCAACTCACCAAGAGCCATCAGGGCTCAGGGCTGGGGCTGGCGATTGCCAAGTCGCTGGTCGAGTTGCATGGCGGCCACATGCGTATCCGCTCCGCGCTCGGCAAAGGCACGCTGGTGGTGGTGCGGCTGCCACTCAAGCCGCAATGCCCGTTGCCGAAAGAGGAAGCGGCCTGACGCCACGCCAAGTCACGGCGACCTGCCCAATATCCGCACGAAGCTCGCCCGCACCTTGGTCTGCGTTTCGATCAGCGTGGCATCAAGTGTCGCGAAATCCGGCACATCGGCGGCGCGTGCCAGCAATCGCAATAAACCCGCGCCCGCGGTCTTGGGATCGAACGGGCCTGGAAGACACAGCCGCAAGATCTGCGTGAGGTCGTGATAGAACTGCACGGCCGGGCGCAGCACTTCCGCCTCTTCGACCGGCAACACCTTCAGTTGCCAAGCCTTGTCGAACACCCGCGCGGTCGCGGTGTCGAGCATGTCAGGCTGCCGGTGGGCGTGCACGAGCTGCAAATATTGCGCGATGAATTCCAGGTCGACCAGGCCGCCGGCGGCATATTTGAGGTCCCACCGGTCGCGGTCGCCTTTTTCTTTGGCGATCGCGCCGCGCATTTCAACGACATCACCGGCAATCAGCTCGGCATCGCGCGGGCGCCGCAGGATCTCACGAATGACCTGCTCGACGCGCGCGCCAAATGCCGGAGACGCCGACACCACCCGCGCGCGGGTCAGTGCCATATGCTCCCAGGTCCAAGCCTCGGTCTCCTGATAGCTGGTAAAGCCCCCGATCTGCGTCGCCAGCGGCCCAGCACGGCCCGACGGGCGCAGCCGCATATCGACGTCATAGAGCGCGCCATAGTTGGTTTGCGCCGTCAGGGCATTGATCAGCCGCTGGGTCAGCCGCGCGAAATACTGCGCGCCGTAAAGCGGCCTCTTGCTGCTCGACTCCGGCTGCTTGTCGTCGAAGTCATAGACCAGGATCAGGTCGAGATCGGAACTCGCGGTCATCTCGCGGCCGCCGAGCTTGCCCATGGCGAGCACCGCGGTCTGCTCTCCGCGTATATGGCCGTGGGTGGCGGCAAAATTGTCCGCGACTGCGCGATGCACTGCGCGGATGACCGCGTCCGCAAGCCGCGCAAACGCTTCGCCTGCCTGCCGCGCGGTCACCGTGCCGGACAAAACCCGTACGCCGATCAGAAACATGTATTCAAGCCCGAACATGCGGATGCGCTCGAGCAAATCCTCGTCGTAGCGCGATTGTGCCAGCGCCGCGTTCAGCCGCCGGCCCAGTTCGGTGTCGTCCGGCAATGTCCCGAAAAAACTTGGATCGACCAGCGCATCCATCACTTGCGGATTGCGCGCCAGCGTATCGGCGAGCCTTGGCGCAATGCCGAGCACCAGCGTGATCAACGCGATGAGATCCGGCTTTTGCCGCAGCAGCGACAGCAGCCGCGCCGCGGTATGCAGATTGGCAAGAAACTGATCGAACAGCACCAAGGTGGCGCCAGGATTATCGGTCCGCGCAACGTGCTCCAGAAGCACCGGCAAAAGCACCTTGAGATGGCTGCGCGCAGCCTCGCCTTTGAGCGAGCGATGCCCCGCGCTGAGCCATTGGCGGATAATGCTTGACGCTTCCAGCGGTGCGCGGAATCCGAGTTCGGCCAGGCGATCGAGCGATTTGCGGTCGTCGGCATCGGTCGGGAACGCGAATTCCGGCTTATCGCCGCCAGCCGCCGTTTCGAACAAGCGGGCGTAATGGCGCTGAACCTTGCCGAGGTGATCGAGCAGGACCTTGGCAAATGCGTCGCGATTGGCGTAGCCAAGAAACCGCGCGAACCGTTCGAGTTCAGCGCGCTCGGCCGGCAGCACTTGGGTCTGCTCGTCATTGACCATTTGTAGCCGGTGCTCGACCGTGCGCAGGAAGCCATAGGCTTCTTTCATATCGTCGCGCACCACCGCATCGATCCAGCGATCATGTTCAAGTTTGTCGAGGGTGGTGAGCGTATCGCGGTCGCGCAAATCCGGATTGCGTCCGCCCGCGATCAATTGCTGGGTCTGCGCGAAGAACTCGATCTCGCGGATGCCGCCGCGGCCGAGTTTGATATTATGGCCTTCGACCGCGATCTCGCCATGCCCGCGAAATGCGTTGATCTGCCGCTTCATGGCATGCACGTCGGCCACGGAAGCGAAGTCGAGATATTTACGCCAGACGAATGGCGACAATTCGCGCAGGATCGCCTCACCCGCCGCGATGTCGCCGGCGCAGGCGCGCGCCTTGATCATGGCCGCGCGTTCCCAGTTCTGCCCGACGCCCTCGTAATAGGACATGGCCGCCGCCGTCGAGATCGCAATCGCGGTCGATGCCGGATCGGGCCGCAAGCGCAGATCGGTGCGGAACACGTAGCCATCCGCCGTGCGCTGTTGCAACAATTTCACCAGCCGTTGCGTTACGCGCACGAATAGCGGCGCCGCCACGGCATCCTTCGGCACGGCCGGCGAAACCTGGTCGTACAGCACGATGAGATCGATATCGCTCGAATAATTGAGTTCGAACGCCCCCATTTTGCCCATCGCCAGCACGATGTAGCCGCTGCCGATCTGCGGCTGCGTTTTGTCTTTTGGCTTAAGGCGGCCTGCGCGCACGGCCTCGGCCAAGACGAAGCGGGTCGCGGCATCGACCGCGATGTCGGCCAAGTCAGTGAGTGCGCGCGCCGCCCGCATCACCGGCCATACGCCGCCAATATCGGCAAGCGCGATCAGCAGCGAGGCTTCCGCCTTCATGCGGCGGAGCAGACGCATCGCTTCCGTCTCGTCATCGCTCGACGCGATGGCGCGGCCATATTCGCCCAGCAATTCGGTGAGGTGCCGGTCGGGGTCCGCACCCAGCAGCTTGAGCAGAGCTTTCGGATCGCGGCTCGCCAGTTCCCATAAATAGGGTGAGCTCTCCGCCAGACTTTCGAGCAGCGTGCTGAGGATGGGATGGGTGGCGAGCATCGCCTTGAGCGGCTTCGCTTCCGCCGGTGCCAAGCCGGCAAGCCAATCGGCAACGCGCGTGCGCGCAAGTTTTGGCTCGATCAATTGCGGCGCGGTCACGATTCGGCCGGCCAGGGCTATGCCGCTGCGCTTTGGCGGCACGCCGCTACCGGCGGGTTTAGCGCGAACGGTCGTTTTGCGGACGGCCTTCTTGGCAGCCTTTTTGGCGGGAGCTTTCTTTTTGCCGGGCGGCCTCATCCCGCACTTTGTACCGGCCCTCCGCGCGGCAAAGCAATGACGCTTTTGAGGCCCGGGTTGTTGTCCTCAAGCCTCAATTCGCCGCCATGCAAACGCGCGACCGCCGCGGCAAGGCTCAAGCCCAGCCCGGAGCCCGGTTTCGAGCGGCTCTGCTCAAGCCGCACAAACCGTTCGACCACGCGCGCGCGATCAGCTTCCGGTATGCCCGGCCCGCTGTCGGCAACCGTGAGCAATATGCGATCGCCTTCGCTGAGCGCGCGCACCACGATTTCCGGCATAACGCCATTGACCGGATCATTTTGCGGCTCCGCATATTTGATGGCGTTGTCGACCAGATTGGCGAGCGCCTGGCTGACCAGTTCGCGGTTGCCGTTGACCGGCGCCGCCGTATCGGCCTCGACCTTGAGCGCAATGCCCTTTTCCTCGGCCAGCGGCTCATACAGCTCGCCGATATCGTGGACGATCTCGGCGGCGTCGAACTCCTTCATATCGCCGCGTGCCTGCCCGGACTCCGCGCGCGCAATCATCAACAGCGCATTAAAGGTCGCGATCAAATTGTCGGACTCTTCGATGGTCGATTCCAATGCAGCGCGGTATTCCGCCTCGTTCTTGCCGGTGCGCAGCGCCTGCTCGGTGCGATTGCGCAGGCGCGTGAGCGGTGTCTTGAGATCGTGCGCGATATTGTCGGAAACCTCCTTCAAGCCGCGCATCAGCGCCTCGATGCGCTCCAGCATGACGTTGATGTTTTCCGCCAGCCGGTCGAGCTCATCCCCGGTACCGGCAACCAGCAGCCGTTCGCCGAGATCGCCGGCCATGATGTTGCGGGTGGTTTGCGTCATCGCATCGACGCGGCGCAGCACACGGCGCGTGACGAACAAGCCGCCGGCAAGCCCCAGCACGAGCACGATCGCAATCGACCAGCGTCCGGCATCAAGAATGATGTGGTAGAGCCGCTCGCGCTCATCGAGATCGCGGCCGACCAGCAACCGGAATCCGCCAGGCAGTTGGAACACGCGCACAAACGCAAGGTGCTCCGGCCGATCCTGTCCATCGGCCTCGTCGAGCCGGCGGTAGGTCGTCTCGGTCCAGCCCGAATTGTCGAGGATGCCGGGCTGGAGCGC
>SHVM01000004.1 GCA_009694265.1 Pseudolabrys sp.
CGAGGAGATCGTGGTGCGCGCGGCGGCTGCCAGCATGATCCCGCTGATTTCCGCGGTCGGCCACGAAACCGACATCACGCTGATCGATTTCGCCGCCGACCGGCGCGCGCCGACGCCGACCGCCGCCGCCGAAATCGCCGTGCCGGTGCGCGCCGAGCTGCTGACGCAGATTGCGGCGCTGGCATCGCGCCAGATCGGCTCGTGGTCGCGCGGCATGGAGGCGCGGCGCACCGAGTTGCGCGCGGCCACGCGGGCCTTGCCGGCGCGCGATGAATTGCTGGCCGATCCGCGCCAGCGGCTGGACACGTGTGCTGCGCGGCTGCCGCGCGCCTTGCACGCCAATGCGCAGCTGCATCGCACCCATCTGATACGCGCGGCGGCGCGACTCACGCCGCGGCTGCTGAAGCTGCGGCTGGCGCGCTCCAGCGAAATCGTGGTCGCGTTTGCCAAGCGTGGCAAACTCGCGCGCGGGAATTATCTGCAGCGGCGCTGGGATCGCGTTCGCAGCGCCGAACAATTGCTCAAAGCGTTTTCCTACCAGGGCGTTCTGGCGCGCGGCTTTGCGCTGGTGCGCGACGGCGGCGGTCATCCATTACGGAGTGCGGCTGCCGTCACCAGCCGAATGCGAATGGAGATCGAGTTCTCCGACGGCCGCGTCGGTGCCGTGGCCGACGGCGAAGGTGCCCCGCCAAAGCCCGCGCCGGCCAAACCGCGTCTGCGCGACGACAAGCCCGGCGGGCAGGGTACATTGCTCTAATATTTAAGCTTCACCGCGAAAACCACTCCGGCACGCGCTTGAAGGCGTCGGCGCGGGCGGGCGAATTGGTCCCGACATGCACCCGGCCGGTAGGGCTTGCGGCATTGGCAATGCCGGTGCGCTCGGTCAGCGCCACATTGGCGCGGTCGAAGTCGTGATAGGCGCCCGGATAGACCGTGATCATCGTGCCGGCGCTGCGTCCGCGCGCGCCCGCGACCATCTGCTCGCAGGTGGCGGCCAGCGTCCAATCGTCGGCGCGCCCGATCAGGATCAAAGTCGGAATGCGCGCGCTCCAGGCCAGGTTGATGGAGCGCTGGCAGTTCGGATAGAGCGTCACGGCCGCGCGGAAATCCGGCAACTTGTCGCGGGTGCGGGCGCTGCTACGGCGCACCGTCCACAATGCGGTGGTCGCGCCATGCGACCAGCCCATGAGCGACACCCGGTCGGCAATGACCCAGGGCTGCGCCTGCAGCCAATGGCGGGCGGCATTGGCGTCATTGATGCGCGTGCGCGAAGCCCGCACGCTGGGCTGGCGCATCTGGCATTGCGAGGCAAGCCCGCGCGAGCCGAAACTGTCGGGAAACAGCACGGCGAAGCCTAAGGCCGCCAGGTGCTCGCCCCATTCCCGGTAGCGCTCATCGATCGGCGCTTCGCCGTCGCCCAGCCCGTCGCAGTTATGAAGCGCCACCACCGCCGGAAACGGCCCGGCGCCGGCCGGGCGGTATAGCATCGCCCGCAATTTCGCATTGCCCGTGGGGATATCGACCTGCTCGGCACTGGCGACCGGGACCAGCGCCAGAATCAGCGCGGCGGCAATCGAAACGGGCAGGTTCCGCATGGCTGTAAGCTCCAGGACGGGGCATATAACACCGCCGCACATAAACCGGGCATGAACGGCATCATTCCAAGGGTTCCGTTTTCCCGGGCGAACGACTATCTTTGGACAAACGCGCTCCCTTTGCCGGACGCCAACGGAGGCCGACCTTGCTCAACCGCTACGATCGCTCCTCGCCGACCAATGGCGAGGCCGAGGTCAAATACCTCGATGGCGATTTCCGCGTCACGCGTCCGGGCGCCTTTGTGCGCTGTGCGGTGACTGGCGTGCCGATCCCGCTCGAGGAGCTCAAATACTGGTGCGTCGACCGGCAGGAGGCCTATGGCTCGCCCGAGGCGGTGTTGCAGCGCCAGCAGGAGCGGCGCGCGAAGTAATTATTTCCGCAGCTTCGCCAGTATCATTCTCCGCAATTCGTCCGCTTCATCTACCACCAGCGTGACCGGCAGCACGCGCACGCGTTGCTCAAGCGCCGCCAGTGCCGGCTCGCCCGCCATGCGGGCGCGGTCTTTTTCCGTGGTCAACAGGTCAAGCCCGTCGTGCTCGTTCTGCATGGTCAGGGAGGCGGCGTCTTCCGCCGTAAATCGATGATGGTCGCCGAAGGCCTTGCGCTGCGTCACGGTTATGCCGGCCCGCGCAATCGTCTCGAAAAACTTCTCCGGATCGCCGATGCCGGCGAAGGCATACACATTGCGGCCCTTGAGCGCGGCAACCGCCGCCGGATCGGGCACCAGCCGGCCATGAAAAATCGGTCGCGTGCCCGCTGCGGCAATAACGTCGCTAATATTTTGGCCGGTATTTTCCCGGTCGCCAACGATCAGCAGCGCATCCGTGCGCGCCATCTGCGCATCGAGCGGCGCGCGCAAGGGTCCGGCGGGAAACACGCAGGCATTGCCGATACCGCGCGTCCCGTCGACAACGGCAAAAGTGAAATCCTTGGCGAGCGAAGCGTTCTGCAAGCCATCGTCCATGATCACGACACTGGCGCCGGTCTCGCCTGCGGCTTGCGCGCCCGCCACGCGGTCGCGCGCCACGATGGTCGGCGCCACGCGCGCCAGCAACAGCGCCTCATCGCCAACAAGCGCGGCGCGGTCGGCTTGCGCGTCGACGAGCTTGGGTCCGGCAGTGCTGCCGCCATAGCCGCGGCTGAGACAACACGGGCGTTCGCCCGCCGCCTGCAGCATTTTTGCCAAACTCATGACGGCCGGCGTCTTGCCGGCGCCGCCGAGCGTGAAATTTCCCACGCACAGCACTGGCAGCCCGGCGCGCGCGCCGGGTTTTGCCATGCGCCGCGCGGCGATGGCGCCATAGACGGCGCTCAGCGGCGTCAGCAGGGCCGCGGTGCATCCCGCTTTGTGCCACCAGAATGACGGCTCACGCATTGTAGGCTCGCTGGCGCAGTTGCAGTTGCATCAGATAGGGATCGAGCGATTGCAATGTGCGATCGAGCGCGCCGCCGAGCGCGTCCACCGTTGCGCGTGCCGTCGTCGCCACCTGCGCGCGCGCGTCGGGGTTGCCGAGCCAGGCGCCAAATCCAGCGGTGAGCCGGTCGGCGTCGGTGACCAGTTCGGCGCCGTGGACGTTATCGAGGGCTGAGTAGATCTCGGCGAAATTCCAGACATACGGACCATGCAGAATGGCGGCGCCGAGTTTGGCGGCCTCGATCGGATTTTGCCCGCCATGGCGGACCAGCGAACCGCCGACGAACACGGCCGGCGCCACGCGATAAATCACCCCGAGCTCGCCCATGGTGTCGGCCACATAGATGTCGGTCGAAGCATCCGGCAGTTCGCCGCGCGAGCGCAAGCGGGCCTTTAACCCGGCGGCGGTGGCGATCTTGCCCACACCTTGTCCGCGCTCGGGATGGCGCGGCGCGATCAGCGTCAGCAGCCCTGGAAAATGGTTGCGCAGGCGGGCATGCGCCTCGATCACGAAGCCGTCTTCGCCGGCATGGGTGGATGCCGCCGCGATCACCTGCCGGCCGCCGATCGCACCGCTCAAGGCCGCGAGCTTTGCGCTATCCGCCGCCGGCGCCGGCACGTCGAGCTTGAGATTGCCGGTGGTGACGACGCGCGGGGCACCCAATTCGCTTAAGCGCTCGGCGTCGCCCGGGGTGCTCGCCAGACAGAGATCGAAACGCCGCAATAGGTTGACGATGGTTGCCGGCACATAACGCCAGCGCCGGTACGAATTTTCCGACAGCCGGCCGTTGACCAGGATCATCGGCACGCCGCGCAGCGATGTCTCGATCATCATGTTCGGCCACAGGTCGGATTCCACGAACATGGCCAGATCGGGCTGCCAGTGGCCGAGGAAGCGGCGCATGAAATGCGGCACATCGACCGGCACGAATTGATGGATCACGCCGCGCGGCAGCCGCTGCTCGGCTAGCCCGCCCGAGGTGACGGTGCCCGTCGTCACCAGCATATTCATGCCGCGCGAACGGATGCGCCCGATCAGAGGCAGCACGCTCGCCAGTTCGCCGACGCTTGCCGCATGCAGCCAGACCAGCGCGCCCACTGGCCGTTCGATGCGGGTTTCGCCGCGCCGCTCGGACAGCCGCGCGCGGTGTTCCTTGCCGCGCTTGAGCCGGCGCGCCAGCAGCAGCGGCACCAGCGGCGTCGCCGCCGCCGACAGCAGCCGGTAGGCGCGCAGAACGGCGGTGAGCTTTCCGCTCACGGCGTTCGGCCTTGGCGCCGGTCGGCGATCTCATAGGCGCGCGCGGTCACCCGGTTGAGCTCGCGCTCGACCTGTTGGCGCGCCGCTTCCAGCGCCGCGTCGTCGGCGTCGCGCGCCACAAAGACCGCTTCACCCGCCACCAGCCCCATTCGTCCAAACGGCAAATTGAGCGCGCTGCGATCCCAGTTGTTGAGCACTTTGCGGTACTGGCTGGCAATCGCCACCGGATAGATCGGCTTGCCGGAATGCTGCGCCAGCTTGACCACGCCGAGCCCGCAGACGCGCGCCACCTTCGGCACGTCGGCTGTGAGCGCGACATTGTAACCCTCGTCGAGCGCGCCGAGCATTTCCGTGAAGGCGGTAGCGCCGCCCTTGCGGTGGAATTCGCCGTTGTGAGCGCCGGAGCCGCGGATGGCGCCGATGCCCAGTTTCTCGGCGGCGATCGCGTTGATCTCGCCGTCGCGGTGGCGCGAGATCAGCACCTTGGCGCGGTGCTTTGCCTTGTCGCGTTTGATGAACGGCGCCATGAAATGCTGGCCGTGCCACATCGTGAGAATCGCCGGCATCTGCACCGTGTCGTAAATATTCGCCGGCTCATAGATCGAGCGGCTGCTGTACCAGACCAGCCGTAGATACCACGCCCCCGCCGTTCCCACGGCGTTCTGAAATGCTGCCGATGTGACGATCCGCTTAGATAATTGCATCGGTGTCCGTTTTAGCGCCGACCCGCGCTGTCGGGGTCGAGCAGGCGGTGCAGGTGGACGATGAAATAACGCATATGCGCGTTGTCGACGGTTTGCTGCGCCTTCGCCTTCCAGGCGGCATAGGCACTGGCATAGTTCGGGAAGACGCCGACCAATTCAACCTTGTCGAGGTCCTTGAATTCCGTGCCGTGCAGCGCGCTGAGCTCGCCGCCGAACACGAGATGCAGCAGTTGTTTTCCGGGTACAGTGTCGGACATGGCTTGATCCTTGACTCGACCTTTCGAAAAAAGCCCCGGCAGCGGCAATCATGCGAACTCGGATTGTCGGTCGCGCACCAGTTCGATGAGCGTAGCATGACGGGGGGGACCGGCCGCAATCAGCGCGCCATGCGCGGTGTGCGGCCGATTGTAGGTTAGCTTCTGGCCGCTAAAATCGGTCATCAGGCCGCCGGCTTCGTGCACCAATAGGTCGGCCGCCGCAAGATCCCAATCATGGCTGCCGGGCGAGGCGAGCGCGGCATCGAGTTCCCCATGGGCGACGCGGGTGAGCCGCAAGGCCAGCGAATGCACCTTGGGCTGCGCCAGAACATGCGGGCTCAAGCCGGACAGCCGGTCGAGATAGCGTTTGGGTCCGGCGAGCTTGGCGCGTTCAAGCGTGGCGCCGCGGCTTGCCGCGATGGCACTGCCGTTAAGCGTCGCGCCGACGCCGCGCAGCGCCATAAACATTTCATCGGTCACCGGGGCATAGAGCGCCGCCAGCAGCGGGCGGCCGTGCTCGGCCAGCGCCACCGAAATCGTCCAGTCGGCGCGGCCGGTGATATAGGCGCGGGTGCCGTCGATCGGATCGACGATCCAGGCGGTGTCCATAGCCCGCCCGGGCAGGCTGTCTTCGGTTTCCTCCGACAGCCAGCCGGCCTGCGGCGCGAGCTGTGTGAGGCGCACGCGCAACAGATCGTTGACCGCGATATCGCCTTCGCTCACCGGCGAGTTGTCGTCGCCCTTGGTCCAGCGCTTGAACGGCCCGCGCGACGTGACGCGCGCCAGCTCGCCGGCCTCGCGCATCACGGCTTCGAGCGCGCCGCGCAGCGTGGCGAGATCACTGCCCGGCAACTGTGAGGCCCTCCAGGCGCAAGGTGGGGGCATTGGTGCCGTAACGGAATTCGAGATCGTTGGCCGGCGTCATCGTGCGGAAGATGTCGAGCAGATGCCCGGCGATGGTGACCTCGCTCACCGGAAATGTACGCTTGCCGTTCTCGATCCAGAACCCGGAGGCGCCGCGGCTGTAGTCGCCGGTCACCATATTGACGCCGCTGCCGATCAAATCGGTCACATAGAATCCGTCGGCGATGTCGGCGATCAGCGCTTCGGGGCTAAGCGTGCCGCCCTCGAGATGCAGATTGCTTGCGCCCGGTGAGGGCGAGGAGGAGACGCCGCGCTGGGCGTGGCCGGTGGTGGTGAGGCTGAGCTCGCGCGCGGTCGCGCAGTCGAGCAGCCAGGAGCGCAATATGCCGTCATCGATCAGTGCGAGTTTCTTGCCAACCACGCCCTCGCCGTCGAACGGATGTGAGCGCAGGCCGCGCTTGCGCAGCGGATCGTCGATAATGCGGATGCCGCCGGCGAACAGCTGCGCGCCCATCTTCTCGCGCAGGAAGCTGGTCTTGCGCGCGACCGAGGCGCCATTGGCGGCGCTGGCAAGATGCGACACCAGCGAGCCGGCCACGCGCGGGTCGAACACCACCGGCACCTTGCGGGTGGCGACCTTGCGCGGATTGACTCTTTCGACGGCGCGCTCGCCCGCGGTGCGGCCGATCTTCGAAGGGCTCTCCAAATCGGATGCGTGCAAGACGGACGAATAATCGTAGTCGCGCTCCATGCCGGTGCCGTCACCGGCGATCGCGGTCATCGAGACGCCGTGGCGCGAACCGAGATAAGCGCCGCTAAATCCATGACTGGTCACCAGCACCATGCCGCCGATGCCGGCCGAGGCTGAGGCGCCGCCCGACTTGGAGACACCCTTGACCGCCATGCCCGCCTGTTCGGCCGCGCGCGCCATTGTCTCAAGCTGCGCCACGGTCGGCAGATCGCGGTCGATCAAATCGAGATCGGGAAACCTGTGCGCCAGCAGGCTCGCATCGGCGAGCCCCGCGTATTTGTCCTCAGGCGCTGCGCGCGCCATCGCCACCGCCCGTTCGGCCAGCGCCGCGCTGCCGTCGCCCGCCATGTCATTGGTCGAGACCACCGCCTGGCGGCGTCCGACCAGAACGCGCAGGCCGAGATCGTCGCTTTCGGCACTCTCGGATTCCTCGACCGCGCCGTCGCGCACCTCGATGCCCAGCGACAGCGAGTGCACGGCCACCGCGTCGGCGGCATCGGCGCCGGCGGCGCGCGCGGCCTTGACCAGCCGTTCGGCGCGGTCGGTGAGGGCGCTTTGATCGAACAAGGATGCGGTGGGGGCGAGCATGCGACCTTCAAATGGGCCTGAAAACGGCCGGGTGCAACCGCGGGTGCGGACATTTTGCTGGCGAAAAGCAACACCTCGTCAATCATGCTTTGCAACGCGCCGTCAATCATAGCGCGCGAAGGGGCCAGCGTTACCGCCAATTAACCCCGTACATTAAGCGGATTCCGACGCCTTTCCGCCATGATCTGCGCAACGACCGGGCACAAAAGCCAGGCGTTGGGAGAGTTTGAGGCGTCAAATGCGAAGTGGCGGAAGTCCCGCCGGGTCGAGCCGCGCATTGCGGCTCGACCCGTTTAGCCTGCCGGTGCGTTTTGCGGCGAGCGATGCCGCGGCCGACGAGCGGGTGCGGCATGTGGAACTTTACCGCGAGCGTGTGGTGATGCGGCGTTCGCTCGCCGGCATGCGCATGGCGCTTAACATGCCGGTCTCGGCCTTTACCGGCGTCGCGCTGCGGCTGACGGCGGGCGAGGGCGAAGAGCCCGGCACCGTTTCGATCGTTCTCGAACACAAGGATCCAGGACTGGCGTTGCCGTTGGCCGTCTCGGCCGAGAGCGACGATGCCATGGCCGATTGGCGCTCATGGGCCAGCGTGCTGGGACTGCCGCTTTTAGTCGAAGACGAAGGCGTGTTGCGGGAGCCGCTGGCGCGCATGGGTGGCGTGCGCATCGAACGTGTGCGCGCCCGCCGCCGCCGCCATAACGCCATCAAGCGCCGCAGGCCCTCGATGCCGCTGCGCCGCCGCGCGGCCAAGCTCACCGGCGCTACGCCGGTGCATCGCGGCGAACGCGAGATCATCGCTAGAAACTGATTGTTATTTGCAGCGCTGCAGCTTCAGCATGCCGCCTTGCTGCATGTTCATCTCGATGTGGTCGGCATCGACCTGGCGCAGCGTGTAATTGATGTGGCCGTTGCGAATTTGCCCGGTGGTGAACTCGTCCACCACGCGATAGCGCCCGGGCGCTTCCGGTGTGATCGATTTGTTGCGGAAAGCCGGCACGCCGCCCTTGCTGTCGGTGCGCGTGTCGCCGTTGAAGGCGATCACGCGCAACTTGCTGCAATCGATCGCGCCTTTTTCCGAACTTGCGCTCTGGCCCCATTTACCGGACACCGGATAACTGGCGGCAAAGGTCGGCGCGGAGAGGGCAAGCAGAAGCATCGCTGTGAGAATCATTTGCTGCATAATCTTAAAGTCGGCTCCGCCAGAGATGAAATCGAGGGCTGGTGCGGTGGATACTTAACGAAGCGAGACGGCATTTACTTCAATTAATGCGGCTCACGCCTTGCCATATCCCCCCGCCGTCGGGCTCTGGATGATGACGGCCTCGCCCGCGTCGATCACGGTCTCGTCGCAGCCTGCGAGGGCCTCCATCCGTCCGTCCTTGCGGCGCGCCCAGTTCTTGCCGACTTGCCCCGCTTCGCCGCCCGCCAGGCCGAACGGCCGCACCCGGCGGTGGCCCGACAAGATCGTACATTCCATTTTTTCGAGGAATCGGATGGTGCGGCGGATGCCGTCTCCGGCATGCCATTTGCCTTTGCCGCCCGACCCTAAGCGAATGTGGAAATCCTCCAGCACCACCGGATAGCGGAATTCCAAAACTTCCGGGTCGGTCAGCCGCGTATTGGTCATGTGGGTGTGCACGGCGTCGGTGCCGTTAAAGCCGGGGCCTGCCGGCGAGCCGGAGCAGATAGTTTCGTAATATTGATATTTGGCATTGCCGAAATTGAGATTGTTCATGGTGCCTTGCGCGGCGGCCAGCGCGCCGAGCGCGCCGAACAGGCAATTGGTCACCGCCTGCGAGGTCTCGACATTGCCTGCGACCACGGCGGCGGGATATTCCGGCGTCAGCATCGATTGCGGCGGAATGACGATATTGATCGGCCGCAGGCAGCCGGCATTCATCGGAATGTCGTCGTCCACCATCATGCGGAACACGTAGAGCACGGCCGCGCGCGTCACCGGTTCGGGCGCGTTGAAATTGGTCGGCTGCTGCGACGAGGTGCCGGTGAAATCGACGGTCGCCTCGCGCTTGTGTCTGTCGACCGTGATCTTCACCTTGATCACGGTGCCCTGATCCATCTCGTAGGAAAATTCCGCATCGTGCAGCCGGTCGATCACGCGCCGCACGCTTTCGGCGGCGTTGTCCTGTACGTGCTGCATATAGGCCTGCACCACCGGCATGGTGAACAGCGTCACCATCTTGCGCAGTTCGGCGACGCCCTTTTCGTTGGCCGCAATTTGAGCCTTGATGTCGTTGATGTTCTGCACCGGATTACGCGCCGGATATTTCGCCCCTCGCAACGCCGCCATCAGTTCCTTTTCGCGGAAGCGGCCGCGGTCGACCAGCTTGAAGTTGTCCATATAGACGCCTTCCTGCTCGATGGTGGTCGCGTTCGGCGACATGGAGCCTGGCGAAATGCCGCCGACATCGGCGTGATGGCCGCGCGAAGCGACCCAGAACAAAATCTTTTTCTTTTTGCCGTCGAACACTGGCGTACACACCGTAATGTCCGGCAAATGCGTGCCGCCGTTATAGGGCGCGTTGATGGCATAGACATCGCCGGGCGCGACCGTTCCCTTGTTGTCGCGAATGATAGTCTCCACCGAGCGGTCCATCGAGCCGAGATGCACCGGCATGTGCGGCGCATTGGCCACCAGCGTGCCGTCATGCGCGAACACCGCGCAGGAGAAATCCAGCCGCTCTTTGATATTCACCGAATAGGCGGTGTTCTGCAGTGACACGCCCATCTGCTCGGCGATCGACATGAACAGATTGTTGAACACTTCCAGCATTACCGGGTCGGCATGGGTGCCGATGGCATGCGTGCGCTTGAGTTTTTTCGCGCGCGTCAGCACCAGATGGTTCTTCGCCGTGATTTCCGCCTGCCAGCCGGGCTCGACCACGATGGTCTGGTGCGGCTCGATGATGATGGCGGCGCCTTTGACGCGCGATCCCGGTTTGAGCTGGTTACGCGTGTAGACATTGGCCTTGTGCCAGGTGCCCGCGGAAAAGAATTGCGTGCGCCGCGCCGGGGCGGGCATTTTGTCGCGCGCAAGCTTGACCGCCTTCTCGTTGAATTTGGCGCCGCCGCCGACCGCTTCCACCGACACCGCCTCGACCACCATCTGCTTGGCGCGGTCGATGAAGCCGAAGCGCGCTCTGTGCGCCTTCTCGAAGGCCCGCTGCATGGCGGGCAAGGTGTCCGCCGCCACCACCAGCGCGGTATCCGTCCCGGCATATCGGATATGCGCGCGCACGAAGACCTTGATCTTGGCCACGGGCACGCCCTGGCTAGCGACCTGGTCCTTCACATCTTTGCCGATGCGCGCGGCGATACGCTTGATCGCGGCCAGCGATTTGCCGCCATAGCCCAGCTCGATGGCTTGCTCACGGGTGGCGCGGATATCGGCGAGCCCCATGCCATAGGCCGAGAGCAGCGAGGAGAACGGATGGATCAGCACGCGCGTCATGCCGAGGCTGTCGGCGACCAGGCAGGCGTGCTGGCCGCCGGCGCCGCCGAAACAGTTGAGCGCATAGCGCGTCACGTCATAGCCGCGCTGCACGGAAATCTTCTTGATCGCGTTCGCCATGTTCTCGACCGCGATCTTGATGAAGCCGTCAGCGATTTCTTCCGGCTTCTTGCCGCTGACTTTCTGCGCCAGATTGTTGAAGCCATGCTTCACGGAATCAGCATCGAGCGGCAGGTTCTGGCCGGGGCCGAAAATCTTCGGGAAAAAATCCGCGATCAGCTTGCCGGCCATCACATTGGCGTCGGTCACCGCCAGCGGCCCGCCGCGCCGGTAACATGCCGGTCCCGGATTGGCGCCAGCCGAGTCGGGCCCGACGCGGAAGCGCGCGCCGTCGAAATGCAGGATCGAGCCGCCACCGGCGGCGACGGTATGAATAAGCATCATGGGCGCGCGCATGCGCACGCCGGCCACTTCGGTCTCGAAGGTGCGCTCGTATTCGCCGTCGAAATGAGAGACATCCGTAGATGTGCCGCCCATATCAAACCCGATCAGCCGGTCGAAGCCGGCCTGCTTTCCGGTTTCCGCCATGCCGACCACGCCGCCGGCCGGACCCGACAGGATCGCGTCCTTGCCCTGGAACAATTCCGCCGCCGTCAGCCCGCCGGATGACATCATGAACATCAGGCGCGGGCCACCCTCGTACTTCGAGACGCCCTCGCTCCGCTCGGGCTCCTCAGGATGAGGGCGGTTCGAAGCCTCATCCTGAGGAGCGGGCGTCAACCCGCGTCTCGAAGGACGAGGCGAGCTTTCAAGCTGACCGGCAACGCGATCAACATATCTCCGCAAAATCGGCGACAGATACGCATCGACCGCCGTGGTATCGCCGCGCCCGACCAGCTTGATCAGCGGCGACACTTCGTGGCTGACCGACACCTGCCCAAAGCCCATCGCGCGCGCGAGTACGGCCACCTGGCGCTCGTGTTCGGGAAACCGGTAGGCATGCATGAACACAATGGCTACGGCGTCGATGCCATCGGCCTTCGCGGCGTTGAGATCGGCGCGCACGCGCGCAAGATCGGGCGCGTGTTCCACCGTGCCGTCGGCGCGCACGCGCTCGTCGACCTCGGCCACGCGCTCATAGACCAGGTCGGGCTTGATAATCTGGCGGGCGAAAATCTTCGGCCGCGCCTGGTAGCCGATCTTCAGCGCGTCGCGGAAACCTTTGGTGATCAGCAGCAGCGTGCTGTCGCCCTTGCGCTCCAAGAGTGCGTTGGTGGCGACCGTCGTGCCCATTTTCACCGCGCCGACGCTGGCCTGCGGGATCGGCTCGCCGGGCTTCACCCCCAGCAGGTCGCGAATGCCCTGCACGGCGGCGTCGGTATAGGCTTCTGGATTCTCGGACAGCAGCTTGTGCGCGGTGAGCGAGCCATCGGGCCGCCGCCCCACCACGTCGGTGAAGGTGCCGCCGCGGTCGATCCAGAAATCCCAAAGCTGGTTCGCGGTTTTGGCTGGCATGGCGATTGGATTTGGCTCAGGTCGCGCAAACGGACGCCGCACGATGCCGCCCTGTCGGGGGTAAAACAAGCCTGCTATGGTTGCGACTTGAAAAAAGGACCAGTGCCATGAAGCTGCTGTTTGCCGCTGCGTTGCTGCTCGCGTCTTCGGCCACGCAAATGGACGCGTTTGCCGCCGAACTCAAGGTGCTGAGCGGCAATGGCGCCAAGGCCGCGGTGCGCGAGCTGTGCAGCCAATTCGAACGCGCCACCGGCAACAAAATCTCGCTGCGCTTCGAGGTCAACGCCGATCTGAAGAGCAAGATCGAAGCCGGCGAGAGTTTCGACGTCGCCGTGCTTAATCCGCCGCCGATGCCGCTAAAGCCGCCGAGCAAAGCGATGACCAGAATGATGAGGATGATGGTTCCGAGTGACACGGGGTCGTCTCCCTGATGTATTTAACAAATGCGCTGGTCAACGGCGTCGGGAACAAAAAGTTCCACGCGCGAAACCGTTATCCGGCTGAGCGCACTGTCTGGTAAGCGCGGGCAGAGGTTTGACGCAGAAGAAAAGTTTGGTCTGCGCCGAACAATGCGAGGTCTGCCGAGAGCTTGCCGAGTTCGGCGGAGACGAACGCGAACGTCTGAGTTCTGCGGTATGTCCGAACTGCATGCGCCGCGCGGTCGAACCATGCCAAAATTGGTGGGGGCCCGGCGGTTTTGCCACCGAGCCCCCTTCAATATATCAGCCGGCCTATAAGCCGGGTTTTGTAAGGCATGCCGTCCTAGGCATACGTGACGGCCATTCCTCTGGCACGCCGGTTACCCGGCGCGTCAAGCAACCTACCCGAATGACTGGCCCGGACGGACCTGGCGCTTGCGCGTCAACGTCATTCCTATTCGGTCTTGCTCCCGGTGGGGTTTGCCGTGCCGCCGCCGTTGCCGGCAGCGCGGTGCGCTCTTACCGCACCGTTTCACCCTTACCGTGGCCAAAACATTACGCAGCCGCGGCGGTCTGTTCTCTGTGGCACTGTCCCTGAGGTTTATCCCAGCGATTGCGGAGATCCACCCCGCCGGACGTTATCCGGCACCGTTCGTCCATGGAGCCCGGACTTTCCTCCCCGGCCGCCTTTCGGCATTGGCGCGGGACGGCCGTCCGGCCGACTGACGGGGATAGGAATGGCGGGGCGGGGGCGCGGCGTCAAGCGCGCTTTAAGCCAGCGGTCCCGGCCGGGTCTCGATCAGCGCGCGCAGCGTGAGCAGCGTGGAGGGATCGACGATCCCGTCCACGCGGGCGGGGCGGAAATGGCGCTGGAACGCGGTGACGACGTCGCGCGTGGTGTCGTCAAACGTGCCGGTTTCCGCGATGCCATAGCCGTATGAGTGCAACGTGCGTTGCAGCCGCGAGACCGGCTCGCCGTGGTCGCCTAATTTGAGCGTGTTGCCGTCGCGATCGAACGGCGCCGCCCGTACCCAATGGCCGATGTCGGATTCGCTCAGCAATTGCCAGGGAAACTTCTCGCCCGGATCCTGCTTGCGCGACGGCGCCACGTCGGAATGACCGAGTATGCGCTCGGCGCCGATCGGCCCGCGGCGCGTTATGATCGATTTGCATAGCAAAATCACCGCTGCGGTCTGCCGCAGCGGAAAATTGCGATAGCCGAATTCGTGCCCCGGATTGACGATTTCGATGCCAATCGAGCGCGAATTGATGTCCGTGTCGCCGGCCCAGGACGATTCCCCGGCATGCCAGGCGCGTTTTTCCTCCGGCACGCATTGGGTAATTTTGCCGTCCTCGAACACGACGTAATGCGAGGATACTTTGCTCGAAGCCGTTGTCAGCCGTTCCAGCGCCGCCTCGCCGGTCTGCATTCCGGTGTAGTGCAGCAGGATCATGTCGGGCGCCCGGCCGTCCTTGCGCTCGTCAAGATTGGGCGAGGGGACGACGTCGCTGACAATGAATGAATCCGGCGGAAATGTTGGCATACGACGTTGATTTGGGCCGTTGATTTGGGACGGAGCTGGATCGTCCATGGGAGGCAGGCGGCTTTAACTTTCACCGTGCCCCATCGAAAAAGCAATACTCGTGGCAAATGCGCCGCAGCCCGGACCGGGCTATCAGTCTTTTCACCCTCCCCACACTCGCAACAACGCGCGGGGGAAGGGAGAAGAGCCGCGCCGTAAACAAATCCTTAAGATTAAGGGCTGTTTAATGCGGCTCACACGGTGATGCGCCGGGGTCTCGAGGAGGGGGCCTCGGGGCTGGGTCATTCCATGACGCCCATATTATCCCATGATATTCCGCGATTCCTCATCCCGCATTTCCAGCCGCGGTTCCCATTTTGGAGCGGCAGAATGATGGCGGGCGACGGCTTTGGCGCTGTCGCTGGCGGACCAGCCCGCCATATTCCCGTGCTCGGCCGCCGCGCGGTCGAACTTCTCAAGGTTCGCGATGGCGGCATCTATATCGACGCCACCTTTGGCGCCGGCGGATACACACGCGGGATTCTCGCGGCCACCGGGACGCACGTGATCGGCATCGATCGTGACCGGCACGCGATCGCGCTCGGCGCCGACCTGGTGCAGGCGGCGCAGGGCCGTCTGACGCTGATTGAAGACCAATTTTCCAATCTCGATACTGTGGCGCGCAGCTGCGGATACGAGGCGGTCGACGGCGTGGTGCTCGATCTCGGCGTTTCCTCCATGCAGCTTGATGCGCCCGAACGCGGATTCTCCTTCCGCCTCGACGGCCCGCTCGACATGCGCATGGGTACGGACGGCCCGAGCGCTGCCGATATCGTCGCCCGCGCAAGCGAACGCGATCTTGCCAACATCATTTTCCTGCTCGGCGAGGAGCGCCATTCGCGCGCCGTCGCGCGCGCCATCGTCAAGGCGCGAACGGCTGCGCCCATTGAAACCACCCGTGCGCTGGCCGATATCGTTTCGCGCGTCGTGCGCTCACGCCCCGGCGATATCCATCCGGCGACCCGCACGTTCCAGGGCTTGCGCATTTTTGTGAACGACGAACTGGGCGAACTGGTTTCGGCACTTGGCGCCACTGAGCGCATCCTCAAAGCCGGCGGCCGGCTGGTGGTGATATCTTTCCATTCGCTCGAAGACCGTATCGTGAAGTCTTTCCTCAGCCGCCGCACTGAGACGCGCGGCGGCTCGCGTCACGTGCCCGAACCCGTGCGCCCGGCGCCGAGCTTTAACGTGCTCACCAAGCGGCCCGAGGTCGCGGACGGTGAAGAGGTCGCGCGCAATCCACGGGCCCGTTCGGCCAAGCTGCGCGCGGCCGAGCGGACGGCTGCGCCCGCGCAGACAAGCGATCCGTCCGATTTATTGCCGCATCTGCCGTCGTTCGCCGACATCATGCAGGGGCATTGAGCATGCGCCTTCTCAACATCATGGTGATCGGCGCGCTCATCCTGGCCGCGTCCTTCGTCTACAAGATCAAATTCGATTCCACATTGCAGGTCGAGCGGGTGGGCAAATTGGCTTCCGAATTGCGCCGCGAGCGCAATGCCATCGCTATTCTGCGTGCCGAGTGGGCGAGGCTCGACACGCCGGGCCGCATCGAGGGCCTGGCCTCCCGCCATCTGGCGCTGCGGCCGATTGTGTCCACGCAATTCGACAGCTTCGACCGGCTGCCCGATCGTCCGCCCGTGATCGTGCAACCGCCGAGCGCCGATCCGATCGGCGCCATGATCGCGCCACCTGACGCGACCGGCAGCGTCCCCGCTCCGCCGGCAGCGCGGTGAACGGAATGCACGCGTCTTTAAAGCCAAAATCGGCCGAGACCCGCTGGCAGCGCGCCTTGCGCTCGCTGCTCTATGGTCAAGACGTCAATCGTAATGTGAAGGCCAAGGCGCGGCTCGGCCTTGCCATTGTCGCCTTCGCCGCAATCTATGGTGTCATCGCGCTGCGGCTGGCGATGTTCGCAACGGCGAGCGACGGCCACGGCGCCCGCCGTGGCGTCAGCCAGGATCCCGTCGCCACCGCGCGGCCCGACATCCTCGATCGCAACGGGCAGATTCTCGCCACCGACGTGAAGACGCCGTCGCTGTTCGCCGAACCGCGCAAGATTATAGACGTCGACGAGGCGGTGGAATTGCTCACCGGGGTGCTGCCCGACCTCGATGCTAGCGAAGTGCGCGAACGCTTGTCGTCGAAACGCGGTTTCGTCTGGCTCAGACGCGAAATCACGTCGAGCCAGCAGCACGAGATCCACCGGCTCGGCATTCCCGGCGTCGGCTTCCTCACCGAGAACAAGCGCGTCTATCCCAACGGACCGCTGGTCTCCCACGAGATCGGCCACGTGAATATCGACAACCAGGGTATCGCCGGCATCGAGAAATGGCTCGACGGACAAGGGCTCGCGGCACTTCACATGGCGGGGTTGGCCACCGACCGCTTGCCGCGGCCGGTCGCGCTCGCGCTCGATCTGCGCGTGCAATATGCGCTGCGTCAGGAACTGGTCGAGGCGCGCGCGAAATTCAAAGCCATCGCGGCCGCCGGCGTGATTGCCGATGTCAACACCGGCGAGATCGTCGCTCTGGTATCGGAGCCCGACTACGACCCCAACAATCCGCGCGAGGCCAACGATCCGACCCGCATCAACCGGATCACCACCGGCGTCTATGAGATGGGCTCGACCTTCAAGGCGCTCACGCTGGCCATGGCGCTCGACAGCGGACGCATCTCGCTTAACTCAAGCTTCGATGCGCGCCTGCCGCTGCGCTATGGCAAGCGCAAGATCAACGATTTCCACGCGCAAAAAAGAATACTCACGGTGCCGGAGATTTTCACCTACTCCTCCAATATCGGCGCCGCGCGCATGGCGGTCTCGCTCGGCGTCGACTATCACAAGGCGTTTCTCAAAAAGCTCGGCCAGCTCGACCGCCTGCGCACCGAATTGCCCGAGAGCGCCGAGCCGCTGGTGCCCAAACACTGGGGCGAGCTCAGCACCGCGACCATCGCCTTCGGGCATGGCTTGTCGGTGGCGCCGCTGCAGGCGGTGATGGGTATTTCCGCGCTGGTGAACGGCGGCAGACTGGTTCCGACGACCTTCCTTAAGCGCGATCAGGCCGCTGCCGACAAGCTTGCCATACGCGTGATCAAGCCCGAAACCGCCGATAAAATGCGCTATCTGATGCGGCTCAACGTGGAAAAAGGCACCGCGACGCGCGCCAATGTCGCCGGCTATTATGTCGGCGGCAAAACCGGCACCTCGGAAAAGGTGGTCGGCGGCCGCTATTCCAAGTCCAAGACCAAGGTTTTGACCAGTTTCACCGCCATCATGCCGGCCGACAAACCGCGCTATTTGTTGCTGATCATGATCGACGAACCGCAGGGACTGCCCGAAACCAAAGGCCTCGCCACCTCCGGCTGGAACGCGGTTCCGGTCGGCGCCAAGGTGATCGAGCGGGTGGCGCCGCTGCTCGGCATCCCGCCGCGCTTCGATTTGCCCAAGGCCGACCAAATGCTGACGGTCAGCGCGAAGGAGACACGGTGAAACTGCGCGAGCTTTTGCCGGACGCCGCGATCGATGCGAACCATGCCGGCATCGAGATCGCCGGCGTGAGTGCCGACAGCCGCAAGATCAGGCCGGGCTTCCTGTTCGTCGCCATTGCCGGAGCCAAGGCCGACGGCGCGCATTTTGCCAAGCTCGCGGCGGCGGCAGGCTGCGTGGCGGTGGCGGCGGAGCAGCATCCCGGCGGGTTGCCCGATACTGTTGCTTTCGTGTCGGTGAAAAATGCGCGCCGCGCGCTGGCGCTGGTGGCGGCGAAATTCTATTCGCGCCAGCCGAAAACCATCGCGGCGGTCACCGGCACCAGCGGCAAGACCTCGGTCGCCGCCTTCACGCGCCAGATCTGGACAGCGCTCGGAATGCAGGCCGCCAGCATCGGCACCGTCGGCGTGGTCTCGCCCAACGGTGAAAAATACGGCTCGCTCACCACGCCCGATCCGGTCGAGCTGCATCGCACGCTCGACCGATTGGCGGCTGAGGGCGTCACTCATCTGGCGCTCGAGGCCTCCTCTCACGGGCTCGACCAGCACCGGCTCGACGGCGTGCGCATTGCGGCCGGCGCCTTCACGAATCTCTCGCGCGATCATCTCGACTATCATCCGACCATCGAGGCCTATCTCGCCGCCAAGCTGCGCCTGTTCGATGCGCTGATCGCGCCCGGCGGCACCGCGGTGATCGGCGCCGACGACTGCTATGCCGGGCAGGTGGTTGAGGCGGCGAAAAAGCGCGGCCTGAAAATTTTCACCGTGGGCGAGCAGGGCGACGACATCAAACTCGCCGACGGCGTCATCGACGGCTTTGCGCAGGTCATCGACATCACTCATGGGGGCAAGACTTATAGGATCAAATTGCCGCTGGTGGGCGGCTTCCAGGTGCAGAATGCCGCTGTCGCGGCGGGCTTGGCGATCGCAACGGGGGCCGAGCCGCGCCAAGTGTTCGCCGCACTCTCGAGCCTCACCGGCGCCAAGGGTCGGCTCGAAAACGTCGGCACGCGCAACGGCGCGCCGATTTTTATCGACTACGCTCATAAGCCCGATGCGCTGGCGAAGGCACTGCAGGCGTTGCGCCCCTATGCGAAGGGAAAAATGGTGGTGGTGTTCGGCGCCGGCGGCGACCGCGATACCGGCAAACGGGCGATCATGGGCCGCATCGCAAGTGAGAATGCCGACCGCGTCATCGTCACCGACGACAATCCGCGCAGCGAAAATCCGGCCGCGATCCGCGCCGCGATTCTGGCCGCGGCGCCAGGCGCCACCGATATCGGCGACCGCGCCGAGGCGATCCGTAAGGCTATCGCCGATCTTAAATCCGGCGACGTGCTACTGATCGCTGGCAAGGGCCATGAAATGGGGCAAATCATCGGCGACAAAATTGTGCCATTTTCTGACCATGACGCCGTCGTAGCTGCCTTGCAGGGTAAGGTGGCATGAGCGTGCTCTGGACCCTCGACGACATGGCGGCGGCAATGCGCGCCACGCGGTCGGCTACGTTGCCGGCGGACGTGCCGGGAATTTCCATCGACAGCCGCAGCATCGCCAAGGGCGAGGCCTTCTTCGCCATCCAGGGTGACAACCGCGATGGCCATGAATTCGCCGAGGCCGCGCTGAAAGCCGGCGCCGGGGTCGCGGTGGTCGCGCGCGACAAGCGCGAGCGCTTTGCCGCCGACGCGCCGCTGCTGATCGTGACGGACGTGCTCGAAGGCTTGCGCGATCTCGCCCGCGCTGCACGCGCCCGCTCGCACGCCAAGGTCATAGCCGTCACCGGCTCGGTCGGAAAAACCGGAACGAAAGAGGCGCTGCGGCTTGCGCTCATGGCGGATGGCGAAACTCATGCCTCGGCCGCCTCGTACAATAATCATTGGGGCGTGCCGCTTTCCCTCACAAGATGTCCGGCGACTGCAAAATACGCGGTGTTCGAAATTGGCATGAACCATGCCGGTGAAATCACGCCGCTGACTAAACTTGTGCGTCCGCATGTTGCGATCGTCACCGCGATCGAGCCGGTGCATCTGCAATATTTCGGCTCGTTGAGGAAAATCGCCGACGCCAAGGCCGAAATTTTCGCTGGGCTCGAGCCGGGCGGCGCCGCCGTGCTCAATCGCGACAATCGCCAATTTACGTACCTGGCGGCCGCCGACAAGGCGGTCGGCGTTGCCCGCATCGTTTCATTCGGCAAACACAAGCAAGCCGATGCGCGGCTGGTGCGCCATTCGCTGCAGGCCGATTGCTCGACCGTGCAGGCGAACATCCTCGGCCAGGACGTAACCTACAAGCTCGGCGCACCCGGAAAACATCTGGTGCTCAACTCGCTTGCTGTCTTGGCGGCGGTCTCTCTCGTTGGCGCGGATCTGGCGCTGGCCGCGCTCGCGCTCAACCGGCTCAAGCCCGCTACTGGGCGCGGTTCGCGGACGACCCTGAAAATGCCCGGCGGCAGCGCGCTGCTGATCGACGAAAGCTACAACGCCAATCCCGCCTCCATGGCCGCCGCCATCGCGCTGCTCGGCCAGGCCCCCATCGGTCCGCAGGGCCGCCGCATCGCGGTGCTGGGCGACATGCTGGAATTGGGCGCCCAAGGCGCCGCGTTGCACCGCGGCCTGGCCGCGCCGCTTGAGACGGCGAGCGTCGATCTTGTCTATTGTTGCGGGCCGTCGATGCAGGCGTTGTGGCAGGCTCTTCCCTCCGGTCGCCGGGGCGGCTATGCCGAGACCGCGGCGGCGCTGCAGTCGGCCGTGCTCGATGCCATTCGCAACGGTGACGCGGTGATGGTGAAGGGTTCGCTGGGCTCGAAAATGGGTCCCATCGTCAAGGCGCTGGAACGCCAGTTTCCGAAACAGGCCGCGCTCGAACAGGCGCATCACTAAAGCTTCAAGGTTTAATCCGATGTTTTATTGGCTGACCGAACTGTCCGACAAGATCTCGTTCCTCAACGTCTTCCGTTACATCACGTTCCGCACCGGCGGCGCCATCGTCACCGCGCTCGTTTTCGTGTTCCTGTTCGGCGGTCCGATCATCGACCTGCTGCGCATCAAGCAGGGCAAGGGTCAGCCGATCCGCTCCGACGGTCCGGCATCGCACCTGATCACGAAAAAAGGCACGCCGACCATGGGCGGGCTGATGATCCTCTCCGGACTGCTGGTCTCGACCTTGCTGTGGGCAAATCCCGCCAACCCATATGTGTGGATCGTGCTCGGCGTGACGTTGAGCTTCGGCTTGATCGGCTTTTATGACGATTACCTGAAGGTCACTAGGCAAGACAATGCCGGCTTTTCCGGCCGCACGCGGCTGGCCGCGGAAACGCTGGTCGCGGTGATTGCCTGCATGGCGCTCGCGCATCTGGGACGTCCGCCGATTGCGACCTCGCTGGTGTTCCCGTTCTTCAAGGAGCTGGTGATCAATCTCGGTTACGCCTTCGTGCTGCTCGGCGCCTTCGTGATTGTCGGCGCCGGCAATGCGGTCAACCTCACCGATGGGCTCGACGGCCTGGCCATCGTGCCGGTGATGATCGCGGCGGCGAGCTTCGGCCTAATCGCCTATCTGGTCGGTAATTTGGAGTTCGCCAAATATCTCCAAATCCAATATGTCGCCGGCACCGGTGAACTGGCGGTGTTGTGCGGCGCCGTGATCGGGGCCAGCCTTGGGTTTCTCTGGTTCAATGCGCCGCCGGCCTCGATCTTCATGGGTGACACCGGCTCGCTGTCGCTTGGCGGCTTGCTCGGCGCGGTGGCGGTCGCGGTGAAACACGAGATCGTGCTCGGCATCGTCGGCGGTCTGTTCGTGCTGGAAGCCGTGTCGGTGATCGTGCAGGTGGTCTCGTTCAAGCTCACGGGCAAGCGTGTGTTCCGCATGGCGCCGATCCACCATCATTACGAACAAATGGGCTGGACCGAACCGCAGATCGTGATCCGGTTCTGGATCGTCGCCGTTGTGCTGGCGCTCGCCGGGCTGGCTTCGCTGAAGTTGAGATGATCCTTGATCCCCATCACCACCTTCGCCGGGAAGCAGGTCGCGGTTTTCGGCCTCGGCAGTTCCGGCCTGTTGTCGGCGCGCGCACTGGCGCAAGGCGGCGCCGATGTCGTTCCCTTCGACGATGACGAAAAAAAACTCGCCGACGCGCAAGCGGCCGGTCTTAAAACTCGGAACTTAAGCGAGCTCGATTGGTCGCAAGTGGCGGCCTTGGTGCTGGCACCCGGCGTGCCGCTGACGCATCCGATGCCGCACTGGACGGCGGCGCTCGCCAACAAGGCCGGCGTCGAGATCATCGGCGATATCGAATTGTTCTGCCGCGAGCGCGCCAAATCGGGCGTTCAATGTCCGCTGATCGCCATCACCGGTACCAATGGCAAATCGACCACCACCGCGCTGATCGCGCATCTGCTCAAAAGCGCCGGCCGCGACGCGCAGATGGGCGGCAATATCGGCGTGCCGGTGTTGGCGCTGCAGCCGTTCGCATCGGGGCGTACTTATGTGCTGGAGATCTCAAGCTATCAGATCGATCTGGCGCCGTCGTTGCACGCAACGGTCGGCATTCTGCTGAATATTTCGGAAGATCACCTCGACCGCCACGGCAGCATGGAAAACTACGCCGCGCTCAAGACGCTGCTGGCGGCCAGCGTGGAGCCGGGCGGCAGTGCGGTGATCGGCGTCGACGATCGCTACACCCGCGCCGCCGCCGATCGCATCGAGCGCGCCGGCAGACAAGTCGTGCGCGTGTCGGTGCTGGCGCCGTTGCGCGACGGCTATTACGCCCAAAGCAGTGACCAAGGCAGCAGTATCGTGCGGAGCGTCGCCGGCAAGGCGCATCCGGTGGCGCAACTCGCCGGCATTGGCTCGTTGCGCGGCGCGCATAATGCGCAGAACGCCGCCAGCGCCGTCGCCACATGCGTCGCGCTCGGGCTCGATCTGCCGGAAATTCAAAAAGGGCTGGTCAGTTTCCCCGGTCTCGCGCACCGCATGCAGCAGGTCGGGCGCAAAGGAAAGGTTCTGTTCGTCAACGATTCCAAGGCCACCAATGCCGACAGCGCGGCCCGCGCGCTCGCAAGCTTCAGCGATATTTTCTGGATCGCCGGGGGTAGGCCGAAGACCGGCGGCATCGAGAGCCTGGCGGAATTCTGGCCCCGCATCCGCAAGGCCTATCTGATCGGCGAAGCGGCCGCTGACTTTGCCAAGACACTGAACGGCAAGGCGCCCACCGAGATCAGTGGCGTGCTGTCGGCTGCCATCGACGCCGCCACGCGCGATGCCGCGGCGTCGGGCGTGCCGGAACCCGTGGTGCTGCTGTCGCCGGCCTGCGCCTCGTTCGACCAGTACCCGAACTTCGAGGTGCGCGGCAAAGCCTTCACCGACATCGTGCTGGCGATTCCGGGGGTTGCGGGCGCGACGCCTTAACTTGTCATCACCGGGCCGGCACGAAGCGCCGCGAACCGGTGATCCCGCTTAGGAAGGCACTGCGTCCCTAAGCGAGATGGCCGGGACAAGCCCGGCCATGACAAGGTTGAAATTCCGCCTTTAATGCTTCGTAAACCGTGAAGCGTCAGGACTAAAGCGCCGTCTGGCGGCACGGAGATTTTGGAATGGTTGCGCGCGCGCATCGCACGCCCTTCGGCGAATGGTGGTGGACGGTCGACCGGCTCACGCTCGCCGCCATTGGCGCGTTGATGCTGGCCGGCGTGGTGCTCTCGCTCGCCGCCAGCCCGCCGGTGGCCGGACGGCTCGGGCTCGACCCGTTTTATTTCGTCAACCGCCACATACTTTATCTCTTCCCGGCCATCGCCATCATGCTGGCGGTCTCGTTCCTCAGTCCGCGTCAGATTCGCCGCCTCACGGTCGCCGTATTCGCGGTCAGCATCGTCATGGTGGCGGCGACGCCGTTCTTCGGCGTCGAAATCAAGGGCGCACGGCGCTGGCTGGTGCTGTTTAGCGTCAACATCCAGCCGTCGGAATTCCTCAAGCCCGCTTTCGTCATCCTGATCGCCTGGCTGTTTGGCGAATCGGCCAAGCGGCCGGACATGCCGACCAATGCGGTCGCGCTCGCGATGCTGCTGACGGTGGTTGCGCTCCTTATGGTGCAGCCGGATTTCGGCCAGACCACGCTGATCGTGCTGGTGTGGAGCGCGCTGTTCTTCATGGCCGGCATGCGGCTGGTGTGGGTGTTCGGGCTGGCCGCTATCGCGGGCTTCGGCTTGATGAGCGCCTATTACACGGTTCCGCATGTGGCGCGCCGCATCCAGCGCTTTCTCAATCCGGCATCGGGCGACACTTTCAATATCGACATCGCGACCGAGAGCTTCATGCGCGGGGGCTGGTTCGGCAGAGGCCCGGGCGAGGGCACGGTGAAGCGGCTGCTGCCGGAAAGTCACACCGACTTCGTATTCGCGGTGGCGGCGGAGGAATTCGGCGTTGCGCTCTGCCTGGCGCTGGTCGCGCTCTTCGCCTTCATCGTCATCCGCATGCTGGTGCGTGCCATGCGCAACGGTGACTCGTTCGCACGCTTTGCGGCGGCCGGGCTCACCATGCTGTTCGCCACCCAGTCGGCGATCAATATGGCGGTCAATTTGCACTTGATTCCCGCCAAGGGCATGACGCTGCCGTTTATTTCCTACGGCGGCTCGTCGATGATCTCGCTGGCTTACGCCATGGGCATGTTGCTGGCGCTTACCCGCGAGCAGCCGCGCGTGGCCATGCTGGCGCCCGAGCCCGCGCCGGCATAATTTTCGTCATGGCCGGGCTTGTCCCGGCCATCCACGTCTTGCTTAATTGAACGAAAGAAAGGCGTGGATGCCCGGCACAAGGCCGGGCATGACGGTGGAGAGGTCATGCCGGCACGCGAAACAAACAAACTGGTGCTGCTTGCTGCCGGCGGCACCGGCGGCCATCTATTTCCGGCCGAAGCGCTGGCGGTCGTGCTTGAGAAGCGGGGCCTGATCGTTGATCTCGCCACCGACGCGCGCGCCGCGCATTATAAATTTCCCGCCCGCGCCGTGCATCTCATTCCGAGCGCCTCCGTGCGGGCGCGCCACCCCATCGCGCTCGCGCGCACCGGCCTGCTGCTGACGCTCGGCATCGCCAAGGCATGGGCCTTGATCGGACGCATCCGCCCGAACATTGTCGTCGGTTTCGGCGGCTATCCGAGCGTGCCGCCGCTACTGGCTGCATCGATGCGCGGCGTGCCAAGCGTGTTGCATGAGCAGAATGGCGTCATGGGCCGCGCCAACCGCCTGCTGGCGCCGCGCGTCACCGCGATTGCCACCAGCTTTCATACGTTGGCGCGCGTCGATCCGCGCGTGCAGAGCAAGATCGCATTCACCGGCAATCCGGTGCGCCCACAGGTGATCGCCGCGGCCGCGACGCCTTATTCGGCGCCGAGCGGAAAATTACGTTTTCTCGTGTTCGGCGGCAGCCAGGGCGCGCATGTGATGTCCGAGATTGTCCCGGCGGCCATCGAACGCATGCCGTCGGATATAAGTTCGCGTCTGGTCGTCACGCAGCAAGCCCGGGCTGAAGACCTCGACGCCGTGCGCACGACTTACGCCCGGCTCGGCGTCGAAGCCGAGGCCGCTGCTTTTTTCCCCGACTTGCCGGCGCGCATGGCGGCGGCGCATCTGGTGATATCCCGCTCCGGCGCCTCCACGGTGGCGGAGCTTTCGGCTATCGGCCGCCCCGCTTTATTGGTGCCGTTGCCGCATGCGCTGGATCAGGACCAGTTCGCCAATGCCGGCGTGCTGGAGGCGGCCGGCGGGGCGATCCGGATCGAGCAGCGCGACTTCACCCCGGAACGCCTGGCATCGGAAATCGTGGCGCTTTCCGGCGATCCGGTCCGGCTGACGCGCATGGCAAAAGCTGCCAAATCGGCCGGCACCGTCGACGCCGCCGAACGGCTGGCGGATTTGGTCGTCAAAGTGGCGGGGGTTTGAAAGAGCTGTAAGCGATCCGTTGACATATGTAAGCGTTTGGCTTACATTGCATTGTGATCGCGACATTCCGGAGCAAGGCGCTGGCCGATCTGTGGGCGAAAGGCCGCACGGCTAAGATCGACGTTAAGATGCGTCAGCGGATCCTGATCCGCCTCGATCGGCTAAACGCCGCGACCGCGCCGGCGCAGATGAACCTTCCTGGGTTTGATTACCACGCCCTGAAAGGCTTCGTTCCGACCCGCTACTCGGTCCATGTCAACGGGCCGTGGTGCATTACTTTCGAGTCTGATTCCGGCGACGCTCTACGCGTCGATTTCGAGCAATATCATTGAGGAGCCAAACCATGGTCGACTTTGTTGCCAAACGCGATCCGAACCGCTGTCCGACGCATCCCGGTGAATTGCTGAGCGAGGTGATCCCGGCGACCGGCAAGAGCAAGACCGAGATTGCCGCGCTGTTGGGCATTTCCCGCCAGCACCTTTACGACATCCTGGCGCAGCGCAAGCCGGTGTCCCCCGCCGTCGCAGTCCGGCTCGGGAAGCTGTTCGGCGACGGGGCAGGCGTCTGGGTGCGGATGCAGGGCGCCTACGACACATGGCGTGCCGAGCGCGAACTCGCCGCCGAAATCAGGAAGATAAGGACGCTGAAGGCGGCGGCGGCGTGACCGGATAGCAAGAATTTAAGCATTCCGCCAAGAACCGGGCTTGGCCGGTCTTGTTTCCGCCTTCCATGTCTTGCAATAAGCACCCAGCAAACCGAGGGCGACTCCATGAAATTGCCGCGCGACATCGGTCCGGTGCATTTCGTCGGCATCGGCGGTATTGGCATGAGCGGGATCGCCGAGGTGCTGGCCAATCTCGGCTATACCGTCACCGGCTCCGACGTCTCCGACAGCGCCAACGTCAAGCGGTTGCGCGACAAGGGCATCAAGGTTGCCATCGGCCACAAGGCCGAGAACGTCAACGGCGCCGATGTGGTTGTGGTCTCCTCCGCCATCAAACGCGACAATCCGGAACTTGTCGCCGCGCGCGCCAAGCGGCTGCCGGTGGTGCGGCGCGCCGAAATGCTGGCCGAGCTGATGCGGCTCAAGAGCTGCGTGGCCATCGCCGGCACCCATGGCAAGACCACGACCACGTCGCTGGTTGCGGCGCTGCTCGATGCCGGAGGCCTCGACCCGACCGTGATCAATGGCGGCATCATCAACGCCTATGGCACCAATGCGCGGCTCGGGGCCGGCGATTGGATGGTGGTGGAGGCTGATGAATCCGACGGCACGTTCTTGAAACTGCCCGCCGACATCGCCATCGTCACCAATATCGATCCCGAACATCTCGACCATTTCCACACTTTCGACGCAGTGCAGGACGCCTTCCGCGCCTTCGTCGAGAATATTCCGTTCTATGGATTCGCGGTGATGTGCACCGATCATCCTGTGGTGCAGACGCTGGTCGAAAAACTGGAAGACCGCCGCATTCTCACCTACGGCGAAAATCCGCAGGCCGATATTCGTCTGGTTGACCTGGATCATCACGATGGCCAATCGCGCTTCACGGTACTGTTCCACGATCGCGCCGGGAAAACCACCCACAGCATCGACAAGCTCACCATGCCGATGCCGGGGCGCCACAATGCGCTCAACGCCACCGCGGCCATTGCCGTCGCCCATGAGCTCGGCATCAAGGATGATATGATCCGCAAGGCGCTTGGCAGCTTCGGCGGCGTCAAGCGGCGCTTCACAAAAGTTGGCGAGTGGAACGGCGCCGTCATCATCGACGACTACGGCCATCATCCGGTCGAGATCGCAGCCGTGCTGCGCGCCGCGCGCGAAAGCGCCAAGGGCCAGGTGATCGCGGTGATGCAGCCGCATCGCTACACGCGGCTGTCCGCGCTGTTCGAACAATTTTGTTCCTGCTTCAACGATGCCGACGCTGTTGTGGTGGCGCCGGTCTATTCGGCGGGCGAGGCGCCGATCGCAGGGATAGACCGCGACGCGCTGGTGCAGGGCCTGCGCGCGCACGGCCACCGCCAGACGATTGCGCTCGATGGTCCGGAAAAACTCGCCGGCATTATCAAGAGCCTGGCGAAGCCGGGCGATTATGTCGTCTGCCTCGGCGCTGGCTCAATCACGCAATGGGCTTATGCGCTGCCGGGTGAGTTGAGGGCGCTATGAGTTTTCCCGATATCGTCCCGGACTTGAAAGCCCGCATGCCCGAGCTGCGCGGGCGGCTATTGGCGAACCAGAAGCTCGGCGAATTCACCTGGTTTCGCGTCGGCGGTCCGGCGCAGGCGTTTTTCATGCCGGCGGACGAAGACGATCTGGCTTATTTTTTGAAAAACTTGCCGGCGGAAATTCCCGTCGATGTGATCGGCGCCGGTTCGAACCTTATTGTGCGTGATGGCGGCGTGCCGGGCGTGGTGGTGCGGCTTGGCCGCGGCTTCAACGACATCGGCACGCCAGACAATCATCGTGTCGCCGCCGGCACCGCCATGCTCGACGTGATGGTTGCGCGCGCCGCACAGACCGCCGGTATCGCCGGTCTGGCCTTCCTGAGCGGCATTCCCGGTACCGTCGGCGGCGCGCTGCGCATGAATGGCGGCGCCTATGGGGCGGAGACCAAGGACGTGCTGATTGAGGCGCGTGGGCTGGACCGGCAGGGTAATGCCCGCACTTTCAGCAATGCCGAGATGGGATTTTCCTATCGCCATTGCAGCGTGTCCGGCGATGTCATCTTCACCGCCGCGACATTTCAGGGCCGCGCCGGTGATCCCGATCAAATTGCCGCCGAGATGGCCGAAATCAAGGGAAAGCGCGAGGCGAGCCAGCCGCGCAATCGCACCGGCGGCTCCACCTTCAAGAATCCGCCGGGCGCCAGCGCCTGGAAACTGGTGGACGAGGCCGGCTGCCGCGGACTTAAAGTCGGCCGCGCCCAAGTCTCCGAGCTGCACAGCAATTTTCTGATCAATGTCGACGGCGCCAGCGCCGCCGACATCGAAACGGTGGGCGAATCCGTGCGCGAGCGAGTCAAGGCGCATTCCGGCATCGAGCTGGAATGGGAAATTAAGAGGATTGGGGTGAAGTAGACTCGCCGTTGTCATGGCCGGGACGAGCCCGGCCATGACAGAAGAGACACTTAAAGCTTCCGCTCCGGCTCCTTGACGATGAGATTTCGTTCTTTCAGCCACGGATTGATCGCCAGTGCGCGCTTGAGCGGTGCCTGCGCCTCGGCTTTCTTGCCCTGCTCGATCAGAATAATGCCCTGGCCGGCCAGCGCCGCATAATGCATCGGCTCCAACGCCAGTGTGCGGTCGAGCGCGGCAAGCGAAGCGTCGTAGCTGCCGGCGAGAAACAAGACATAGGCGAGCTGGTTCCAGCCTTCGGCAAATCGCGGCGCATGCTTGACGAGGGCTTCCAGATGGACGAGCGCGTTGCCATAGTCGAACCGCAGTTGCGCTTCGCGCGAGCTTTCGAGCAGCCGCTGCGATTCTTCGTCCGCGAAACCGCGCCAGAATGTCCAGATCTGATCTTCGATTTCGCGCGCGTCGGCTTCGTCCTTGGCGCTGCTGAGTTCGGCGAACAATGCCGCCCGCTGTTTCGCCGCATTCTCGCTCAATCCTGCGGCCGGCGGCAGTTGGCCGGCATGGAGCGGCGCGGCCGCCAGGATCAGCAGCGCCGCGGCAGTCATCATGCGGATCGTTTGCCTTAACATTGGGATACAATGGCGGGCAGGCGACGGTCTTGCAATATAAGCGGCTGGATCGGCCGTTACTGAAATGCTCGACGGCGCGTTCAAGTTCGATTCTATTGGTACGGAAACGAATCAGCCTTCGGCTGCGGAGCCCGGATAGACAATATGGCCAAACACGTCGCGGTTCTGATGGGGGGCTGGTCGGCCGAGCGCGAGGTTTCCTTGCGCTCCGGCAAGGCCTGCGCGGATGCAGCCGATCGGGCCGGCTATCGCGTCAGCCGCGTCGACGTGACGCGCGAGATCGCCGCGACTTTGCGCGCCCTCAAGCCCGATTGTGCGCTCAACGTGTTGCACGGCCGTCCCGGCGAGGACGGCACCCTGCAAGGCCTGCTGGAAATTCTCGGCGTCCCCTACAGCCATTCCGGCGTGATGGCGTCGGCCGTCGCCATGCAGAAGGACATCGCCAAGACCGTGCTGAAAGCCGCCGGCGTTCCGGTGCCCGGCGGCATGGTCGCGACGCGCGCGCAGGCCGCCAAGAAGCACCTGCTGCCGCCGCCTTATGTGATCAAGCCGGTGGCGGAAGGCTCCAGCGTTGGCGTGTTCATCGTGCGCGAGGACCACAAGCACCCGCCGCAGGAATTGACGCGCGCCGACTGGACATTCGGCGAGCGGGTGCTGGTCGAGCCCTATATTCCCGGCAAGGAACTCACTTGTGCGGTAATGGGCGACAAGATGCTCGGCGTCATCGAGATCGTCCCCGCCGTCAAATTCTACGACTACGAAGCCAAATACGCCCCCGGCGGCTCAAAACATTTGTTGCCGGCGCCGGTCGCGCCCGAAATCTACGAGGAATGCCGCCGTCTGTCGCTGGCCGCCCATCGCGCGCTCGGCTGCCGCGGCGTCACGCGTTCGGACTTCCGCTACGACGACAGCCTCACCGGCGCCCAGGGTCTTGCCTGCCTGGAGGTGAATACCCAGCCAGGCATGACCGAAACCTCGCTGGTGCCAGAGCTTGCCGCCCATGCCGGCATCGGTTTCGAGCAACTGGTGGCCTGGATGATCGAGGACGCGTCGCTGGATCGGTGATGCAGGGCCAAACCGTGCCCCACCCGCCACACCCCGCCTAAGTTACCGAAGTCTCTGCGCAATCCCTCAATCTTTACACTTCATTTACCAAAGCGCCCCAAGACTAGGCATTGGCGGCGCCTCGAGCGCTTGGCCGCGCGGATAGCCGTGCGGCCTTGTCGTCGAAAAGCTTGCCGCCAAAGCGCTTGCGGCCCATCCGGGCATAACTTTTAAAGAGCCGATCGCGATGGATGTTCGAGGACGCCTCGCTCAATCGCCAAAGCCAAAGCTGAAACGACGCGACGTGGCCGCTGCACGGCTACAGTCGCACGCTTGGCCGGTATCGATGCCGGGCTGGCGCCGTCTTGCGCATCGCTGGGGCGCAGCCATCCTCGAATTCAAGCCGCCGCGTGGTGCGGGCTCCTCGGCCGCCGCTTTGCTGCTGCTCGCCAGCGCCAGCTACGGCGCGGTCAAGGGCGGCCATGTCGAGGTGATTGCCGCGCAGATGCAGGACCTCTGCGACCAGGCTGCCAATGGCGCAGGCTTCGGCATTTCCGAGATCGCGCTGGCCGGCGAGCATGAAGTCCGCCGCCAGGACATTCTGACACTGGCCGGCATCACCGGCCGCTCATCGCTGCTGTTCCTCGATGCCGCGCGCATGCGCGCACGGCTCATGAGCAATCCGTGGATCGCCGAGGCCACGGTGCTCAAACTTTATCCCGGGCGCTTACGCATCGAGATCAAGGAGCGCGAGGCCTTCGCGCTGTGGCAGAAGGCCGGCCGCGTCTCGCTGATCGCCGCCGACGGCACCGTGCTTGAGCCCACCGTGCCGCGACGCTTCGCCGCGCTGCCGCAAGTGGTCGGTCCCGGCGCCGAGCACGCGGCGCGGGATTTTCTTGCCGTGCTCGTGCGCTATCCGCAGATCGCGCGCGTGGTCGACGCCTCGGTGCTGGTGGCCGAGCGGCGCTGGAACCTGCATCTGAAAGGCGGCGTCGAGGTGCTGCTGCCGGAAGCCGAGCCCGCGCGCGCGCTGATGACATTAGTCGAGCTTGAGCGATCCAAAAAACTGCTCGCGCGCGACATCGTCGCGGTCGATCTGCGGCTGGCCGATCGCGTCACGGTGCGCCAGTCGGATGGTGCCGCGGCAGTGCGCGACGAGGCGCTCAAAGCCGCCGAAAAGGACAAAGAAAAGAAGACCAAGGGGAACAAGAGCAAGGCAAGCGAAAAGGGGAGCGACGCATGACCGTGCTGCGCTTCGGCCTCACCCCCAAGATGAAACCGGTGTCGCCCAAGCGCGCGGCCGTGGTCGCCGCGCTCGACATCGGCACCAGCAAGATCGTCTGCATGATTGCGCGGCTCGAGCCGCAGGCGCCGCAGGACGTGCTGCGCCGCCGCAGCCACGGCGTGCGCGTTCTCGGCTTTGCCCATACCGCGGCCAGCGGCATCAAGGCAGGCTCTGTGGTCGATCTCATGGACGCCGAGGAGCGGGCCCGCCAGGCCATCGACATCGCCGAAAGCATGGCCGGCGTACAGCTCGAATCCGTGGTGGTGTCGCTGTCCGGCGGGCGCCCCGGCAGCGAGCGCTTCGTCGCCAATATCGAGCTGGCCGGCGGCGTGGTGACCGATGGCGAGATCGCCCGCGTGCTGGCGGCGGCCAGCCGTCATTCGGTGCGCGACGGGCGCGCCGTGCTGCATTCGCTTCCCATCGGTTATGCGCTCGACGCCGCCGCCGGCATCCGCGAGCCGCGCGGCATGATCGGGCATCGTTTCGGCGTCGACATGCATATGGTCACCGCCGACGTGGCGACCGTGCGCAATCTGATGCTCACGGTCGAGCGCAGCCATTTGGCGGTCGAGGCGATGGTGGTCTCACCCTACATGGCGGGTTTGGCGGTTTTGGCCGACGACGAGGCCGATCTCGGTGCTGCCTGCATCGATCTGGGTGCTGGAACCACCACCTTGGCGGTCTTTTCCCGCGGGCGTTTCGTGCATGCCGACGGTTTTGCTCTCGGCGGCCACCACGTCACTATGGACCTGGCCCGCGGGCTGAACACCCGAATCGCCGATGCTGAGCGAATCAAAGCGATTTATGGCAGTGTTTTGTCGGGTGGATCGGATGAACGCGACATGATCACGGTACCTCCGGTCGGCGATGACGAGCGCGAGCCGCCGCAATTTGTCTCGCGAGCGGCGCTTGTGCGCATCGTCAAGCCGCGGATCGAGGAAATTCTGGAAATGGTGCGCGATCGTCTTAGCGCATCCCCGTTCGCGGCCGAGCCGCGCGGGCGTGTGGTCTTGACCGGCGGCGCCAGCCAGCTCTCAGGCCTTGCCGATCTGGCCACGCGCATCTTGCGCCGGAAGGTGCGTATCGGACGCCCGCTTGGGCTGGCGGGCTTGCCCGACGACGCTAAAGGTCCGGCATTTGCCGTGGCGGCAGGCCTGTTGGTCTATCCGCAAGCGGCACATCTTGAACACTTCGAACCGCGGCGAACGCGGCAATTGATGACGGGAACGGGCGGTTACATGGCACGGGTCGGACAATGGCTGCGCGAAAGCTTCTGACCCAACTCACTCAACCCACGAAGGGGCCGGTGGCGGACCGGCCTGTTCGGCGGCGTGCAATGGCGGTGGCGCAAGGCGCGCTTCGCTTAAGCCTGCTGTCCGTGCATTAACAAAGGAAATCACATGACCATCAATCTGAAGATCCCAGACATTCGCGAGATGAAACCGCGAATTACCGTGTTCGGTGTCGGCGGCGCCGGTGGCAATGCCGTCAACAACATGATCACGGCAGGGCTGCAGGGCGTCGACTTTGTCGTCGCCAATACCGACGCGCAGGCGCTCACCATGTCCAAGGCCGAGCGCATCGTGCAAATGGGCACGCAGGTGACCGAGGGTCTCGGCGCCGGCTCGCAGCCCGAAGTCGGACGTGCTGCGGCCGAAGAAGTGATCGACGAGATCCGCGATCATCTCACCGGCGCACACATGGTGTTCGTCACAGCCGGGATGGGTGGCGGCACCGGCACCGGCGCCGCGCCGATCATCGCCAAGACCGCGCGCGAACTCGGCATCCTCACGGTCGGCGTGGTCACCAAGCCGTTCCAATTCGAAGGCGCACGCCGCATGCGCTTTGCTGAAGCCGGCATCGTGGAATTGCAGAAATTCGTCGACACGCTTCTGGTGATCCCGAACCAGAATTTGTTCCGGGTGGCCAATGAGAAGACGACTTTCGCCGACGCCTTCGCCATGGCCGACCAGGTGCTCTATTCGGGCGTCGCCTGCATCACCGATCTGATGGTCAAGGAAGGCCTGATTAATCTCGATTTCGCCGACGTACGCGCGGTCATGCGCGAGATGGGCAAGGCGATGATGGGAACCGGCGAAGCCTCCGGCGAGAAGCGGGCGAGCATCGCGGCCGAAGGCGCCATCAATAATCCGTTGATCGACGACGCCTCCATGAAGGGCGCCAAGGGCCTGCTGATCTCGATCACCGGCGGCAAAGACCTCACGCTCTACGAAGTGGATGAGGCCGCCACCCGCATCCGTGAGGAAGTCGATCAGGACGCCAACATCATCGTCGGCGCCACCTTCGACGAAAGTCTGGAAGGCATCATCCGCGTCTCGGTGGTGGCAACCGGCATCGATCACGCCAATGCCTCGCGCCAGCAGCAACCTGCGGAAAAGGCGCTGAAGGAACTCGCCGGCCGGGTGCGCAGCGAAAGCCGCCGCGCCGTCGACCGGATTGAGCGCAACCCGCAGCCTGCAACCGCCAGCGCCGCATTGGTGCAATCCGCCGCCCATGCCGCGGTCGCCGCCGCCATCCTGCCGCCAAGCGCGATCGAGGACGTCTCGATCCGGCCGATGCCGATGAAGCCCTCATTGTTCGAGCCGGTGGGCGAAGCGCCGCAGGCCGAACTGCCGATACCGGCGACCTTCATTCCGCCGGCGCCCGAACGCACGGCACGCACGCCGCGCATGCCGCGCTTCGACGAATTGCCGCTGCCGGCGCAGAACGAGATGCGGGCGCAGCGCGGCGAGCTTACCGACGATCACCCGGAAAAACGCCGCATGTCGCTGATGCAACGGCTGGCCTCGGTCGGTCTTGGCCGCAAGCCGGAGGAAGCCGAGGCGCCACCGGCGCCGCGCACGGCACGTCCGATGCCGCAGTTCGAGCGTCCGCCGCAGCGGCCGACGGCCCGGCATCCGGAAGGAAGGGCTGGCGAGCCGGTCTCGGAATATGCCCGCCGCGCCGCGCCGCAGGGCCTCGACCCGCATGGACGGTCGGCGCCTGTGCATAATTCGGGCGAGGATGACCAGCTCGATATCCCGGCCTTCCTGCGCCGGCAGGCCAACTGACTGCGCCGAAAGCTTAAGCATAGCCCCGCTCCATGACCTGGAGCGGGGCGCAACGCCCCGGCCGCGCTCCGGCTGTCTTTGATTAAACCATTGAATTAGATGCTGTTTTTGTAAAGTCACTGAAACTCGCGGGTCGCTGCCGAAACCCTTTGCGAACCCGCAAGCTTGCCCCGGCAAGGTAAATCCGAACATCAGGCCCGCAGCCGTGTGGAATTGCGGCAAAAAAGGGTAACAGTCGGTAAGAAAGCGTGAGTTGGCTATACCTTCGGGCACGCCTAAGTTTCAGTGGTGAAAGGGACTTTTTGGTCCCGGGGGTTACCGCTTATTCCTTCGAGCGTTCTGAGTTGAAGGCAAAAATATGGCCCCACTGGGGTCTGGGATAGGACCGCGCGGCTCGCTTGCGAGCTGGCGGGCATGAGTTCGATGAAGGGCGCTAAGCAGACAACGCTACGCGACCAGATTGCCGTCTCCGGCGTCGGCGTCCATTCCGGTCTTCCGGTTACGCTCACCATGAATCCGGCGCGCGACGATGCCGGCATCGTTTTCCGGCGCGTGTCCGCCGACGGCTCGATCGAGCGCGAGATTCGCGCCGACGTGCGCGCTGTTACCGCCACCGAATTTGCCACCGTGCTGGGCGATGCCTCCGGTCCGCTCTGCTCGACCGCCGAGCATCTGCTGGCGGCCCTGCGCGGGCTCCATGTCGACAACGTGATCGTCGAGATCGACGGGCCGGAAGTGCCGATCATGGATGGCAGCGCCGCGGCCTTCGTCGATGCGGTCGATCAGGCGGGCCTCACCGCGCGCGCACAGCCGCGCCGCTACATTGAAGTGATCAAGCCGGTGCGCGTGTCTAAGGACGGCGCGTTCGGCGAGCTGCGGCCCTACCAGCACGGCTTCCGGGTCGAGGCCGAAATCGATTTCGATCATCCGCTGATCGGCAAGCAGGCGCTTTCGCTCGATATCGAGCCGAACACTTTCCGCCGCGAGATCGCGCCCGCCCGCACCTTCGGCTTCATGCGCGACGTCGCCAAATTGTGGAGCGCCGGCTACGCGCTCGGCGCCAATTTCGACAACACGCTGGTGGTCAGCGAGGACCGCGTCCTCAATCCGGAAGGCTTGCGCTTTGCCGACGAGTTCGTGCGCCATAAGGTGCTCGACGCCATCGGCGATCTGGCGCTGGCCGGCCAGCCGCTGCTCGCCGCCTACAAAACGGTTCGCGGCGGCCACAAGCTCAATCATGCGGTGCTGTCCGCATTGATGGCCGATCCGAGTGCCTGGCGGGTGGTTGAGGCGGCCGAGGCTGTCGAGCCTGCCCGCCGCATGCGCGGCCACGCGGATGTCGGGGCCACCCTGGCGGCCGCGGCCTATGCGCCGGAAGTGTCCTGAAAAGCTTCAGGAATTAGCGTTAACCCACCGCCTTAATCCCGGCCGAATGCAGGCTTAATCGCTTGGCCAGTCGGCGGTTTTTGGTTTACATCAACGCGGTTTAGAGGGCGGCCAGCAGGCCATGCGCTCGGCCCATTGGGGAAACGGACACACAGGCGTGGTTGAGTTGCTAGCTAAAAACTCCGTGGCAAAGGGCGCGGTACGCCGCTCAGGGCTCGCGCGTGCCGCGGCTGTGCTGCTGCTGGCGGTGAGTCTTGGCGTCGGCCTTGGCGCCTGTAGCAGCCTGTTCGGTAAGGACGATACGCCGCCCGACGAGCCTGCCGACCGGCTCTACAACGAGGGGCTCTACCTCCTCAACCAAAAGAAAGACCTGTCGGCGGCGATCAAGAAGTTCGAAGAAGTCGACCGCCAGCACCCCTATTCGGAATGGGCGCGCAAGGCGCTGATCATGTCGTCTTATGCCTATTACGAGTCCGGCTCCTACGACGACAGCGTCACCGCGGCCAAGCGATACATCTCGCTTCACCCCGGCAGCCCGGACGCCGCCTACGCGCAGTATCTCATCGGCTCGTCCTATTTCGACGAAATCCCCGACATCACCCGCGACCAGGCGCGCACCGACAAGGCATTGGCTGCGCTTGACGAAGTGGCACGAAAATATCCGAGCAGCGAATACGCCATCAGCGCCAAGCAGAAAATGAAAATCGCGAACGACCAGCTCGCCGGCAAGGAAATGCTGGTTGGCCGCTATTATTTGCAAAAGAAGGACTATACCGGCGCCATCAACCGCTTCAAAGTCGTCGTCACCAAATACCAGACCACGCGTCATGTCGAAGAGGCGCTGATGCGGCTGTCGGAAGCTTATATGGCGCTCGGCATCGTGGAGGAGGCGCAAACCGCGGCCGCCGTGCTGGGGCATAATTTCCCCGACAGCGAATGGTACCGCCACTCCTATAATCTGGTGAAAGGCGGCGGCGAGCCCGTCGAAAACAAGGGTTCCTGGATCAGCCGAGCGTTCAAGAAGGTCGGGCTGGGTTAGGGGCTCGGTCCGCCTTTACGGCCGCCTCGTAGACTTACGCAAATCGTCATGGCCGGGCTTGTCCCGGCCATCCACGTCTTTAATGATGGCGAATCTGTACGGCGTGGATGCCCGGAACAAGTCCGGGCATGACAACGCCTCAATGGATTTGCCCGCTGATGCTTTCCCGACTTTCGATCCGCGATATCGTTCTGATCGACCGACTCGACATCGATTTTGCCGGCGGCCTGGCCGTGCTCACCGGCGAGACCGGCGCCGGCAAGTCAATCCTGCTCGACGCCTTCGCGCTGGCGCTCGGCGCGCGCGGCGACCAGACTTTGGTGCGGCAGGGTCTGGAACAGGGCCAGGTGATCGCCGTATTCGAGGTCGAACGCACCCATCCGGCGCGCGCGCTGCTGAAGGCCAACGATATCGCCGCCGAGGATGAGTTGATTCTGCGTCGCGTTCAGTTCTCGGATGGGCGCACGCGCGCTTTCGTCAACGACCAGCCGGTCAGCGTGCAAGTCATGCGGCAGCTCGGCTCCGCGCTGGTCGAGATTCACGGCCAGCACGACGACCGCGCGCTGGTCGATGCCGGCACCCATCGCCGCCTGCTCGACGCCTTTGGCGCGCTCGAAGGCGACGCAGCCAAGGTCGAAAGCTTGTGGGAGGCGCGCCGCGCGGCGCAGGCTGCCGCCGACGCGCATCGCGCCGATGTCGAGCGCGCCAAACGCGAAAGCGACTGGTTGCACCACGCGGTCGAGGAACTCGACAAATTGGCGCCGCAGACCGGCGAGGAGACCACGCTCGCCACCCGCCGCACCATCATGATGCAGTCGGAGAAAGTGGCCGAAGACCTGCGCGACGCCCATGACGTAATCGCCGGCGCCAATTCATCCGTGCCGGCGCTCTCCGGGGTCATCCGCCGGCTGGAGCGGCGTGCCGCCCAGGCGCCGACTTTGGTCGAACCGGCGGTCAAGGCGCTCGATACCGCGCTGACCGCGCTGGAGGAAACCTGCGGTCATCTCGAGCAGGCGCTGCGCACCGCTAATTTCGATCCGGCCGAACTGGAGCGTAACGAGGAGCGGCTGTTCGCGCTGCGCGCCGCGGGGCGCAAATACAACGTGCCGGTGGATGAACTGGCGGCGCTGGCGCGCAAATACAATGGCGATATCGCGCTCATCGATGCCGGCGAGGAGAAACTCAAAGCATTGGATGCCGCAGCCATTCAGGCCGAGGCCGATTTCAGCGCCGCCGCGCTGGCGCTTTCCAAAGCGCGCGCCAAGGGCGCGAGCGCGCTCGACAAGGCGGTGAACGGCGAACTCACGCCGCTCAAGCTTGAGCGCGCGAAATTCTCGACGGAGATTTCCAGCGATCCTGCTGCTGCCGGGCCGAACGGCATCGACCGGGTCGAGTTCTGGGTGCAAACCAATCCGGGCACCAAGCCGGGCCCGCTGATGAAGATCGCCTCGGGCGGCGAATTGGCGCGCTTTCTGCTGGCGCTTAAGGTGGTGCTGGCCGACCGCGGCTCGGCGCCGACATTGGTGTTCGACGAGATCGACACCGGCGTTGGCGGCGCCGTGGCCGATGCGATTGGAGTACGTCTGGCGCGGCTCGCCACCGGCGTGCAGGTGCTGGCGGTCACGCATGCCCCGCAGGTGGCGGCGCGCGCCGACCGGCATTATGTCATCAGCAAGGACGCGTTGGAAAAGGGCAAGCGGGTCGCAACCCGCGTCAATGAGGTTGCGGAGGAGCGCCGCCGCGAGGAGATCGCCCGCATGCTGGCCGGCGCCGAGATCACCAACGAGGCCCGCGCCGCCGCCGAACGGCTGATCAAGGCGGCGGGCTAGCCAGTCGTTGCCGGCGGCAGAAAACGAATGGCGAAAGTCAAAACGGAAAAAACGCCCGTCGACCTTCTGACCGCCAAGCAGGCTGCGGCCGAGCATGCGCGGCTGGCGGCGGAAATCTCGCAGCACGACAAGCGCTATTACCAGCAGGACCGGCCGAGCGTTTCGGACGCCGACTATGATGCGCTGCGCCTGCGCTACACCGCCATCGAGGCGCGCTTTCCCGACCTGCGCACGCTGGAGTCGCTGTCGCTGAAAGTTGGCGCCGCGCCCACGGGCAAATTCAAGAAAGTTCGCCACGCGGTGGCGATGCTCTCGCTCGACAACGCGTTCGAAGAGCAGGACGTCGTGGATTTCGCGGCCCGCATCCGCCGCTTTCTGAAATTGGGCGAAGACGAAAAAATCACCTTCAGCGCCGAGCCCAAGATCGACGGGCTTTCCATGTCGCTGCGCTATGAGAACGGCGAACTGATCACCGCCGCCACCCGCGGCGACGGCGCCGAGGGCGAGGACGTCACCGCCAATATCAAGACGCTCAAACAAGTGCCGCATCGGCTCAAGGGCAAGCAGGCGCCGAAGGTCGTGGAGGTGCGCGGCGAGGTCTACATGACCAAAGCCGATTTTCTGGCGCTCAACGAACGGCAAAAGGCGGCGGACGAGCCGATCTTCGCCAATCCGCGCAATTCGGCGGCTGGCTCCTTGCGCCAGAAAGACCCGACTGTGACCGCCTCGCGCCCGCTCGGCTTTTTCGCCTATGCGTGGGGGCAGATGAGCGAGCTGCCGGCCGCTAGCCAGTCCGGCATGATCGAATGGTTTGGCGCCTGTGGTTTTAACACCAATCCGCTTACCAAAATCTGCCACTCAGTCGAGGAACTGCTCGTCTTCCATCGCAAGATCGAGGAGCAGCGCGCCAGGCTTGACTACGACATCGACGGCGTCGTCTACAAAGTCGACCGCCTCGATTGGCAGGAGCGTCTTGGTTTTGTCTCGCGCTCGCCGCGCTGGGCGATCGCGCATAAATTTCCGGCCGAACGCGCCATCACCGTGCTCAAGGATATCGAGATCCAGGTCGGCCGCACCGGCGTGCTCACGCCGGTCGCCAAGCTTGAGCCGGTCGGCGTCGGCGGCGTGGTGGTATCGAATGCCACGCTGCACAACGAGGACTACATCAAGGGTATCGGCGGCAGCGGAGAACAGTTGCGCGAGGGCCGCGATATCCGCATCGGCGACACCGTCATCATCCAGCGCGCCGGCGACGTGATCCCGCAAGTGGTCGACGTGGTGCTCGACAAGCGCCCGAAGGACGCCAAGCCGTATCGTTTTCCGAAAAAATGTCCGTGCATTCTGCATACCGAGGTCATGCGCGAGGAAACCGCCACCGGCGAAGAGGGCGCGCGCGCGCGCTGCACCGGCGAGTTCGCCTGCCCCTATCAGAAGATCGAGCACTTGAAGCTGTTCGTTTCGCGCCGCGCCTTCGACATCGAGGGCCTGGGCGAAAAGCAGATCGAACTGTTCTTCGAGAATGAGTGGATCAAGGAACCCGCCGATATCTTCAAGCTGCCGGTACTTAACAAGAAAATAAAACTCGAGGAGCAGGAAGGCTTTGGCGAAACTTCGGTGCGCAATTTGTTCGCATCGATCGATGAGCGCCGCGAGATTTCGCTCGACCGTTTTATCTATTCGCTCGGCATCCGCCACGTTGGCGAGACCACGGCGCTGGCGCTGGCGCGCGGCTACGGGTCCTGGAAGGCGTTCCACGACGCCTGCCTGATAGTCGCCAAGGACGACGAGGAGGCGAAAGCCGAAATGGACGCGCTCGACCAGATCGGTGAGACCGTGATCGAGAGCATTGCGGCCTATTTCGGCGAGAGCCACAATCGCGGCATTGTCGAGCGGCTGACAAATGAAGTGAATATCCTCGACGCCGAGAAGTCGAAGACCGATAGCGCCATCGCCGGCAAGACCGTGGTGTTTACAGGCTCGCTTGAGAAAATGACGCGTGAGGAGGCCAAGGCCACGGCCGAGCGCCTGGGCGCCAAGGCAGCCGGCTCGGTGTCGAAGAAAACCGATTACCTGGTCGCCGGCCCCGGCGCCGGCACCAAGCTGGCCGAGGCCAAGAAACACGGCGTCACCGTGCTCACCGAGGACGAGTGGCTAAAGCTCGTGGGCGGGTGACGGCCGCCGCACCAGCGCGCCATAGGCAACCCCGGTCGCCACCACCACGATCAGCATCATCCACGCCATCGGCATGGCACTGCCGGCCCCGGCGAGCAAAATCGACACGACTTGCGTCGCAGCGGCGCCCGCCGCCATCTGCATGAAGCCGGTCATGCCGGCGGCGGTGCCGGCCGCCTGCGGGCGCACGCTGACCGCACCGGCAATGGCGTTCGGCAGCAGCAGCCCGCAGCCAAAGGAGATCACCAGCTGCGGCAGGAAAATGATCGCCGGTCCGGCATCCGGCATGGTGACGACCAGAACGACTGTGAGGCTGGCGCCGATCAGCTCGAACACAATGCCGGCCACGATCATGGCATCGACGCCGAAACGTTGCGACAGCCGCGAGACGGAAAAATTGCCGCTCATATAGCCGAGCGATGCGACCGCGAACCACAGGCCGAATTCGGCCGATGAGCGTCCCATCAGCGTCACCACCACATGTGGTCCGCCGCCAAGAAACGTGAAAAACGGCGCCGAGCCGAGCGCGCCGACCAGCACATAGCCATTGAATTTCGCACTGCCGAGCAAGCCGCGCGTATCCTGCCAGAGCATCGCCGGCGTATACGCCACGTTTACCGGCCGCGTCTCCGGCAACACCACGAAGGCCCATAGCAGCACCGCGCCGGCAAACAGCGCGAGAAACAGGAAAATCGCTTCCCAGCCGAAGGCGGTGTCGAGAATGCCGCCGATCAGCGGCGCGATCATCGGCGCGATCGCCATCGCGGTGGTGACCAGCCCGATCATGGCGGCGGCGCGGTCGCGCTCGAACAGATCGCGGATGATGGCGCGCCCCATCACGATGCCGGTCGCGGCGCCGATCGCCTGCACGATGCGCACGGCGATCAGCGCGCCGATCGAGGAGGTCGCGATGGCGCCAAGCGATGCCACCACGGCCAGCGTCAGGCCCGCCAGCACCACCGGGCGGCGGCCGAAGCGGTCGGACAGCGGCCCGAGCAGAAGCTGGGCGGTGGCCAAGCTCAGCAGATAAAGCGACAGCGTCATTTGGGCCGTGCCGGTGTCGGTCGCCAGGCTCGTGATCAGCCCCGGCAGCGCCGGCACCAGGATGTTGAGCGTGGCCGGGCCGATGGCGGTCATCGCCATCAGCAGCGCCAGCAGCCGCCAGGGCGTTGCCAGCTTGCTTTGTGCTTGCAGAGGGGACGTCGGCGCGTCCATCAAGCCGTCCCAAGCGGCCTTGTCGCCGCGTCGAGCCAGGCGCGTACCGGCGCATCGAGCAACGGGCCGATCGCTTCGTTCACATGCGCGTGGTAGCCGTCGATCCAGCTGCGCTCCTTGCCGGTCAGCATGCGCGTGTCGATCAGCCGCCGGTCGATCGGTGCCAGCGTCAGCGTCTCGAATGCAAAGAGCGGCTTCTCGGCGCCGGCGGGCGCAGGCGCCGCGATTACCAGCACCAAGTTCTCGATGCGGATGCCGTAAGCGTCGGTCTTATAGTAGCCCGGCTCGTTCGACAGGATCATGCCGCGGCGAAGCGCGACCGTCCCCAGCTTGGAGATACGCGCCGGCCCCTCATGCACCGACAGATAGCTGCCGACGCCATGCCCGGTGCCATGATCGAAATCGAGCCCGGCCTGCCATAGCGGCATGCGCGCCAGCGAATCGAGCTGGGCGCCGCTGGTGCCTTCCGGAAACACCGCGGTGGCGATGGCGATGTGGCCCTTGAGCACGCGGGTGAAACGGTCGCGCATTTCCTCGGTGGGCGCGCCGGCGACGACGGTTCGCGTAACGTCGGTGGTGCCGTCCTCGTATTGCGCGCCGGAATCGATCAGGAACAATTCATTTTTCCCGATGGCCCGGTTGGAGGCTTTGGTGACGCGATAATGCACGATTGCACCATTCGGACCCGAGCCGGCGATGGTCGGAAAGGAAATATCCTTGAGCACGCCGGTGTCGCGCCGGAAACTTTCCAGCGCCTCGACCGCGCCGATTTCGGTCAGTTTGCCGGCCGGCGCCTCGTCCTCAAGCCAGGCCAGGAAGCGCGCAAGCGCCACGCCGTCGCGCGTGTGCGCGGCGTGCGAGCCTGCGATTTCGGCATGGTTCTTGGTCGCCTTCATCAGCGCGATCGGGTCGGGTCCACGCACCGGTTTGCTGCCACTGTCTGCCACCAGGCACGTGAGCGCATCGGCGGCGCTCGCCTGGTCAAGCCGCACGGTCTTGCCCTTCAGCGCCGCCAAATCATGGGCGAGTTCGTCCGGCGCGCGCACATCGGTGAACTCCTCCAGTGCGTGGCGTGTTTTGTTGTCGAGCTTGCCGCCGTCGACATAAAGCGTAGGGCGGCCCTCGCGCCGGATCAGCGCGAAGGCGAGCGGCAGCGGCGTATGCGTCACGTCCGAGCCGCGGATGTTGAAGGCCCAGGCGACATTCTGCGGATCCGACACCACCAGCACATCGGCGCGCAGCTTGACCGTTTCAGCGCGGATGCGGTTGAGCTTGTCGGCGGCGCTTTCGCCGGCGAATTTGATGTCGCGTATGCTCACGGGACCGGACGGCGGCGCCGGGCGGCCGGTCCACATCGCGTCGATTGGATTGCCGTCCACCGCCACCAGTTCGGCGCCGGCATTGCCGCAGGCTTTCCGCAGCTTCTCGGCGTTCTCGGATGTGTGCAGCCACGGATCGTAGCCGAGCTTGGCGCCGCTTTTGAGATTCTGTTCGAGCCATTGCTCCGGCGGGCTGTCCACCAGATGCTCGATGGAAAAGATCTCACGGTCGACTTGGGCTCCCGCCTGCACGGTATAGCGGCCGTCGGTGAACAAGGCCGCGCGCTCGGCCAGCACGATGGCGGCGCCCGCCGAGCCGGTGAAGCCGGTGAGCCAGGCGAACCGCTCTTCGCTCGCGGGCAGGTATTCGTTCTGCTGGCGGTCGGCGCGCGGCACCACGAAGCCGTCGAGCCCGCGGCGCTTGAGCTCGGCGCGCAAGCGTTCGACACGGGCGCCGCTTTCGGCGCGTCCGTTCGAATCGTCGAATGTCTGGAAACGGGCTTCGAACATGCCGCCGCACTCTAGCACCGCAGGCGTAGCAACGCAGGCATGCGCCGCGCGCCGTCTTAGGCATCTGCATCCTTCTGGGAGGCAAATGGACGAAAAATTTGCATCGCGCTGGCGATCAATTCGGCAACGAATCGGCTGTCTGACTCAAAATTGTGCACTGCATTATATTCGCCGCAATGATGCCATCGATCTCACCGAATGATTAATCAATTCATGCCGTAATTACAGGGATTCTATGCATTGTTACGGGTGTACAGATTTGCTATTAAGTTTATGTTGCGATGCAATAGTCAGGAGCGTGAGCCGGAACATTCGCTGACGCTTCGTTTTTCGAGAAGGAGACACACAATGGTTGCTGTGACATTTGGATTTGCCCGCGTTGCCGCTCGCGCCGTCGCCGGTACCAAGACCGGCAAAAAGGGCAAAAGCTTTTTCGCGCGCGTCTACGATGCGATCATCGAGTCGCAGATGAAGCGGGCGGAGCGCGATATCGCGCTGTATCGCCATCTGCTGCCGCCCGATTTCGAGATGCCCAAGTATCGGTCGCGTAGCGAAGACCGGACGCCGTTCGGCGGCTGGTAGCGTTAAGCTCTTCACCTGCGAAGCCGCCCCGGTCGTCCCCGCCCGGGGCGGTTTCGTTTCCCCCTTCGCAAAACCAGTGTGACCCAACCTTCGAGCGGGAACCGTTTCTCAAGCACCAGGCCTTGCGCGCGATAGGCGGCGAGCGCGGTATTGGCGTGGCCCGGCAATAGGCCGGACAGCACGATGCGCGCGCCCGGCGCGGCGAGGTGGCGGACCGGCGCCGCCAGCCGCAGCAGCGGCCCCAGCAGGATATTGGCGAAGATCAGATCGTAAGGCGCCGTGGCTGTGATGGCGCGGACGCGCCCGCCGGCGGCGTGTACGAGCGTGACCACTGGCGCAACGCGGTTCAATTGCGCATTGGCTTTGGCGGCGGTGACCGCGATGCGGTCGATGTCGCTGGCAATGACTCGCGTCCGCAAGATTTTCGCCACCGCGATCGCCAGCACGCCGGACCCGGTGCCGATGTCGAGAACCCGCCGCGGCCGCCGCCGTTTCGCCAAATCGTCGAGCGCCAGAAGACAGCCGCGCGTGGTGCCGTGGTGGCCGGTGCCGAACGCCAACGCGGCCTCGATCTCGATACCGATGTCGTTGGGCCGCACGTGCGCGCGGTCATGCGCGCCATGCACGATGAAGCGGCCGGCGCGCACCGGCGTCAAACCGCTCAGACTTTGCGCCACCCAATCGGCCGCCGCGACCGGTTCGATGAGCAGCGCATCCGCGGTAGCAGCGTCGGCCGCCAGTTCCATCAGCGCGCGCAAGGCGGCCTCGTCAGGCCTGGCACGGAAATGGATCGCCAGCTGCCAGCCTCCGCCGTCGCCTTCGAAGGCGGCGCAGGCGGTGTTCTGCGGGTCGAGGCATTCGCTGAAATAAGCGACCAGCCGGCGGGCGGTTGGCTCATCGCAGATGAGGCGGGCGACGGAGGTGGGCGCGTCCATGGTCCTGGATGACAACGGTTGGCGATTGGCCCGTCAATCGCTATCTAACATTATGAGCTTTGAGCCCCCCAGCACGAACGATACCGAGATTCTCGACCTCGCCCGCCGCAGCGGCTGGCCGGAGGATCCACGCGTGCTGATCGCGCGTTTTCCGCGCGAACAATGGGAGGGCCACGCCAATCTCGGCGCGATGGCACGCTTCTGGCTGTCGCGCCATGCCATGTTCCGCGAACTATCGGGAAATATCGGGGAGATCGCCGCAAATTTCCAAAGCGGCGCCATACCGGCGGCGGAATTCCCGCGCCAACTGGTGCCGCGGCTGCAATTCCTGCTGTCGCAGCTCGACGTGCATCATCAGATCGAGGACCTGCATTATTTCCCGATCTTTCGGGCCGCCGAAACGCGGCTGTCGCGCGGCTTCGACGTGCTGGAAGGCGACCACCACGCCATTCATGCCGACATGGCGGCCACCGCCGAGACGGCGAATGCGCTGTTGCGCGCGCTGGCGGGGGGTAAGGACGCGCTCAAGCGTCCCGCCGACGACTACGCGCAAGCCAGCGGCACGCTGATCAAGGGTTTGATACGCCATCTCGACGACGAGGAGGATTTGATCGTGCCGCTGATCCTCGAGCGCGGCGAACATGCGCTTGGCGTCGCAGATCACGGGTAATTACCAGCCGAACGGGAACCCGCCCGAGCGGTACGTGCGGTGCGGCGCGTAATAAGGCCGCTCGCGCGAATAATACAACCGCTGCTCGCCCGGAGAGTCGCGCCAGCCTTGCTGCGCTTCGCGCTGCTTGCGCGACGGCAACGCGCCGGTGAAATCCACATCGTCATTGCTGGCGCTGCGCTGATTGCCGCGGCTGCCGCGCGCCGCTACGGCCGATACTCCCGGCGCCTTGCCGCTCAGCGCCACGCGCGTGTTGGCCATTTTATGCTGTCGCACCAGCGTGAACAGGATGGCGGCGTTGCCCGGCTCCAGCCGCACGCAGCCATGCGAGGCCGGCGCGCCGATCGCCTTGACGTAGTTGGAGCCGTGAATGGCGTGGCCGCCTTGCGTGAAGAAAATCGAATGCGGCATCGGCGCGTCGTCCCACTCGCTGCTGAAATGGGTGCGCTCCATGCGGAACGGCTTGAACTCGCCCGACGGCGTGTCGTAGCCGGACATCCCGGTCGATACCGGCCAGATATAGCGCGGATCGCCGTCGACCGTGACGATCATCTGCTGCGCGGATTTGTCGATGGTGATGACAATGTCGGCGCGGGCCGGGGGCGCCAGCAGAACGAACGCGGCGGCAAGCAGCGGCAGAAGGCGGCGGAGACGCATGGAAAACCCCAACCCCGGACGTAGCCCAGCATAACACGCCCGCGCGCCGGATTGTGGCGGATCACATTAAATTTCAATGCTTCCGGGCGTCCACGCGGAAGCCGATAATGGTTTTTTCGCCCAGCGCCTTGGCGGCCTCCAGCCGGTGCAGGCCCTCGACCAGCACGAAACGCGCGCCGTCGGGGCGCACCAGGATCGGCGTGGTCTGGCCGTCCTTGAGCATGAGGGCGGCGAGCTCGTCGACGCGCGCCTGCACCAGCGTGGCGCGCCGTTTGACCGGCACGTAGATATTGTCGACGGCAAAATTCTCGCGCTTCATCATGGCGCGGGGAGGGTAGCACACTTTTTTGCCCTTATCCTGAGGAGGCTGCGAAGCAGCCGTCTCGAAGGATGGGGCGGAGGGCCTCGATCGCGCGGAATTCTGCTAGCATGGCGACGCGGCTGCAAACGACAGAGGGCGCGCAAGGGGCACACATGACGATGGATCGGTTGTTTTTCGCCTGGATGGCGCTGGCTGGCGCTGCGACCGGCGCGGTGGTGACGCTGTATCCGCAGGCGCAGGATTTTTCGATCAAGCCGTATTTCTGGGTCCTGATCGCGGTCATCCTGTTCGACATCGGGGTTTACCTGGTCCGGCGCAACACCCCGGGGCCGATGCTGAACATGAGCGCGCGGCTGCTCGGCTTTGTGATCGGTATCGTGCTGATGGTGGCGGTCGCGAAGTTCGCAGGCTCACCGGTTCAGTTTTTCTAAACGCGACGGCGCCTTACATTATCGGCATCCTACATAATAGGTTTGCCCCTGATATCGATCGCCTTGTCGATTCTGATCAGCACGCCGATGCCGGCCTCGGCGTCGGCATGGGTCTGCTCGCGCGGGTGCAATTTGGCGAAAATCGCCTCGCGCACCGGCCCCTGCTCGTGCAGCGCCACGCTGCCGAAAAAGCGCAGGAAGCCCGACTCCAGCACGTCGTCGCGCTGCGCCTTGAAGTTGGCGTAGATCACGCAAACGCGCGCGTCGTGCGACAGGTTGTCGAGCACCGCGCGCTTGGAGCGCTCCCACCAGGCCAGATGCGCGTAGTCGAACACGATCATGCTGCCTTTGGGCGTGATGTTGGGCCCCTCGCGCCCGCTGGTGGCGAGCAGGCAGGGATAGCCGTCGTCCCAGGCGTTGCGGATCAAAGTGACGATGGTGGGGGAGAGCGGCATGGGAGGATTCCTAGGCTGTTAGTTCGTTGCGCATGGCAATATCTCAAACCCCGGCGAACACTAACCTCTTTGCGATTGATGAGTTTTCCAAAGCTGATTTAGGCGCTCTTTTTCTTTGCCGTATAAACCTGAAACAAAAAGTGGGGCACTTTCGACAGCTGAATGATAATTGTAGTTCGCTACCCTCACACCCTCTCCACAAAACTATCCACCACCCGCTTCTCCCCAGCATGGTCAAACCGAATAGTGAGCTTGTTGCCGTCCACGGCGGTGACGTTGCCGTTGCCGAATTTCTGGTGAAACACGCGGGCGCCGACGGAGAAGGCTGACGTGGCGGCGGTGGATTTGGCGACCAGTTCGCCTTCGATGGTCAAAGGCTTGCGTTTCGCGACGGGAGAAGCACCCCCCACCCGGCCGCCTGCGGCGGCCGACCTCCCCCGCAAGAGGGGAGGTGAAGAAGAGTTCGGGGTGAGGTGATCCGAGTCCGCATCGGGGTGCTCGTCAAACACCCCATCCGGCACGTAACGTGGCTGCCCGTTTTCGGAAAACCCGCCCTTGCGCGCGTCTTTGGCTTTTTGCGCGCGTTGCCAGCCGGGCGTCGTGTAATTCGAGCCGAAGGAATTCACCTCGTCGAAGCGCGAGGCGCCGTAGCCCGACATGCCGAAGCCGCCGCTGCCGCCGGCCGGCTCCTTGACCTCGACATGCGCCTCCGGCAGCTCATCGAGAAAGCGCGACGGCACCGTCGTGGTCCACATGCCGTGGATGCGCCGGTTGGTGGCGAAATAAATCTTGGCGCGCTTCCTCGCACGAGTAAGCCCGACATGGGCGAGGCGGCGTTCCTCCTCCAGCCCGTTGCGGCCGCTCTCGTCGAGCGAGCGCTGGTGCGGAAACAGACCTTCCTCCCAGCCGGGCAGAAACACCGTGTCGAATTCCAGCCCCTTGGCGGAATGCAGCGTCATAATGTTGACCGCCTGCCCGGCCTCGCCGCTGTCGCGCTCCATCACCAGCGAGATGTGTTCGAGGAAGCCTTGCAGGTTCTCGAATTCCTCCATCGAGCGCACCAGCTCCTTGAGGTTTTCCAGCCGCCCGGCGGCGTCGGCGCTTTTGTCGTTCTGCCACATCGCGGTGTAGCCGCTCTCGTCGAGCACGATCTCGGCCAGTTCATTGTGCGGCATTGAATCTTTCTTGGCGCGCCAGCGCTCGAACGAAGTCATCAGCTCGCGCAGTGCAAGCCGCGGTTTCGGCTTCATTTCGTCGGTGGCGCTGAGCGCTGCGGCCGCCTCGGACAGCGGAATACGCTGCTTGCGCGCGAGGTCGTGCAGCATCTGTACGGTGGCGTCGCCTAAGCCCCGTTTCGGCACATTGACGATGCGCTCGAAGGCGAGATCGTCGGCCGGCTGCGCGATCACGCGCAGGTAGGCCAGCGCGTCGCGGATTTCCATGCGCTCGTAGAAGCGCGGCCCGCCGATCACGCGATAGGGCAGGCCGAGCTGGATGAAGCGCTCCTCGAATTCGCGCATCTGGAACGAGGCGCGCACCAGAATGGCGATCTCGTCGAGCGGATGGTCGAAGCCCTGCTCGCGCGCGTCACGCTGCAGCTGCTCGATTTCCTCGCCGATGCTGCGGGCTTCCTCCTCGGAATCCCAGCCGCCGGTGACGGTGACTTTCTCGCCCAGCACGCCCTCGGTGCGCAGCGTCTTGCCGAGCCGGCCTGCGTTGTGAGCGATGAGATGGGAGGCGGTGGCGAGGATGTGGCCGGTGCTTCTGTAGTTGCGTTCGAGGCGAATAACCTTCGCACCCGGAAAATCATGGTCGAAGCGGAGAATGTTATCGACTTCGGCGCCCCTCCAGCCATAAATCGACTGGTCGTCATCGCCGACGCAGCAGATGTTTTTCGGTGCCTCGTCGCCGGCCGCGCGCTGCGACAACAACCGCAGCCACAAATATTGCGCGACGTTCGTATCCTGATACTCGTCGACCAGAATATATTTGAAACGTTGCTGGTACTGCCGCAGCACGTCCGGGTTCTGCCGGAACAGCCTAATATTCTCCAGCAGAAGATCGCCGAAGTCGGCAGCGTTGAGCGTCTTCAGCCGCTCCTGATAGGCGATGTAGAGTTTTTTGCCTTTGCCATTGGCGAAGCTGGCGGCCTCGCCGGCCGGAACCTGGTCGGGCGTCAGTCCGCGGTTTTTCCAGCCATCGAGGATCATGGCGAACACCCGCGCAGGCCATCTTTTTTCGTCGAGCTTCTCGAGTTCGAGGATTTGCTTGATGAGCCGGATCTGGTCGTCGGTGTCGAGGATCGTGAAGCTCGACTTCAATCCGGCCAGTTCGGCATGACGGCGCAGGATTTTCACGCCAATCGAATGGAAAGTGCCCATCCACGGCATGCCCTCCACGATCTGCCCGACCATCTGCCCGACGCGCAGCTTCATTTCCCGCGCGGCTTTATTGGTGAAAGTGACCGAGAGGATTTCCTGCGGCCGCGCGCGCGCGAGGTTGAGGATGTGGGCGATGCGGGTGGTCAGCACGCGGGTCTTGCCAGTTCCCGCACCGGCCAGAACCAGCACCGGGCCGTCCAGCGTCTCGACCGCTTCTTTTTGTTCGGGGTTGAGATCGGCCAGATACGCCGCGCCGCGCGCTCCCAGCGCACGCGCGGCAATGCCGCCCGCGACCGGCGCTGGCGGTTCGCTGTGACGTGTCAGCTTTATAGGTTCAGCCATCTCAATCCGATTCTTTCACCGCAAAGATGGCATTCGTCGGTGTCAATTTCGAGGGTTCGCGAGGCACTTGTCGGCATCTCCCCACCGCTTTAGCGTGATTTTCCGGCGTTTCAGAACAATTCGAGGAGGAATTCCCGTGCGACTTAAAGATAAAGTGGCGGTCATCACCGGCGGCGGCCGCGGCATTGGCCGCGATATCGCCTTGGCTTATGCCCGCGAGGGCGCCCATGTGGTGATCAACGATGTCGATCCCGTCACCGCCGAGGCCACCGCCAAGGAGGCCGCCAGCCTGGGCAGCAAGAGTCTTGCCGTGATCGCCGATGTCGCCAAGTCCGCCGACATTGCGCGGCTGATCGGCACGGTTATCGCCGAGCGTGGCCGCGTCGACATCGTCGTCAACAACGCGATGAAGATCGTGCCGGGCAAACTCGAAGCGCTGCCGGAAGCGGCCTGGGACACCACAATGAACATCGGCCTGAAGGGCGCGTTCCTGGTGAGTCAGGCGGCGGCCAAGCACATGATCGCGCAGAAGTCCGGCTGCATCGTCAATATTGCATCCATAGCGGGCCTGTTTCCGTACAACTGGGCCGGCGCCTATTCCGTGGTGAAGGCCGGCCTCATCATGCTGACGAAATTGCAGGCGATGGAGTGGGCGCCCTACGGCATCCGCGCCAACGCCATCACGCCCGGCTATATCCGCACTCCCGGCACCGAGGCGATGTATGCCGATCCGAAAATCTACGAGGGCCGCCGCAAGGGCGTGCCGATGGGCCGCGTCGGCTCGGGCGAGGACATTGCCGGACCGGCGATTTTTCTGGCCTCCGACGATGCGCGCTACACGACCGGCAGCGTGGTCGGTGCCGATGGCGGGCAGGCGGTCGGATATTTTCTCAGCGTGCCGGGGCGGAGGTTTTCGGGAGGGCGGATTGATTAAGCTGAGGCTAGCAAAAATTCCGGACGCCAGACATGGCTCACGGGGTCTTTGTTTCGGTTGTCTTCGGTGACGACAGCAGAACGGCGGACATTACGACGAATGGAATTAAAATAAGATAGACGCGCGTCTCGTAGAACCAGCTGAACAACAAAAGCGAGACCAGCAATGCGAGTTTAACTAGATAGATTGCTAAATAGCGCTGAGGATCGCGGCGAGCGACGCACGCCCCTAAGACGGTAACCATTGTCAGGAATACCGGAACGGAAATCCAAAACTCGTATGAGAAACGGGTCAGCGACTGCTTTAGAAGATCGATATTCCATGGCAGAACCAGGTTGTACCGGTTTCCGGAATTGATCGGAGAGTTGGGATAAAGCTTTGGACCCATTTCCTCGATCAGCAGGTTCCTCTTCAGCAATTCTACGATCAGCAAGCCGGCGGCGATACAGATCGCGCCAGCAAGAATCCGGCGCCAATCAAGCGGGATTTTCGGCAACTTGTACCGGCGCCGATAGAAGAAATGAACGAGCGGATCGAGGATGAGCCACAACGCGATAAAGAGTGCGCTGTCCCGGTTCCAGATCGCGACAGCAAACAGGCCGATAAACCAGGGCAGGGACTTTCCAGACAGGACGAAATCAATGAACATGATGAAAACGATGATGTCGAGGAAGTCCCAACTGTAAAGCCACGGCGGCGATAAAAGCAAAGCAAAGCATAGGACGAAAACCGTTAGCCCCAGCAATGCGCTCTGGTCGCTGCCGCCATAAGTTCTGCCCAACCGCCAACAGAGGAAGGCTGCAATAGCAACCGTTGCGATGTGAAACCAGATATGCGCCGTGAGATAATAATCCATCGAACCGAAGGTGAGCGCTTTAATAGCATATGGCCCAAGCACGCGGCTTTGAAACGTCTTCCAGAAAGGATGTCCGGTCGTCACACCGAGCGATGCTTCCGTCAGTCGAATATAATTTTCAATCTTGAAAATATATACGACAAGGCGGAACAATGCTATCGATGAAAAAATCGCCAATAAGGCGCCGAGAATATTTGATTTTGTCGTCGACACCGCGACCCTCCAACTTTTACACGGTAGCAGCCTCGTTCTGCCGTGTCAGCTCTTCCCCGGCATCTTGACGCTGCGTCCGGCGCTTTCCGGCCGCGGCAATCCGGCATGCGCAAGCTTCATGCGTTCGATCAATCGCATGACGCTGTCGGGAAACGGCGCGACTTTCTTGGCCGCCATGTCGACATGCAATGTCATGCTCTCGGATGTGGCCGACACCCAGTTTTCGGTCGCGTGCAGCAACTGCTCGAATAAATGAATGCGCTTGGCGTCGTAGGCGAGCAGCTGGACCGAAACTCGCAGCAGGTCGCCTTCGCGCACCTCGCGCAAATAGCGCACATGCATTTCGGCAACGACGGTCGAGTGCCCATGCTGTTTGAGATAGTCGGGTCCAAGCCCGATGAGTTCGTAGACCTCGTCGACCGCGCGGTCGAACAGCACGTTGTAATAGGCCATGTTGAGATGGCCGTTGTAGTCGATCCATTGCGGCTCGATCTTCATCACCGAGGAGACGAAGGGCGCGGCGAATGGCGCGGGATCGGTGCGGTCGAGCACTATTTCAAGCCGAAATTGGGTAGATTGCTTTTTCGCCGCTCAGCACGCGCGCGACATCGGTGGCGCATTTGGTCTGCAATTCGTTGAGCGCCTCGATCGAATAGAACGCGGTGTGCGGCGAGATGATCACATTGTCGCGGCCGAGCAGGGGAGAATCCTTGGCCAGCGGTTCGGCCGCTACCACATCGAGCCCGGCGCCGCCGAGCTGGCCGGAGTCGAGCGCGGTGATCATCGCGGCCTCGTCGATCAGCGGCCCGCGCGCGGTGTTTACGATATAGGCGCCCTTCTTCATCCTGCCGAACACGCCGGCATTCATCAGGCCGCGCGTGGCCGGCAGCAGCGGCGCGTGCACCGAAACATAGTCGGAGGATTTCAGCAGCGTGTCGAAGTCGACGCTCTCGACGCCCGCCGTCTTGAACACTTCCGGCTTGGCGAAAGGGTCATAGGCGATGACCTTGATGCCGAAGGCCTGCGCCTTGCCAGCGACGAGACGCGGAATATTGCCGAAGCCGACCAAGCCCAGCACGGTGCCTTCGATGCGGCGGATCGGCACCACCGCCGGCATTTCCCAGCGGCCGCTCTGCACCAGTTTGTTGGACAGCGGAATTTTCCGGATCAAGGCGAGCAGCAGCGCCATGGTGTGGTCGGAGACCTCGCGGATGCAGTAATCCGGCACGTAATTAACGGCGATGCCCTTCTCCTTGGCGGCGGGCAGATCGATGTTGTCGACGCCCAGCCCGAAGCGGCCGATCGCCTTGCATTGGGTGAGCTGGGTGAGGATCTCGCGCGTGAGCTTGGCATAGGTCACAAGGATCGCATCGGCGTCTTTGGCGACGCTAAGAATGTCGTCGGCATTGACGCTTTTCGACATGCGAAATGTCGGGTTGAGCTTCGCCAGGGCCGCCTTGGCCGGATCGAGCGAGGGAAAAACACTATCGGTGACAGCAATCACAGGGCCGGCCATCGCAAACTCCAAACTAAAGTGACGTGGAACGTGGCCAAAACCTACGCCAGGAAAATTTGCCCGTCCACGCGTTAACCAATAATTAACGATAACCGCACGGGGCGGTACCTCTTGGCTATTCTCATCAAAAGCCAAAGGGAGGCGGGGCAATGCTTAGCAAACTGGCCCGGGGGGCATTTCTGCTCATTCTCGCCGTGATGCTCGTATCGTGGGCCGTGTCCATCGGCAAAAGCAGCCCGGCTGAACAGCAGAGCAACCAGCCTGCAGAACCGTGGAATATTTATTGCTGAAGGGCCACCGCGGGAGATCGCGGCAGACTTCTTTGGAGCGGTATTTTCAAGCCGTGTATTAGCGGCGCATCACCTTCGAGGCTCCGGCGCTTGACCTCGTCCGCCATCCTCGCCACGTTCGCCACCGACGCACGGGCAGTATCCAATGGCAGACGCGACGGCGGCAAACACGGCAGTGCCGGTACAATCCCGCGATCCGGCGGCGATCAAGGCTGTCATTACCGCATTGGCCGCCGCCTTCGGCAATCGGCTGGTGACCTCGCAGGCGGTGCGCGAGCAGCACGGCAATACGCTCACCTGGGTGCCCAATCAGCCGCCGGACGCTGTGGTGTTTCCGCAGACAACGGAAGACGTGCAGCAGATCGTGCGCATTTGCGCCGGTCATGGCGTGCCGGTCATCCCGTTTGGCACCGGCACGTCGCTGGAGGGTCACGTCAACGCGCCGCTGGGCGGCGTGTCGATCGATGTCCGCGACATGAACAAGGTGCTGGCGGTGCATGCCGAGGATCTCGATTGCGTCATCGAGCCCGGCATCACGCGCAAGGCGCTCAACGAGCATCTGCGCGATCAGGGACTATTTTTTCCCATCGATCCCGGCGCCGACGCCTCGCTCGGCGGCATGGCGGCGACGCGCTGCTCGGGCACCAACGCCGTGCGCTATGGCACCATGAAGGACAATGTCATCGCGATGAAGGTCGTGCTGGCGAATGGCGACGTGATGAGCACCGCGCGCCGCGCGAAGAAATCATCGGCAGGCTATGATCTCACCCGGCTCATGGTCGGCTCGGAAGGAACCCTCGGCGTCATCACCGAGCTCACGCTCAAGCTGTCCGGAATCCCCGAAGCGATCGCTTCGGGCGTCTGCCCGTTTCCCTCCGTCGACGCCGCCTGCAAGGCCACGATCCTCACGATCCAGTCGGGCATTCCGGTCGCGCGCATCGAATTGCTTGATGCGCTGCAGATCAAGGCGGTCAATGCCTATTCCAAACTTTCGCTGCCGGAAGTGCCGATGCTGTTCGTCGAATTCCACGGCACCGACGCCAGCGTCGCCGAACAGTCGCAGCGCTTCGGCGAGATCGCATCCGAACTCGGCGGCGGCCCCTTCGACTGGGCGACCAAGCCTGAAGACCGCAGCCGGCTCTGGCAGGCGCGTCATGACGGCTATTATGCGGGCCGCCATCTGCGGCCCGGCGTATCGGCCTTCGCCACCGACGTGTGCGTGCCGATCTCGCGGCTGGCCGAATGCGTCAATGCGACCCAGCGCGAGATCGCCGAACTCAAACTCGTCGCGCCGATCCTCGGCCATGTCGGCGACGGCAATTTCCACCTCACGCTGCTGGTCGATATGGACGACGCCGACGAGGTCAAGCGCGCGAAAATCTTGATGGAGCGGCTGGTCGAATTGGCGCTGTCGATGGACGGCACCTGCACCGGCGAGCACGGCGTCGGCCAGGGCAAGATGAAATATCTCTTGGCCGAGCATGGCGCGCCGGCATTGGCCGCCATGGCCTCGATCAAGCGCGCGCTCGACCCGCAAAACATCATGAATCCGGGCAAGATCGTCACCCTCTCCTGAGTTGCGCCGCCGACATATATTTGCCGTCCTAAATCGGCAAAAATAGCCTACATTCATAGGGTCAAGCGCGAGCGCGGATCGGGCCGCGGATTAGCGCCGGAGTTGGCGTTGCAAACCACTTTGCTTGGATTGGCGATAGCGATCATTCTGGCGCTGCTGGCGGCGCTGGTCGGCCCACTGTTGATCGATTGGGGCGGCCATCGCTCGCTGTTCGAGGCGCAGGCGGGCCGGCTGATCGGCGTCGATGTGCGCGTGACCGGTGAGATCGACGCGCGCCTGCTGCCTTCGCCGCGGCTCACGCTGTACGACATCGAGATCGGCAACAGCGGCCAAGATAGTATCGGTAAAGACAAGATCCGCGCTCGCTCGCTCGGCATCGAATTCGCGCTCGGCCCGTTGATGCGCGGCGAGTGGCGCGCGACCGAATTGCACATCGCAGGTCCGCAGATCAGCCTCGGTCTCGATGCAACAGGCCGTGTGCAGGCGCCGAACATCTCGGTCGGCTTCGATCCCGATGGACTGACGATCGACCGGCTGATCATCGAGGATGGCAAGGTGACGCTCACCGATGCGGCGAACGGCGCCAGCATGACTCTCGACCGGCTGTGGTTCAACGGCGAGGCGCGCTCGCTAATCGGTCCGCTCAAGGGCGAGGGCGCCGTTACCATCGGGGCTGAGCTTTATCCGTTTCGGATTGCCGCCGGCCGCTATAGCGAAGACGGCGGGCTCAAGCTCCATGTCAATGTCGATCCGGTCAACCACCCGCTCAGCATCGAAGCCGATGGAGCATTGACGCTCGCCGGCGGCGAGCCGCGTTTTGAGGGAACTTTAAATCTGGCGCGGCCGGTCGGGATCGCATCGCGCGGCGCCGGCTCGGTCACCCAGTCAATTACCCAGCCTTGGCGCCTGAGCGGCAAGATCAAAGCCACCGCCGCCGCCGCGCTGATGCAGCAGGCCGAGTTCCAATACGGCTCGGAGGAGCTGGGTCTCAAGCTTACCGGCGTCGCCGATTTCAAGTTCGGCAGGCATCCGCGTTTCGACGGCGTGCTGTCCGGCCGGCAAATCGATCTCGGTCGCGTGTTGGCGGCCAGTGACGGCGGCCCGTTGTTGCCAGCCGCCGCCATTCGCCAGCTTGCCGAATTAGGCGGCGCTGCCTTCCGCCCCACCATCCCGATCCAGATCGGCGTCGGCATCGATCAGATCACGCTCGGCGGCGGTAGCGTTGCGAATTTGCGCGGCGATATCAGCAGCGGCGCCCAAGGCTGGAATTTGGATCGTTTCGAGTTTCGAGCGCCGGGCTTCACCCAGGTGCGGCTGAGTGGCCATTTGGCGGTCGGTGCCACGGGAGCCGCCTTCACCGGACCGGCCGAGATCGAGTCGAGCGATCCGAAAACATTGGCCGCGTGGCTGGAGGGACGCAGCGAGACCGCGCAGGGCGATATGCGGCCCTTGAGCTTGCGCGGCGAGGTGACGCTGGCAAGTGAAAAGATAGCGGTCGAACGGCTCAAGGCCGAGTTCGATCGCAAGACCATCGCCGGCCGTCTCGCTTACGTCTTCGCCGCCGGCAACCGGTCCGCAAAGCTCGAGGCCGAACTCAACGCGCCTGAGCTCGATATCGATGCCGCACTTGGCTTTGGCAACGCTCTGCTGACCGGCTCCAAATTCGAGTGGCCGCGTGACATGACCATCGCCGCCGATATCGGCCGCGCGACCATCGCCGGCATCACGGCGCGCAATGCCAGCGCTAGATTGAAGGTCGATGCCGGCGGATTGCAGATCGACCGGCTCTCGGTCGCCGATCTCGGCGGCGCCACATTCTCGGCGAGCGGCCGGATTATCACCGCGACGGCTTCGCCGCAAGGCAATATGCGCGTCGATCTCGACGCGCCGGACATGACGCCGGTTATGGCGCTGCTGGCGCGGTTTGTACCTGACGTTGCGCAGGCGCTCGGCCGCGGTGCGCCGATGATGGCGCCGGCGAAGCTGCATGTGCGTTTGACCATTGACGGCAACGCGCCGGCGACCCAGGCCAAGCTCGGTATCGACGGCAGCCTTGGCAAAGTGCGCGTCACGCTGAACGGGCAGGCCAATGCCGATCCGGTCGCGTTCAGCTTTGGCGACATGAAGCTGGACGGAAAACTTGAGGCCGACGATGGCAAAGCACTGGTGTCGATGCTGGGTCTCGGCCGTGTAGTGGCCGTGGATAAAAGCCCGGGCTCGTTGACAGTCGAGGTCAACGGTCCGGCGCGCGGCGAGCTGCGGCTTGACGGCCGGATGACGGCCGGCGGTCTCGAGGCCAACGTCAATGGCACGGCGCGCCTGTTTGCCGACACTCTTTCGGCAGCGTTGCGCGCCACCATCGTGCGCGCCGATATTTCGCCATTGCGCGACCCCACTGGCGGACACGCTGCGCTACCTGTCGCTTTCGCTTCGCGCATTACGCTTGCCGGCAAGGACCTGTCGCTGGCCGATATCAATGCCAATATCGGCGGCACGACACTGCGCGGAAAACTTGGCGCGACCTTGCAACGGCCAAGCCGCCTGCAAGGCGAGATTGAGGCCGATCATGCCGATGGGGCAAGTCTGATCGCGGCGGCGATCGGCAACAGCAAAATGCCGGCCTCAGCCGGCAATGGCAACGCGGCCTGGGTCTGGTCGAGCGAGCCCTTCGCCGACGGCCCATTCGGCGAATTTGCAGGCCATGTTGCGCTCAAGGCGCGTCGCCTCGACCTGCTGCCGCAGCTGACGGCGCGGGAATTCCGCGCGACGCTGCGCCTGGGCAGGCAGGAATTCGGACTAGAAGACATGACCGGCGATATGGCCGGCGGCCGTCTCGCTGGTTCGATATCGTTCCGTGCGGCCGATGATGGGTTGAAAACGCAAGCCAAAGTCGCACTCACGGGTGTCGACGCTGCAACCCTGCTGCAGGCCGGCGCGCGCCCTGCTATCTCCGGATCGCTTAGTCTCACGGCCGAAATAGACGGGACCGGGTTGAGCCCGGCCGCTCTGATAGGCTCATTGCAAGGGACGGGAAAGATCACGCTCGCCGATGCCCAATTCGCCGGCCTCGATCCACGCGCCTTCGATGCCGTCACCCGCGCGGTCGATCAGGGATTGACGATTGACGCCGGGCGTATCTCCAACGTGGTGAGCAAGGCATTGGAGAGCGGTCAGCTTATCGTGAAGCGCGCCGACGGCATGATCGCGATCAGCGCCGGCCAAGCGCGGCTGAGGAATGTCAATGTAGAAAGTAAGGACGCCGACTTGGCTCTTGCAGGCAATCTCGATCTCACCGACGGTTCGATCGATGCGCGGCTTGTACTCTCGGGATCAAACCATGCCGCCGGCGCCAAGCTGGATAATTTGCCGGATATTTTCATGGCCTTGAAAGGACCGCTCGATGCGCCGTCGCGTAGCATCGACGTGTCTGCGCTGACCGGATGGCTCACCTTGCGGGCGGTCGAAAATCAGGCGAAGCGATTGCGGGCGATCGAAGGCGCATCGCCGCAACCAGGTGGGCAACCGCCGGAGCCAAAGAGCGAGCAGGCGCCCGCCTTGCCGGCCCCGCTCAATATCAGACCGTTGCCGGCGCCGGCACGCAACAAACAGCCGGCGGCGTCAGTCGGCCCGCAGAACTGAGAGACCCGCGCGCCCGCCCGCCCCATCGCGGGCAAGTGCTTGCGTATGGCGTTCGTCGCCGATCTGCGTACGGTAATGATCGAGAACGAACAGGCGGATCGCGGACGACAGATTTCCATGGTGACGATCTGTGTCGATCGAGGCCACCAGGTCCGACAGCGTCAGATCGCGGCGGTTCGCTATCTCTTTGAGACCCTTCCAGAACGCATCTTCAAGACTGACACTCGTCTTGTGACCCGCAATGACGATCGAGCGTTTGACAACCGGCGATTTCATCGGCCGTCTCCTGTTTTGATCCGGTGCCTGTCGAGATCGTGGCTGGCTTTCGTCTGCTGCGCGCCTTCGAGTTCGCGCAAGTGCTTGGGCTGGCCGTGGGCAAGCCGATTGGCGTGGGCACGCTGATCGCCCTGTTGCCGCTTGGCTCGCTTTCGGGCCGTTCGAAGATTCACAAGTTCAGCCATTCAATGTCTCGACGGTAACTGGATACGTTCTGCTCGGGTCGTGATGTGACCCCGGTGCACCACCGCCAAATACCCGACATGTTGGTGGACGACTCCGTAAGATTGCACCTATTAGTTTGCGGGGAATCGTCACGTGAATTCAATACACGGTTAGTTGATCGTAATAGATCGCCCCGTGACTGTTAGCGAATACCATCAGAAAAGATCGGGATAGTTATCGTGGTAATAAGACACTTCTAAATGTATATTTTAGAACTTCAAAAACTTTACTATCGAAAACATGAAATTGACGTTCAATAACGTTACGGCAAGTTATGGCATCGTGAAATATGTCATACAACATCTGTAGAATAGTACCGCGATACGTAAGTCGGGTACCGGACAATACATTCCAGGCTTCGAATACAACTTTGCCCTTCGCGGCCTCATATTGCGGCAGGTAGCAGGGTTCGCCCACACCTGTGCACGGCGGTTGCCCATCCGGGTACCGCGGCCCATTGAAAAAAATCACCGAATTATCGCGGGTGCGTCATTTTGGAGGGGCGGACTAGACGATCGAAATCGGGCCCGGAGACATAACCCAGCCGCATGGCTTCCGCGCGCAGCGTGGTGCCGTTGGCGTGCGCGGCTTTGGCGACCTGCGCGGCCTTGTCGTAGCCGATGTGTGGCGCCAGCGCGGTCACCAGCATCAGCGAGTGCTGCATCAATTCGGCGATGCGCGGCTCGTTGGCCTTTATCCCCGCCACGCAATTGCCGGTGAAGGAATTGACCGCATCGCCCAAGAGCCGGATCGATTGCAGCATGGCGTAGGCCAGCACCGGCTTGTAGACGTTGAGCTCGAAATGGCCCTGACTGCCGGCCACGGTGATCGTGGTGTTATTCCCAAACACCTCGCAGCACACCATGGTGAGCGCCTCGCTCTGCGTCGGATTGGTCTTGCCCGGCATGATCGAGGAGCCCAACTCGTTGCTCGGCAAGATCAACTCGCCCAGCCCCGAACGCGGGCCGGAGCCGAGCAGGCGGATATCATTGGCGACCTTGAACAGCGCGGTGGCGGCGGCATTGAGCGCGCCATGCACGAACACATAGGCATCGTGGCCGGCCATGTGCTCGAATTTATTGGGCGCGCTCACGAACGGCAGCTTGGTGAGCGCAGCGATGCGGCGCGCGAACGCCTTGGCGAATTTCGGTTTTGAATTCAAACCAGTGCCGACGGCGGTGCCGCCCTGCGCCAGCGGATAAAGCTCGCGCTGCGCCAGCGCGATGCGCAGGCCCGCGGATTTCACCTGCGCGGCATAGCCGGAGAACTCCTGCCCCAAGGTGATCGGCGTCGCATCCATCATATGGGTGCGGCCGATCTTGACGATCCGCGCGAATTGTTTCGCCTTGCGGTCGAGCGCCTTGTGCAATTTCGTCAAGGCCGGCAGCAAATGCCGCGCGATTTCCATCGCCGCGGCGATGTGCATGGCGGACGGGATGCTGTCGTTGGACGACTGGCTCATATTGACGTGATCGTTGGGATGCACCGGTGACTTCGAGCCGAGTTTGCCGCCGAGCGCCACGTTGGCCGCGTTCGCGATCACTTCATTGACGTTCATATTGGTCTGCGTGCCGGAGCCGGTCTGCCACACCAGCAGCGGGAAATGCCCGTCCAGCTTGCCGTCGGCGATATCCTTCGCCACGGCGGCGATGGCGCCCGCCCTTTTGCGGTCGAGCGAGCCGAGATCGCGGTTGACTTCGGCCGCAGCAGCCTTGATCAGGCCGAGCGCGCGCACGATTTCGACCGGCATGCGCTCGGAGCCGATGCGAAAATTATGTAGCGAGCGCTCGGTCTGCGCGCCCCAGAGTCTGTCGGCGGGGATAGTCAGCGGGCCGAAGGCGTCGCTCTCAATTCGCGTTTTTTGACGCTTCTTGTTGCGCGTCTTGTTGCGCTTTTTAGCCATTACTTCTTGCGGAAACGGTCGAGGCGAACCACTTCGCCGCCGCCGCTTTTGGGCTTGTCGGGCTCGGGATCCGGCACCGCGGCCAGAGCGGGGGGGCCGGGCGCCTTGGTTTCGGCCAGCGTCGGCCCGGGAAAGCGTTTTTTCTTCGCGGGCTTATCGTGACCCTTGTCCTGTCCCTTTTCTTGTCCTTTTTCTTGCGCATTGGCCGGCGTCTGCCGGCCCTGGCCCTCGACGACTTCCTCGAATTGCAGGCCGAATTGCACCGACGGATCGAAGAAGCCGTTGATTGCTTCGAACGGAATGGCCAGCCGCTCGGTGATGCCGCCGAACGACAGGCCGACCTCGAAGCCGTGCTCGTCCACCTTCAAATCCCAGAACTGGTGCTGCAGGATGACCGTCATCTCGTCCGGATATTGCGCGCGCAGCTGGTCCGACATGCGCACGCCATCGGCGTGGGTGTCGAAGGTGATAAAAAAATGATGATCGCCCGGCAGGCCCTTCTTGGCGGCATCCGTGAGCACGCCGCGCACGACGCCGCGCAGCGCCTGCTGGGTCAGGAGATCGTAGCGGATTTGGTCGGCCATGCGGCCTCGCGGGACTGCGGTTTAAGGACTCGGGGCCGGATGCTAGCGCATGATCCCGAAAAGTGGAGATGAAAAATGGAGACGAAAGTGGAGGCTTCTGTTGCCAGGTGCCTCCGAACCCCGCCTAACCGCTGCTAAGACGGCTAGGGCTTGTAGGCTTGGTTATTCAAACCGCTTACGCAGCCTGAGCAACCGGAGCATAGTTGTCATTTGCAACTACGATTTGGCCCGATAACGGCGGAACCATGCCGAGCAAAAGTTCGTCCTTTACGCCCTCGTCGATCCTATTTCGCCCCCGCCGAAGCCCAGCCGGGCTTGCGCTTTGGTGGAGGCGCCGGGTACTGCCCCCGGGTCCGAAAGGTTTATTACGACGGCCATTTATCGCCATAGCCGGGTTGCCCCGGCGGGAATGAATATAGGCGCTATTGGTTGACGAAAGAAGACCCGATCGCGTGTTTTATGTGAAACAAATCCTAGCGTGGCATGCGCGTGGCGCATGCCGGGGATAAGGGGCGGGCCTGATTTTATTGGGTTTTCGGTATCGGGCGCGGCCGTCATGCTCGTAGAAGCGCCAATCCTCGGGGCCGAGGATGCCTGAGCTCGGCTTGACCTGACGGATTTTTTGTACCAGCGCGATGGAGAGACTATTGCATTTGCGCGGCCTGATCTAGCGGTGTCAGGAACGGGCTCATCGTCTGTGGTGCCGGTGGTCGATATCCGAGCGATGAGTGCGGCCTGACAGTGTTGTAGTGCTTTCGCCATTGCTCGATGACGATCTGTGCTTCTTTCAGGCTGTAGAAGATCTCTCCATTGAGCAGCTCATCGCGTAGTTCTGCTGCGATACCCCCGCATCCCGGCAAGCCATCGGCGTAGGTTTGCCCTGCACCATCGACACTTCAATCTGGCGAAGCAGCGTCACAATCTGCTCTGCACCAAACCTCTTCTTTGGCATGACCAAGCTCCTTTCCAAGCTATTCTCTCACAACGCTTGGTTCAAAAAAGCCAGGTC
>SHVM01000051.1 GCA_009694265.1 Pseudolabrys sp.
CTGCGCCCTTTCTTCTCATGGTGAGGAGCGCCGTTAGGCGCGTCTCGAACCATGGGGCGGCCTCGTCCACCAATCTCAGGTTTACCCGAGATTGGGTCATTCAATGCACAAGTCGGCCAGGGCCGACATTCGGTGACGCGCCCTGCGGGCGCTCCTCAAAATGAGGCCGGGAAGTTCGCGCCTGCGCTTACACCGCCGCCGCCGCCCGCTTCCGCAAACTGAGCCACACCAGCAGCGCGCCGGCCACCAAGACGGTGGGGAAGATCACCTCGTTGATCGTCGTCCAGCCGAAATACTCCAGCAATTGGCCGGAGGAGAACGAAGCCAGCGCCATGCTGCCGAAGATCAGGAAATCGTTGAACGCCTGCACCTTGTTGCGCTCCTCGCTCCGGTGGCACTGGGTGACCATCGTGGTGGCGCCTATAAAGGCGAGGTTCCAGCCGAGACCTAGCAGCACCAGCCCGCTCCAGAAATGCGCCACCGAGATTCCGGCAATGCCGACCACCGCCGCGATGGCGATCAGGCCCAGGCCGATGCCGGTGATACGCTCCACGCCGAAGCGCACAATCAGGCTGCCGGTGACGAAGCTCGGTGCATACATCGCCAGCACGTGCCACTGGATGCCGAGCATGGCGTCGGTCACCGAATGCCCGCAACCGATCATGGCGAGCGGCGCCGAGGTCATGAGCATGTTCATCATGGCGTAGCTCGCAACCCCGCAGGCCACCGCCACGACAAAGCGCGGCGTGCGCACGATCGTGGCCAGCGGCCGGGCCTGTTCGATCCGCGTGGCCGGGATCGGCGGCACCTTCACGAAGATCAGCACCAGCGCCGCGATCAAGGCGCAGGCGGATTGCCCGAGATAGCTGGCCGCGAACATGTAGGGCGGCAGCAGATCCTTGGTGAAGATGACAAGCTGCGGGCCGATCACCGCGGCGAATACGCCGCCGGCCAAAACCCACGACACGACTTTCGGCCTATAGGCCTCGCTCGCGGTATCGGCCGCCGCGAAGCGGTAGGAGTTGTGGGCCGCGGCATAGAGCCCGCCGCAAAAGGTGCCGATCAGCAGCAGCCAGAACTGGCCATTCATCACCGCCGCATAGGAAATCAGCCCCGACAAAATGCCGAACGCCGATCCCGACTGCAGCGCGAAGCGGCGGCCGAAGCGGCGGGCGAGCCAGCCAATCGGCAGCGTGCCGAGCCACATACCCAGCACCATGGCGGTGATTGGCAAAGTCGCGAGGCCCTTGTCGGGCGCCAGCACCGCGCCGACGATGCTGGCCGTGGAGACGATAACGGTGTTGTTGCCGCCAGCAAGCGCCTGCCCGACCGCCAGCACCATCGCGTTGCGGCGGGCGAGATTGTCGTCGATGTGGGCGTGGGCAATGGGTTCGGCGACGGCCGACATGATGCGATTCCCGGTAAAAGAGTCCTCTCTTTAACGGGCGCCGCAGGATATCGCTACTACCGGAAGCGCAGGGCAGCGTTGCCTCTCACCCGCTCATTCCCGCGAAAGCGGGAATCCAGTGCTATTTACAAAAGACTGGGTCCCCGCTTCCGCGGGGACGAGCGGAAAAAACCGCTACGGCCGCCCTAAAACTTGATCGCGCCGGGATGGAGAACGGTAGCCTGGCGCGCCGCGGCCGGAGAGAGCGCGCCGATCTGGCCGAGCGACGAGCGCAATTCATCGATGAAAAGATCGATCAAATGCGCCGGCCCCTCGTCGCCCATGGCCGCCACGGCCCACAAAAACGACTTGCCGGCAAAGGCCGCGTCGGCGCCGAGCGCCAGCGCGCGCATCACGTCCTGCCCACTACGGATGCCACTGTCGAGCATGACGGTCGTCTTCTTGCCGACGGCTGCCACGATCCCCGGCAGGCAATCGATCGACGGCACCAGCGCCTCGATCTGCCGGCCGCCGTGGTTCGACACCCAGATGCCTTCGACGCCGAGCGAAACCGCCTTCTCGGCGTCAAGCGGGTGCATGATGCCCTTGAGCGCCATCGGCCCTTTCCACTTGTCGCGATAACGCGCGACTTCTTCCCAGGAAAACGCCCCGCCCATCCGGGTGCGCGCGTAATTGATGATCTCGTTGGTGCCGGCGCCCGCGCGGGCATATTGGCTAATGGTGGCGAAGCGCGGATAGCCGTTGCGCAGCAGCGCCAGCAGCCATTTCGGCCGGATGGTCATTTCATAGAGCATGCGCAGGTTCGGGCGAAACTCATGGGCAAGTCCGGCATAAGTCTCGCGCGAGCGCGTGGTGCGCACCGGCACATCGAGGGTGAGCGCCAGCACCTTGGCCTCGACCGCTTGCGCGCGCCGGATCAGATCGAAGCCGATCTTGTGGTCGTCGTGCCAGAACCGGTAAAGCTGCAGCCAGAACACGTCGGGCGCGGCTTGCGCCGCTTGCTCGATGGTGGCGCCACCGGCGACGCTCAAAGTGTAGGGAATGCGCGCGCGCTGGGCTGCCTTGGCCATCAGCAGATCCGCGCCCGGCCACACCAGCGACGGACCGCCCATCGGCGCAATGCCAATCGGCGCCGCGTAGCGCGTTCCGAACAGCTCGACTTCAATCGGCGGCAGCGTCGGCATCACGCCATAGCGTGGGACGATCTTGACCGCGTCGAGCGCCGCCCAGTTGTGCGCGATGCCGACATCGTTGCCGGCGCCGGTATCGCCATATTCAAAGGCAAAACGCGGGACATTGCGCGGCGCGGACTCGCGCATCCAGGCCGTGGTGGGAAACCGCTTGTGGTTTTTCGCAAAATTCGGATGGGGCCCGGCCGACGTAATCGCCGCTTGCTTTGCCGTCATGTCATGCATGGCGAGTTTCCACTCTTCACTCGTTTAGCCGATTATACCGCCAGTGTTCGCCCGCGTCCCCAGCGATTTCAGAAGTGGCTGAACGAGGTTTGCTTGAACGAAAGCGCCTTGCCATCGGTTGCCAGAAAGCAGGCGCCCTCACCCGCCCCGATTTTGCCGATCTCGGTGACCGCCACATTGGCCGCAAGCGCCGCCGCGCGGAAGCCCGCCGCCTTGCCCGCAGGCACGGTGCAGACGATCTCATAGTCGTCGCCGCCGGTCAGCGCTGTCTCCAGCATGGCGGCATCGCTCGCAATCACGGCTTTGGCGGCGTCGGACAGCGGAACCAACGCCACGTCGATGTCGGCCGACACTTTTGAGGCCCGGCACAATTTGGCGAGATCGCCGGCCAGGCCGTCCGACACATCCATCGCCGCGGAAGCATGGCTACGCACGGCTTCGGCCAGCGCATTGCGCGGCTGCGGCAGCAGATAGCGCGCCACCAGACGCTGGCGTTGCGCGGCCGATAGTTTCCAGTCCGTACCGCCGCCCTTGCGCACCACAAGTCCCAGCGCCGCATCGCCGATGCTGCCGGAAACAAACACACTATCGCCGGGCCTGGCGCCGGCGCGCCGCACCATGCTGCCTTCCGGCACGGCGCCGAACATGGCGATCGAAATCGTCACCGGGCCGGGCGTGCGGTCGGTGTCGCCGCCGAACAAGGGGCAGGCAAACAGCACCGCATCGCCGCGCAATCCGTCGGCGAAATCGGCCAGCCATTCATCGCCGATATCCTTGGGTAGCGCGAGCGACAACAGAAATCCGAGCGGGCGCGCGCCCTTGGCGGCGAGATCCGACAGGTTCACCCGCAGTGCCTTGGCGGCAATGGTATGCGCGGCATCGCCGGGAAAAAAATGCACGCCGCCGATGATCGCATCGGTCTTGAGCACCAGGTCGCAGCCCGGCGGTGGTGTGATGAAGGCGGCATCGTCGGCGAGGCCGAGCGCGCCCGGGTGGGTTGCGATCGGCTGGAAGTGGCGCGCGATCAGTCGATCCTCGGCCGAGAGTTTGTCAATCTCAGAACTCATCGCACGACCTTGCTCTCTCTTCCCTCCCCTTGAAAAGGGGGAGGGAGTCTAAGCGGCGAATTCGGCCGCGCGCAGCGCCCGCGCCAGCTGGTCGAGCACGGCATTGACCATGCCGGTCTCGTCGCGCTCGACGAAAGCGGCGGCCACGTCGGCATATTCCGACACCACCACGCGCGCCGGCACATCGCGGCGATGCTCGAGTTCATAGGCGCCCGCCCGCAAGGCCGCGCGCAGCACGGTCTCGATGCGCTTGAGCGGCCAGCTCTTGGCCAGCGCGTCGTCGATGAGCGGGTCGAGCGCGCGCTGCTCGCGCACCACGCCCGAAACGATGTCGCGGAAGAACGCAGCCTCGGCCGGCAGATATTGCGCGCCCTCGACTTCGCGGCCCAGCCAATGGCTTTCGAACTGCGCAAGAATTTCGTTCAAACCGGCGCCGGCGAGATCCATCTGGTAGAGCGCCTGCACGGCGGCAAGGCGGGCCGCGCCGCGCTTGTTGGCCTTTGGCGCTTCCTTGCGCGCGTCCTTATCGCCGGTGGGCGCGCCGCGGGCCATTAGTTTTCTAGCTTACGTTTGAGCGCCACCATCGCCAGCGCGGCGCGCGCGGCGGCGGCGCCCATGTTACGGTCGTCGGCGCCGGCGCGCGCGATGGCCTGGGCTTGGCTGTCGACGGTGAGAATGCCGTTGCCGACGGGAAGCTGGCGCGCGACCGACAGATCGATCAGCGCGCGCGCCGATTGGTCGGCGACGATCTCGAAATGATAGGTCTCGCCCTGGATCACGCAGCCGAGCGCGACCACGCCGTCATAGGGCTTGCGCTTGGCAATCGCGGCATCGAGCGCCATGGCGATGGCGGCGGGAATCTCCAGCGCGCCCGGCACCGTGATGCGCTCGTGCTGCGCGCCGGCTTGATCGAGCACGTAAGTGGCGCCGCGCAACAGATCGGCGGAAATGTCATGGTAGAAACGCGCCTCCACGATCAATATGCGGATCGCGCCGTTGCGTTTGCCGCTCGTTTTGCCAATCTTGGCGGCGCTGCTTTTCTTCTTGGCCATTACAATTTCCTTGTTGAGCCGCGTGGTAGCAAGCAGCCGCGACCGGAACAAGGGCTCTATTTTGTATCCATCAGCCGCGCGGCATAACGCGCCATGGTGTCGATTTCGAGGTTAACGTCGTCACCTACGGCAAGCGCGCTGAGCGTCGTCACCTGCAGCGTGTGCGGAATGATCAGCACCGAGAACGTGTCGCCTTCCACCACATTGACGGTGAGCGAGACGCCGTCGAGCGCCACTGAGCCCTTGGGCGCGATGAAACGGGCAAGCGCGGCGGGCGGGTGCAAGCTGAAACGTGCCATATCCGTCATGTCGTCGCGCGCAACGACGCTAGCCACGCCGTCGACATGGCCTGCAACCAGATGGCCGCCCAATTCGTCGCCCAGCTTCAACGACCGTTCAAGATTGACCGCCGTGCCGTGCCGCCAGCGGCCGGCCGTGGTGACGCGCAAGGTCTCATCCGCCGCATCGACCGCGAACCAGACGCGACCGTCCTCCTCGCCGGTATCCACCACCGTCAAGCAAACGCCGGAACAGGAAATCGAGGCGCCTTGCGCGATCTCGGCGCGCGGATAGCGGCAGAAAATGGTGATGCGGTGCAGATTGTCGGCGCGCGGTTTGACCGAGCGGATTTCGCCTTTATCGGTGACCAAGCCGGTGAACATCTGTCACACCCGCTCGAATGTTTCGGCAGTATCGGCGCCGAGCTTTTCGCTGCCGCGCGATGTAAGTTTTCCAGTCAAGGCGCTGAGCGGCATGCCTTCCAGCGCATCGATGCCGTCCGCGCCGATGGTCTTCTCCGCGCGCAGCAACACCGCCGCATCCACCAGACCGGCGGCTACAAAGCTGGCGGCAACAATCGGCCCGCCCTCCACCATCAACCGGGTGATGCCCTGCTCGCTGAGAACTTTCAGAACCGCGTCGAGATCGAGCTTGCCGTCCTTATCATCGACGCGAAATACCTTGCAGCCGCGTTGCTGCAAAACCTCTTCGGCAATGGCCGAAGGCTTGCGCGACGTGAACACCCAGGTTGGTGTTGCACTTACCGTTGCCACCACCGCGGTCGCCAAGGGCACCCGCAGCTTCGCATCGAGCACCACGCGCACCGGCGAGCGCTCGAACAAGCCGGGCAAGCGGCAGCCCAATTGCGGATTGTCGGCCAGCACCGTGCCGATGCCGACCAGAATGGCGTCGCTCGCGGCACGCATCTGAAACACACGGGTGCGCGCCTCTTCGCCGGTGAGCGCAAACGGCTTGCGGCCGGCGAGGCCGGCTTTGCCGTCTTTCGACAGCGCGAGCTTGAGCGTCACAAAAGGCCGCGCCTTCTGCATGCGCGTGAAGTGACCGGCGTGATCGCGGCGCGCCTGCTCGGCACCAAGCCCAATATCGACCTTGATGCCGCGCTCGGTGAGCTTGCGGTGACCCGCGCCGGCAACTTCCGGATTGGGATCCTCCAGCGCCGACACCACGCGCGTCATGCCGGCTTTGATGATGCCATCGGCGCAAGGCGGCGATTTGCCCTGGTGCGAACATGGCTCGAGCGTCACGTAGAGAGTGGCGCCCTGCGCCGATTTCTTGGCGCGGCGCAGCGCCTCGATCTCGGCATGCGGGCGGCCGCCTTTTTGCGTCCAGCCGCGACCGAGAATGACGCCGTCCTTCACGATCACCGCGCCGACGGCCGGATTGGGCCAGGTGTTGCCTAAGCCGCGCCGGCCGAGTGCCAGCGCCAGCGCCATGAAGCGCTTGTCGGCCGCGGATGTGTCAGCGTGGACTGGCGCTGTTGGGTCGCTCATTTTTGCTTAGGCGTCGCGGTGTCCTCGTCGCCCGACAATTCATCGAGCGCGGCGCGGAAATCCTTGACCTCACCGAAATTGCGGTAGACCGAGGCAAAACGCACATAGGCGACGTCGTCGATTTCGCGTAAGTGCGCCATGACGATTTCGCCGATCCCTTCGGACGAGACTTCGTTCTCGCCGGCGCTTTCAAGCTCGCGCACGATCTTGGAGACCATCTGCTCGATGCGCTCCGGCTCGACCGCACGCTTGCGCAGCGCGATCTGCACCGAACGCATGAGTTTGTCGCGATCGAACGGCACACGGCGGCTGTTGCGCTTGATGACGGTCAGCTCGCGCAATTGCACGCGCTCAAAGGTCGTAAAGCGGAAATTGCAGGTCAGGCAGACGCGGCGACGGCGGATCACCGCCGAATCCTCGGTCGGCCGTGAATCCTTCACCTGCGTATCGAGACTTCCGCAACTCGGGCAACGCATAACGCCCCCTACTCTATTTGTTTGCGCATGATCTTATCCGAAAACCGGTTCCCACTTTTCGGGATCATGCGCCTGGATAGATCGGAAAACGCGACAGCAGTGTCTTGACCTTGCCGCGCACCGCGGCCTCGACCAGCGAATCCTCCTCGACGCCCTTCTGCGACAGCACGTCGAGCACTTCGACGATCATATCGCCCACGGCGCGGAATTCCGCGATGCCGAAGCCGCGCGTGGTACAGGCCGGCGTGCCGAGCCGGATCCCCGAGGTGACCGTCGGCTTTTCCGGATCGAACGGGATGCCGTTCTTGTTGCAGGTGATATGCGCGCGGCCGAGCGCCAGTTCCGCCACCTTGCCGGTGAGGCGTTTGGGGCGCAGATCGACCAGCATCAGATGGGTGTCGGTGCCGCCCGACACGATGTCGAGCCCGTGCGACTTCAGGTGCGCGGCCAGCGCTTTGGCATTCTCCACCACGTTCTTGGCATAGATGCGGAAGCCCGGCCGCAGCGCTTCGCCGAACGCCACCGCCTTGGCGGCGATGACATGCATCAGCGGGCCGCCCTGCATGCCGGGGAACACCGCCGAATTGAGCTTCTTGGCGATCGCCTCATCATCCGACAGGATCACGCCGCCGCGCGGGCCGCGCAATGTCTTGTGCGTCGTCGTAGTCACCACATGCGCATGCGGGAATGGCGAGGGGTGCACACCGGCCGCGACCAGGCCTGCGAAATGCGCCATGTCGACCATCAGCAGCGCGCCGACTTCATCGCAGATTTCGCGGAAGCACTTGAAGTCGATGATCCGCGGATAGGCCGAGCCGCCGGCGATGATCAGCTTCGGCCTATGCTCTTTGGCGAGTTTTTTCACCTCCGCCATGTCGATGCGGTGATCGTCGCGGCGCACGCCATAGGGTACCGGCTTGAACCACTTGCCCGACATGTTGACCGGCGAGCCGTGCGTGAGATGACCGCCGGCGGCGAGATTGAGCCCCATGAAGGTGTCGCCGGGCGTAAGCAGTGCGAAGAACGCCTCTGCGTTGGCAGAAGCGCCAGAATGCGGCTGTACATTGGCGAACTGGCAGCCGAACAACTTCGTCACACGCGAAATAGCGAGTGTCTCTGCCACGTCTACGAACTGGCAGCCGCCGTAATAGCGTTTGCTCGGCAGGCCTTCGGCGTATTTATTGGTGAGAACGGACCCCTGCGCTTCCAGAACGGCGCGAGAAACGATGTTCTCCGACGCGATCAACTCGATCTCGTCGCGCTGTCTGCCCAGTTCTCGATTGATCGCGTCGTTGATCTCCGGGTCCACCTCGCTCAAGCGCGCCGAAAACAAGGCGTCACCATCGCCGGCAGATTTGGGGCTCGACTGGTGGGACAACTTGGCCGACATCGCGATCTCCTGGTGCCGGGAACGCGGCCGACACCCATCAATGGCTGGTTCCGAGATTACGTCCGGAAATAGCATATGTGCCGCGAACCGCCAAGTATTGTCATGTGGACAGCGGGCAGGCGCAATATCTAGGGCCCAAACGAAAAACCCCGGCCGGGGAGGTTCCGGCCGGGGCAAATCGCTTCGCAAGTATTCCGAAATTACAGGCGATAGAGGGTCTGATCGATCCAGAAGCGCTCGAGCCGATGCAGCGATTTGTTGAGCGTGGCGAACTCGTCGGCGTTGATGCCGCCGACCTGTTCGACCGTGCGCACATGCTTTTGGTAGAGCGTCTCAACAATGTCGCGCACTTCGCGGCCCTTGTCGGTCAGCTTGATGCGCACCGAACGCCGGTCAACGCGCGAGCGCTGATGATCGAGAAAATTCATCTCGACCAGCTTTTTGAGATTGTAGGAGACGTTGGAGCCGAGATAATAGCCGCGCGTGCGCAGCTCACCGGCCGTCAACTCCTTGTCGCCGATATTGTACAGCAGCAGCGCCTGCACCGAATTGATGTCGGAGCGGCCGCGGCGATCGAATTCATCCTTGATCACGTCGAGCAGCCGGCGATGCAGCCGCTCCACCAAGGTCAACGCCTCATGATAGAGAGGCCGGATATGGTCGAAGCGCGCCTCATGCTCGGCAGGCTCGACCGTCTTCGCAACGGCTTTCATGTCTAACGCCCCTTATATTTTTGTTGTCTCGTACGCCCCTGGTAACGAGGCCCTGTTTCCTCGTTCCAGATGCCGCAACCTATAAGGGGCAGTCTAAAATCGGCTTAAATAACACCATAAAGATTAGGTTTATTTACAAGGGTGAATGCTTCGTTGAATGCGCAATTGCAATTATTGACGCAACGCTTCGTTCACCTTGCTCGCCCGGTTTAGCCGCGAACGAAGCGGATTATGCCGGAAAAATCCCGTCCCGCCTCCCCGCTCTCGACATATGCCGAATAAATCCTTTCAGCATCCGCACCCAGTTGTGTCTTTGCACCCGCGGCCTTGGCCGCACTTTGCGCCAATTTTAAATCTTTCAGCATCATGGCGGCGGTAAAGCCGGCCGCATAGTCGCGATTAGCGGGTGATGCCGGCACCGGTCCCGGCACCGGGCAATAGGTGGTCATCGACCAGCATTGACCCGAGGATTTCGACGAGATGTCGAACAGTTTCTGGTGATCGAGGCCGAGCTTTTCCGCCAGCACGAAAGCCTCCGACACCGCGATCATCGACACGCCGAGGATCATGTTGTTGCAAATCTTGGCGGCCTGGCCGTTGCCGGCGCCGCCGGCATGCACAATGGTCTTGCCCATTTTTTCCAGGATCGATTGCGCGCGCGTAAAAGCCTGCGCGCTGCCGCCAACCATGAAGGTGAGCGTTGCCGCGGTGGCGCCGCCGACGCCGCCGGACACCGGCGCATCGAGCATCAACAACCCCTTCTTTTCCGCCTCCGCGGCGACCGCGCGCGCGGTATCCACGTCGATGGTGGAACAATCGATCAGCAGCGTGCCGGGCTTGGCGTTGGCGATAATGCCACCGGCGCCGAGATAAACCTCGCGCACCTGTTGACCGGCCGGCAGCATGGTGATGACCGTATCGGCGCATGCTGCGGCGATTTGATGCGTCTCGGCGCTCGCGCCGCCCGCCGTTTTAAGTTTTTCGACCGAGGTCGGATTGACATCCACGCCTTCGATCCGATGACCGGCCTTGATCAGGTTGACCGCCATCGGCAGGCCCATATTGCCGAGCCCGATGAATGCTATGCACGCCATGGCGCCCTCCCCGTATTTTTGTTGTCAATCAGCCCGGCTGTTCATGCGCCGATTTCAATGCCAGCCACAGATAAAGCGCAAGCAGCCCGCCTTCCAGCAACCCCGTCATCAAGCCGCCGCCGAACACTTGCGGAAAAAATATTTCAACCGCCAGCATCGAGGCCACCGCCGTGAGCCAGATCACCGCGCCCCAGGCGGCGGCGAGCCATAAACCTACAGCCGCGACCAGATCGATCACGGCAAAGAACACCGTCGCGGTCTGCCACGCGATCGAATGGTTTTCAAACAGTTCGGTCGGCTCGAGTCCAATGCCGCACACTTCCGACCAGTGGTAGAGTCCCTTGATCATCGACACGCCGGCCATCACGCGCAGGAAAAACACGAGCCGCCGCGTCCACAGCCCGACGCCCTCCTCGCCCTCGTGCTCGCGCACCGGATCGAGGCCGTAAAGTTCGCCGCTGGCGCCCGGCTCGTTCATGGCAGAACCAACTCTTGCCCGCCGAGCGGCGAGAAATGGCGCTCGACCTCCGCCTCGATCACATCGGCCAGCACTGCCGGTGACCAGCGCGGCTTGTTGTCCTTGTCGACGATCACGGCGCGCACACCCTCGTTAAAATCATGGCCCTGGATGACGCGCGACACTATGCGGAATTCGGCGCGCATGCACGTCTCAAAGTCCCAGGCGGCTCCGCGCCGCACTTGCGCCAGCGCCAATTTAAGGCTGAGTGGCGATTTCGCGCGCATGAGGGCGGCGGTCCTGGCCGCCCATTCAGCATCGGCGCCGTGCGACGCCGCCTCAAGGTCGAGCGCATCGAGGATGCCCTCGACGCGGGCGCCCGCAAACAGCCGGTCGATCGCGCCGCGCCGCGCCATGATTGCGCCCTCGCCCGCGGGCTCCGAGAATGCCGACAACACCGCGTCCACCGATACCGTGCCAGCGAGCCCCTCCAGCAGCGCGTCAAAGCGCGCCGATGGAATGCGATGGGTGGCAAGCCCGCTCCCGCAGCCATCGGCGATACCGAAACGTTCGCCGGTGAGCGCGCAATACGCACCAAGCTCGCCCGGCATGCGCGGCAGAAACCAGGTGGCGCCGACATCGGGGAAAAATCCAATGCCGACTTCCGGCATGGCGAATTGAAAACGGTCACCGGCAACGCGGTGCGAGCCATGCACCGACACGCCGACGCCGCCGCCCATCACGATGCCATCGATCAGCGCGACATAGGGCTTGCGGTAGTTCTTGATCGCCGCATTGAGCGGATATTCGTCGCGCCAGAATTGCAGCGCCTCGTCGTGCCGCCCGGCCTTGCCCAGATCGTAAAGCGCGCGAATATCGCCGCCGGCCGAGAAGGCACGCGCGCCCACAGCCTGGATCACCACCCGCGTCACCGCCGCATCGCCGGCCCAATCGTCGAGTTGCGCGCGCAAGGCCCGCACCATGCCATGCGTGACGGCATTAAGCGCCTGCGGCCGGTTGAGCGTGACGATGCCGGCCGCGCCGCGCCGCTCGAACAGGATGTCGCCGCCGTAGTTTGACATCGGAGCGATCAATTCCCCAGCATAGCGCGGCTGATGATCACGCGCATGATTTCGTTGGTGCCTTCCAGGATCTGATGCACTCGCACATCGCGCAACACGCGCTCGATCGGATGATCACGCAGATAGCCATAGCCGCCATGCAATTGCAGGCAGCCATTGACCACCTCGAAACCCGTATCGGTCGCAAGCCGCTTGGCCTGGGCGGCGAGCCGGGTGGCCGCGCCCTCACCTTCGCCGACCGCGACCGCCGCGCGATGTAGCAGCAGGCGCGCGGCTTCGATCTCGGTGGCATAATCGGCAATGCGAAATTGCAGCGCCTGGAAATCGGCGAGCTTTGATCCGAACTGCTTGCGCTCTTTCATGTAGTCGATCGTGCGGTCGAGACAGAATTGCGCGCCACCGAGCGAGCAGGCGCCGATATTGAGCCGTCCGCCGTCGAGCCCGGCCATGGCGATCTTGAAGCCCTGGCCCTCAGTGCCGATGCGGTTTCCCACCGGCACGCGGCAATTCTCGAACATGACCATGGCGGTTGGCTGCGATTTCCAGCCGAGCTTCTTTTCCGGCGCGCCGTACGAAAGGCCCGGCGTGCCCTTCTCCACCACGATGCAGGAAATGCCGCGCGAGCCGCCCTCGCCGGTGCGTGCCATCACCACATAGATGTCGGAGACGCCGCCGCCCGAGGTGAAGGCCTTGGCGCCGTCGAGCACATAGTGCTCGCCATCGCGGCGCGCGCGGGTGGCAAGATTCGCGGCATCCGAGCCCGCGTCCGGCTCGGTCAGGCAGTAGCTGGCGAAATGCTCCATGGTGGTGAGCTTGGGCAGAAATTTGCGGCGCGCCGCATCGCTGCCGTAAGCGTCGATCATCCAGGCCGCCATGTTGTGGATCGAGATATAGGCAGCGGTCGAGGTGCAGCCTTGCGCCAGTTCCTCGAAGATGAGTGCGGCGTCGAGGCGGCTGAGCGCCGAGCCGCCGACATCTTCCTTGACATAAATACCGCCAAATCCGAGCGCCGCCGCCTGGCGCAAGGTCGCGACTGGAAACACCTCGCCCTCGTCCCAGCCGCGCGCATGCGGCATCATTTCGTCGCGGGCGAACTGCCGCGCGGTGGCCTGGAAGGCGCGCTGTTCCTCGGTGAGGTCGAAATTCATATTTTACACCCTTCCTAGGATGGATTGCCGGGTCAAGCCCGGCAACGACGGTGGTGAGATGCGGGTGGCAGATCGGTCGCAGACCGGCTAAAAAGAACCTTGGAGAAACCTCATGGCGATCAAATTCGGCCGTCCGATCGAAGCCCGCGCGCGCCTGACGCCGGTTGAAACCGGGCTGCCTGCCGACGCCGACCGGCTCGACCTACCTACGCGCATGCGCCGCAACCGGCGCAGCGAATGGGCGCGCCGCCTGGTGCGCGAGAATGTGCTGACCACCGACGATCTGATCTGGCCGCTGTTTGTCATGGACGGGGAGAATGCGCGGCAGCCCATCGCCTCCATGCCGGGCGTCGAGCGGCTCTCGGTCGACCAGGCGGTGCGCGAAGCGACCCGCGCCGCTCAGCTCACCATCCCCTGCATTGCGCTGTTCCCCTATACCGATCCCAGCCTGCGCGACGAGACGGGCAGCGAAGCGCTCAACCCGGACAATCTGGTCTGCCGCGCCATCCGCGCCATCAAGAAGGAAGTGCCGGAGATCGGCATCCTCTGCGATGTGGCGCTCGATCCCTTCACCAGCCACGGCCATGACGGCTTGCTGCGCGACGGCGAAATCCTCAACGACGAGACTGTCGCGGTGCTCACCCGCCAGGCGATCGTGCAGGCGCAGGCCGGCTGCGACATCATCGCGCCCTCCGACATGATGGACGGGCGCGTCGGCGCCATCCGCAAGGCGCTCGATGCGGCGAATTTCACCGACGTGTCGATCATGGCTTACGCGGCGAAATACGCCTCCGCTTTCTACGGGCCGTTCCGCGACGCGGTCGGCTCGGCCAAGACGCTGACCGGCGACAAGCGCAGCTATCAGATGGACCCCGGCAATACCGACGAGGCGCTGCGCGAGGTCGCGCTCGACATCGAGGAAGGCGCCGACATGATCATGGTCAAACCCGGCCTGCCTTATCTCGATATCGTCGCCCGCGTGAAGGACGCCTTCGGCATGCCGACCTTCGCCTACCAGGTGTCGGGCGAATACGCGATGATCATGGCCGCGGCGCAAAACGGCTGGCTCGACGGCGAGCGTGCCATGACCGAGAGCCTGATCGCCTTCAAACGCGCGGGTGCCGATGGCGTGCTCACATACTTTGCGCCGCGCGTGGCGGAAAAACTAAAACAACGCTGACATCCCTCTTTCCTTTTTCGTCACCGCCCGGTGGCGCCTGACATCGACAGGTTATTTTTTCCATGGGTGAATTCGCAATCGGTCAAGGCGTATCGCGTTTCGAGGATCCGCGACTGATCCAGGGCGGCGGGCGCTATACCGACGACATCAAGCTGCCCGGCATGGCGCATGGCATCGTGCTGCGCTCGCCGCATGCGCACGCAAAAATCAAATCGATCGACACCGCCGCCGCAAAGGCCGCGCCCGGCGTGCTAGCGGTACTCACTTCAGCCGACGTGAAAGCGGCGGGCTATGGCGACCTGCCGGTGCCTGGCGGGCTCAAGCGCCGCGACGGCTCGCCGCAATACAAGCCGCGTTATCCGATTCTGGCCGACGGCACTGTGCGCTGGGTCGGCGACTGCGTGGCCTTTGTCGTGGCCGAGACCGTGGCGCAGGCGCTCGACGCCGCCGAGCTAATCGAAGTCGATTTCGACGTGTTGCCTGCCGTGACCACGACCGCGGAAGCGCCGAAGCCGAATGCGTCACGCGTCTGGGAGGACTGCCCCGGCAATATTTGTTTCGTCGAACTCCTCGGCGACAAGGCGGCGACTGATTTAGCTTTCGCGCGCGCCGAAAAAATCGTCAAACACAAATTCACGGTCAACCGCGTCACCGCCGCCGCCATGGAGCCGCGCGGCGCGGTCGGCGACTACAATAAGGCGGAGGACCGCTACACGATTTACACGCCGATGCAGCGGCCGCACCCGGCCCGCACAGAATTCGCCAAGCTCTTGAAGGTGCCGGACAGCAGACTGCGCATTATCACCGGCGATACCGGCGGCAGTTTCGGCATGAAATCGCCGATCTTCAATGAATCGCCACTGGTGCTGCTGGCGTCCAAGCTGATCGGCCGGCCGGTGAAATGGATCAGCACGCGTTCGGAAGCGTTTCTGAGCGACGCGCAGGCGCGCGACAACGTCACCGAGGCCGAGCTGGCGCTCGACAAGGACGGCGTGTTCCTCGCCCTGCGGGTGAAAACCATCGCCGCCATCGGCGCCTATCTACAGACCGGCATGCCGGCCTTCGTGCTCAATGCCGGCACGCTGGCCGGCTGTTACCGCACACCCGCGATCCACGTCGACATCACGGCGGTGTTCACCAACACCAATCCGGTGCGCCCCTACCGCGGCAATGGGCGGCCGGAAGCGGCTTACGTCATCGAGCGCATGGTCGATCTCGCCGCCGGTGAGCATGGCATCGATCCGGCCGAGTTGCGCCGGCGCAATTACATTTCGCCCAGCGCCATGCCGTTCAAGACCGGTCTCACCTTCACCTATGACAGCGGCGAATTCGAAAAGAACATGGACCTCACGCTGGAGCTCGCCGACGTCAAAGGGCTCAAGGCCCGCAAGGCGCAGGCGCGTAAACGCGGCAGGCTGCTGGGCTTCGGCATGTCCAACACCATCGAACGCGCCGGCGCGCCCAGCACGGAAGGTGCCGAGGTGCGTTTCGACCGCACCGGCACGCTGACATTGTTCTCTGGCTCGAACAGCCAAGGCCAGGGCCACGAGACCGTGTTCAAGCAATTGGTCTGCGACCGGCTGGGCTTAGACCCAACCACCACGAACTACATTCAAGGCGACACGCAAGAGGTGTTTTTCGGTGAAGGCACCGGCGGCTCGCGCTCGGCCACACTGGCGGGCTCGGCGTTCCACATGGCGAGCGAAAAAATAGTGGTGAAGGCGCGCGCCATCGCCGCGCATATGCTCAAAGTCGACGGCACCGATCTGAAATTCGACGACGGCGTGTTCTCGACCTCAAAGACCAACCGCACGCTCTCGGTCAAGGAAATCGCCGTGGCGTCGCTCGATCCGGCGAACCTGCCGAAGGACATGGAGCCCGGCCTGTTCGCGACCGCGGTCTATACCGCGCCGGTCAATAATTATCCCAACGGCTGCCATATCTGCGAGCTGGAAATCGAGCAGGACACCGGCAAGGTCGAGATCACGCGCTACAGCGTGGTCGACGATGTCGGCACCGTGCTTAATCCCATGCTGCTGCACGGCCAGATCCACGGGGGCATCGCGCAAGGCGCCGGGCAAGTTTTGATGGAAGACATTCACTTCGACGCCGAGGGCCAGCTCGTCACCGGCTCATTCATGGACTACGCCATGCCGCATGCTCATGACCTGTGCGGCATGGCGGTCGAGAGCAATTCGGTGCCGACCAAGACCAATCCGCTCGGCGTCAAGGGCGCGGGCGAAGCCGGCTGCGTCGGCGCCATGCCGGCGGTGGCCAATGCGCTGGCCGATGCGCTGGCCGAATTCGGCGTCAACCACATCCAAATGCCGGCAACGCCAGAGCGTGTCTGGCGGGCGATGCAGCCGAAATAGCCGCGGCCTTTTTCGGCAGATGCATCCCAAAATCTCTGCCGTGCGCATCGGTAAAACATCATCGCGTTTCGTGCAGAATGATACCCAATGTCACACGCCACGCGCGTATCGTGAAAGAATGTTGCACGGTAGAGATTTATTTTTCGCTGCAATCGCCTTGCGCGCCAACAAATTGCTGCGCAGCAGTTAAAGAACAGAATATTCGTAGCGGACGCTCACTCCATGGCGTCGCCGGTCTCGATCCGCACCGGATGATAGCCGTCGGCGGCCAGCGCCGTCATGATTTCACCGGCATGCGCCGCATCGCGCGTCTCGATGGTGACGTCGAGCTTGGCGCCCTTGGCCGGCACGTCGAGAAACAATCGGCGATGATCGACTTCCAGAATATTGGCGCCGAGCGTCCCCAGCCGCGTCGCAATGGTGCCGAGCACGCCGGGCCGGTCCGGTATTGTGAGGCGGAACGAGACGATGCGTGTTTCGCGCTCGAGTTCGCGCACCATGATGGAAGCCAGAATGCGCGGATCGATATTGCCACCGCACAGGATCAAGCCGACGCGCTTGCCGCGGAAGCGGCCGGGCTTAGCCAAAAGCGCGGCCAGGCCCGCGGCGCCCGCGCCTTCCGCCATGGTTTTCTGCAAAGTCAGATACGCATTGACCGCGCGCTCCAGATGCGTTTCGTCGACGAGAATGAATTCAGACACCAATTCGCGGATCACCGGCAAAGTGAGTTTGCCGACATTCTTGACCGCGATGCCTTCAGCCAGCGTCGGCCCGCCGATCGGCTTGCTGTCGCCTTTGATCGCGTTCCACACCGCCGGATAGAGGGCAGCTTCAACGCCGACGATCTCGATCTTGGGATCGATCGCGCGCGCGGCAATGGCGTTGCCCGCGATCAGCCCGCCGCCGCCAATAGGGATCACGATACAATCGAGATTGCCGGCGTCCTCCAGCATCTCACACGCGATGGTGCCTTGGCCTGCGATGATGCGCGCGTCGTCGTAGGGATGCACCAGCGTAAGCCCGCGCTCGGCTTGTATCCGTTCGCAGCGCGCTTGCGCTTCGGCTACGCTCTCGCCGTCGAGCACCACCTCGGCGCCATGCGACTTGGTCGCCGCCACCTTCACGAAGGGCGTCGTCACCGGCATCACGATGGTGGCCGGAATGCCGAGCCGCGCCGCATGATAGGCCACCGCTTGCGCATGATTGCCGGCGGACATGGCGATGACGCCGCGCTTGCGCTCGGCCCCGCTGAGCGAGCTGAGCTTGACCAGCGCGCCGCGGTCCTTGAACGAATTGGTGACCTGCAGGTTTTCGTATTTGACGTAGATGTCGGCCCCGGTCAGCGCCGACAGCCGGGGCGCCGGCAGCATGGGCGTGCGCAGCACCGCGCCTTTAATCACGCTACGGGCGGCTTCAATATCGGCAATCGTGACGGCCAACGTCGAACTCCAGACTGACTGCCGCACCATGCCGCAAGGCACCCCTCTTGCGCAAAGCCGATTCTTTCTCCATCTCAAACCCATGTCGATCGAAGTCCCACCGCACGCCTACGACCCTGCCGCCAGTCCGGAACTGTTCGAGGGCGTCTTGGCGCGCCGGGTGGTGGCGTTCCTGATCGATTTTTTCATCATCGCCGTTCCGGTAGTGTTGGGGGCCATGTTCATTTTCGCCTTCGGGATTGTCACTTTGGGGCTCGGCTGGGCGCTCTATTGACTGCTGCCGCCGGCCTCGGTGATCTGGGCCATCGTCTATTTCGGGGTCACGCTCGGGGGCCCGCGCTCGGCCACCATCGGCATGCGGGTCATGGACCTGGAAATGCGCACCTGGTCCGGGACGACCAGCTATTTTGTGATCGGCGCCGTGCATGCCATTGCGTTCTGGTTCTCGCTTTCGGCGCTCACGCCGTTCATCCTGCT
>SHVM01000005.1 GCA_009694265.1 Pseudolabrys sp.
AGGCAAACACCGGATTGACCGTGATAGTCACCGCTGCCTTGGTCGGGCTGGTGCGCGAGAGCGCGATGACCCAGAGGATGAACGCCCCGGCGCTGCCCACCACGCCGAGATAGGTCACCGCGATCCATTGCGGCGTGCCGAAATGCGCGACTGCGTCGAAGCCGTGGATCGCAAGCGCCCACGCCAGCAGACAGAATGCCGCAGCGCCCATGCCGGCGGTGAGAAAGGCGAGCGGATCGGAGCGCGCGATGAACGGCCGCGACCAGACGTTATAAAGCGAAATGCAGAAGGTCGCCGCCAGCATCACCAGTTCGCCGCGCCAGGCGCCGGGCGGCGCGTCCGACAGACCCAGCATCAGCGCAAGAAAAACGCCGGCCATGGCGATCGACACGCCGATGGTCTTGCGCGCGGTGATGCGCTCAATGCCGAGCGCGGCGCCGACCAGCATGGTCATCAGCGGCATGGTCGAGAGCGTGAGCGCGCCGCGCGCCGCGGTGGTGTAGCTATATGCGAGATTGAACAGCACCGAGAAGGCGAAGAAAAATAGGATGCCGAGCAGAACAACCGCAATCCAGTCGCGCCCCATGGGCCAGCGGCTTTTGAGCGCGAGCGCAATCGGCAGCAGAATGAGAAAACCGATGCCGAAGCGGAAGACGCCGAGCGTCACCGGATCGGTCGCATCGATCACGAAGCGCGTGGCGCCGCCGGCGACGCCGCCGATCGCGCTCGACGTCACCGCCGCGAGCACGCCTATTTGGTCGCGGGTCATTCATGGCACTCTGGCACGCGTCAGGCGCGCAGAAAACATTTATTATATAAATGCCAGGATTCAAAAACTTTAAAATTTTCGTCCGCCGGGAACGCGGCCAGCCTCACGCCGGCTGGTCGAAGAACGGCAGCGGGATCCGCAGCGGCAATAGCGGCTCGTCCTTGCACAACCGCGCCTTGGCGCGCTCATCCGCCCGCCGCGCATTGGCGCCCGGCTTACGGGCGGTGGCGTGCAACTGCTGAGTCAAATCCGAAATGCTGTGCTGGCTGCCCGGCAGGCCGGCGAGCATGTTGAAGCGCACGCTGCGAATGCGCGGGCGGCACGCGGCCGGCGGGTAAATATTATCGATCAGCAAGCGCGGCAGCGCGAGAATTTCTCCGGCCTCATAGGCGCGGTCGACGCCCAACCCTTTGGTGGAGCGCTCAAGCACGATCGCGCTGACGTCGAAGAAGCCGGTGACCGGCGACGGATCGAAGGCATAGACATAACGGATACTGCCGCTTTCATCGGCGTAAGCCGCCTGCTGCGCCAGCCCGCCGCCGAGCGAATGGCCGACCGAGACGAAGGGCGTGGCGCCGTTGCAGCCATTGTGCTTGATGCGCGCAACGATCTGCTTGATGTGGGTCTACACCTGGGCATATTGATCGAACTTGGGCGCCAGCCGGTGCAGCCAGCGCAAATTCGACACCCAATCGCCGGTGTCGTTTTTGTCGGTGCCGCGGAACGCGATCACCGCCTCGCGGCAATTGTTGCCCTGCATGCGCCGCCAGACGTGGAATTCGAGACCGCCCACCGGCTTGCATTCTTTTTCGCCGCCGGCGCGTGGTGGACACGGCAGGCTTCCGTAGACGCCGAAGCGGCATTCCCAGCCGCGCGCATTCAAATAGCCGATCCAGCCGCGCACGGTTTTGCGGTAATCCGCATCGCCCCGGCTCTCGCCTTCCTGCGCAAACGCCAGCCGCCCGGGATCGGGGCAGTTCAACTTGTTGAGGGCGAATTTGTCGGTATAGGCCGCCGTCGCCATCATGGCGTAGGGCGTATAGAGCGCGGCGTAGTCATGCGCCTTGGCCGGCTCGGGCAATTGCATGCCGACATTGACGCGCACTTCGTCGCGCGGCTGGGTCGTGCAGGCGCCGAGCGCAAGCGCCAGCATCATAAACCGCACGAACCGGAACGCCCCCAAAGCGCGCACCATGACGCAGCCCACCCCGCCAAAGCAGCACACGTAGAGCGTGTATCAGAGCAGGGCGCATGATCAGGCACAAGAGGGGGCGGACGGTGGTCCCCAGGATCGCACATTGGCTGGGAAGCCACGGCTAGCGTCACGCACATTCTTCCTTCCCCTCTCCCTTTGTGGGAGAGGGAAGCAAGCATGCGGCACGCCTCTACGACGCTTCCCGCTCCTCCACCAGCGTCACGATATCGCGCGTGCGGGTGACGCCTGAAGGCCAGGAACGATTGAAATCGGCGACCAGTTCCTTGAAACCTTCCGACGCCAGCGCCGCATCCAGCCGCGCCTTGTCGGCGAATTGATAGACGGCGTAATGCACGCCCGCCTCCGCCTCGCTCCAGAACCGCCAGCACTTCTCCGCTTTGAAATCCTTGAGCGCGCGCGGCAGGTGATCGGCCGAATACCAATGGTCGAATTTATCGCGCAACGGCGCGGCGACTACAGCGCGGACGAGGAAGTAGGATTTTGGCATGGGTCTTTTCTGCCAGTTCAATACTGCGCAACAAATAATTCACAACGGCAAATTATCGTGCTTGCGCCCCGGCACTTCGACATGCTTGTTCTTCAGCATCGCCAGCGCGCGCGCGAGGCGGCGGCGCGTCGTATGCGGCATGATCACGTCGTCAATATAGCCGCGCTCGGCGGCCACAAACGGCGAGAGAAATCGGTCCTCGTATTCCTTAGTGCGCGCGGCGATCTTGTCCTTGTCGCCGATGTCGGCGCGGAAGATGATCTCGACCGCGCCCTTGGCGCCCATGACGGCAATTTGCGCAGTCGGCCAGGCATAGTTCAAATCGCCGCCGACATGTTTTGACGCCATCACGTCATAGGCGCCGCCGAAGGCCTTGCGCGTGATGACCGTCACCAGCGGTACCGTACATTGGCTGTAGGCGAACAGCAGCTTGGCCCCGTGCTTGATCAGCCCACCATATTCCTGGTCGGTACCGGGCAGAAATCCCGGCACGTCGACGAAGGTGACAATCGGAATGTTGAAGGCGTCGCAGAAGCGCACAAAGCGCGCGGCCTTGCGCGAGGCTGCGCTGTCGAGCACGCCGGCCAGCACCAGCGGCTGGTTGGCGACAAAGCCCGCCGTGCGTCCCGCGATGCGCCCGAACCCCGTGACGATGTTCTTGGCGTGCGCGCTCGCGATCTCGAAGAAGTCGCCCTCGTCGGCGACCTTGAGGATCAGTTCCTTGATGTCGTAGGGCTTGTTGGGATTGTCCGGGATCAGCGTGTCGAGCGATACGTCGATGGCGTCGATGTCGCCACCCGCCGGCCATTCCGGCACGCCGCTCTCGTTGTTGGCGGGCAGGAAGTCGATCAGCCGGCGCATCTGCAACAGACATTCCACATCGTTCTCGAAGGCGCCGTCGGCGACGCCGGATTTCGTCGTGTGCACCGAAGCGCCGCCGAGTTCCTCCGCGGTGACCACTTCGTTGGTCACGGTCTTCACCACATCGGGGCCGGTGACGAACATGTAGCTGGTGTCGCGCACCATGAAGATGAAGTCGGTCATGGCCGGAGAATAGACATCGCCGCCCGCGCACGGCCCCATGATGACGGAAATTTGCGGAATGACGCCGGAGGCCAGTACGTTGCGCTTGAACACCTCGCCATAACCGCCGAGCGCGGCTACGCCCTCCTGGATGCGCGCACCGCCGGCGTCGAACAGGCCGATGACGGGGCAACGCGCCTTCATCGCCATGTCCTGCACTTTCATGATTTTGCCCGCATGGGTCTCGCTGAGCGAGCCGCCGAACACGGTGAAGTCCTTGGAGAACAGATAGACCGTGCGGCCATTGACGGTGCCCCAGCCGGTGACCACGCCGTCGCCGGGGACCTTGGTCTTCTCCATGCCGAAATCTGAGGAGCGGTGCTCGACGAACATGTCGAGCTCCTCGAACGAGCCCTTGTCGAGCAGGAGTTCGATGCGCTCGCGGGCCGTGAGTTTGCCTTTGCCGTGCTGGGCCTCGATGCGGGCAGCTCCACCGCCCAGCCGCGCCTCGGCACGGCGCGCTTCCAGCCTGTCGAGAATGTCCTTCATAACCCCCTGCCCTGCAGAATCCGGCAGCAAAATGCATACCACGGCATGCAGCGGCGCGGCAGGCTCGGTTGCAGGCTTGGTTGCAGGCTTGGCATCCCCGCCAAAGCCTGCTTACAAACGCCCCATGACCGAACCCCCGAGCGCCGCGACACTCCTGCAACAGGGCCTGTTCCATCATCGCCAGGGTCAGCTCGGCCTAGCCATGGACCGCTATACCGACGTGCTGCGCAACGACCCGAAAAACGCCGATGCGCTGTATTACGTCGCCGTGGTTGCCTGCCAGGAGGGCCAATACAAGCAAGGCGCCGAGCTCGCCCGCCGCGCCATCGAGATCGGGCCGCCGCAGGCGCGCGTGCATAATCTGCTCGGCCAGGCGCACGACCGGCTGGGCGAACCGCTGGAGGCGGTCAAGAACTACGACCAGGCCATCGCGATCGATCCGAATTTCGCCGAAGCGCACGGCAACCGCGCCGGTATTCTGACGGACGCCGGCTTCCCCGACGAGGCGCTCAAGAGCTACGACCGGGCGCTGGCGCTCAACCCAAATTCGACGGTCGACTGGGTCAACCGCGGCGCGCTGCTGCTCGGCCTGGGCCGCATGCCGGAGGCCATCGAAAGTTGCGACCGGGCGATAGCGATCGATGCAAAGTCGCCAATCGCCTATTTCGGCCGCGCCAATGCGCTCAAGGCCAGCAAGCGCCTGGAGGACGCACTGGCCGGCTACGACGGCGTCATCGCGCTGGATGCCAAATTTGCCGAAGCCCATCTCGGCCGCGCCAGTGTACTTGAGGCCATGGGACGGGTTGAGGAGGCGCGTGAGAGTAAAGAGAAGGCCGATGCGATTAAAGCGCAAGCGCAGCAAGCGTCCGCTCTTCCCCGCGAAAGCGGGGACCTAGTCCTGTAATTTGCCGACTTTGGAGTCGTGGCCCTGGATTCCCGCTTTCGCGGGAATGAGCGGAACTTACTTCACGAGCTTCAACACCGCCGCCGCCGCCTGCATCTCGCCAAACCGATAGGCGCGGCGCGCGAGCGCGACCTCGTCGCGCCCCCAATGCTCCATCTGCCAGTCCTCGTCGACATGGGCTGAGGCCCAGGCAGCATCCGGTTCGAGGTAGCCAGCGCTCAGCGCGAGCGCCAGCAGGGCTGAGCCGGTCAGCGTCGCGATCGAGGCAATCGCACCCAAGCGCCAAATCTCCTTCACGTTATTGGGATCGGCGGGGATCGCTGTGCGCGCGGCGGCGATCGCCGCGTCCGGCTGGGCGACAAACACCACGCCCTCGACCGGCACAAAGCGCGCGCCAAGCGCGGTGTGCGCCCAGGCCAGCACCGGGTCCCAAGCTTTCGCCTGCCGCTCGATAAGGCCGGGCGGCGCCTCGGCGCGGTACAACAGCAGATCGGAACCGAGATATTTCGCCACCTCGTCGGCCACCGGCTTTGACCGCTCCGCCACCGCGTCGATCACCGCATGCGCGAGCCGCGTGAGCGGCATGCGCGCCGGGTCGATGACGTTTTTTTGCGCATCCCATTCCCGCGCGATCTCTTCGGCCAGCGCCCGCACCGGCACGACAAGCGCCCGCCGCGCCGGCGTCTTCACCGGCTTGCCGTCGAGCACGACCTGGAAACCTCCGCCCTCGCCAGCTTCCTCAATCGCTTGCGCGCGCTCATAGAAGCGCTTGCGTAAAACCGGCCGCCCGCCACGGCGCGCCGACTCCATCGGGTCGGCCGGCTGGTTTTCGAAAATCTCGGTAAAAATGTCGCGCATCAGTTTGCTGTTATTGTGCGTTGCAACAAGACGGAACCGCGGTAGCCCGCTGCCCGTGCCGAAACCGGTGCTGGCGCCTTGCTCACGCCGCTTTCAGAGAGCGAAAAAGGCCAATGTTACCTTACAGTTGATAGACAGGCTTGCAGTTGATAGGCCACAGGCCAGACGGAAGGATAGGTAGCCTTGCGCCCGTCTAGCCCATAATATCCGCCCCGGATTCGTGCCGGATCACAAGGCCGAGCCGGGGGAAAGTGCAGCCGCTCGCGGCTGTGACGCGACACCGTTTCAGTCATCCGCGTAGCGGGGCGCGTTTCGAGGAGTCAATGAAGAATACCGACATTGCCGCGCCGGACTATTTCCACAAGGTCGTGGATTGCCAATGGGCTTGTCCGGCTCACACCCCGGTCCCCGAATATATCCGGCTGATCGCGGCGGGGCGCTATTCCGACGCCTATATGGTCAATTGGAAGTCGAATGTGTTTCCGGGAATCCTCGGCCGCACCTGCGACCGCCCCTGCGAGCCGGCCTGCCGGCGTGTGCGCGTCGAGGACGAGCCGGTGGCGATCTGCCGCCTCAAGCGCGTCGCCGCCGATTACAAGGACGACATCACCGCGCGGCTGCCCAAGCCCGCGTCGAAGAAGAACGGCAAACGTATCGCGCTGGTCGGCGGCGGCCCCGCCTCGCTCACCGTTGCCCGCGACCTGGCGCCGCTCGGCTATCACGTCGTGGTATTCGACAGCGATCCCAAAGCCGGCGGCATGATCCGCACGCAAATTCCGAAATTCCGTTTGCCCGACAGCGTCATCGACGAGGAATGCGGCTATATCCTCAATCTCGGCGTCGAATTCCGCGGCGGCAAACGCATCGACAGCATGAAGGCCCTGCTGGCGGAAGGCTGGGACGCGATCTTCGTCGGCTCCGGCGCGCCGCGCGGCCGCGATCTCGACATTCCCGGCCGCAAGGAAGCAGCCGCGAACATTCACATCGGCATCGACTGGCTGTCCTCGGTCTCGTTCGGCCACACCACCATGATCGGCAAGCGCGTGATCGTGCTGGGCGGCGGCAACACCGCTATGGATTGCTGCCGCTCCGCGCGCCGGCTCGGCGGCGAAGAAGTCAATGTCGTGGTGCGCTCCGGCTTCGATGAGATGAAGGCCTCGCCGTGGGAAAAAGAAGACGCCCAGCACGAGGACATCCCAATCCATAATTACCTGGTGCCGAAGGAATTCATCCATGAGGCCGGCAAACTCACCGGCATCACCTTTGAGAAGGTGAAGGCCGAACGCGACGCCAAGGGCCGCCGCAAGCTGGTGCCCGCCGGCGAGCCGGATCAGCGCTTCCCTTGCGACGACGTGCTGGTGGCGGTCGGCCAGGAAAACGCCTTCCCCTGGATCGAGCGCGACAACGGCATCGAGTTCGACGAATGGAATATGCCGAAAGTCGACAAGGTGACTTTCGCCTCGACCAACCCGAAAGTTTTCTTCGGCGGCGACGCGGCCTTCGGCCCGAAAAATATCATCTGGGCGGTGGCACACGGTCACGAGGCCGCCGTCTCCATCGACAAGATGCTCAATGGCGAGGACCTCACCGACCGCCCGCTGCCGGCGGTGGAAATGATGAGCCAGAAGATGGGCATCCACGAATGGTCCTACGACAACGAGATCGAACTCGATAAGCGCTACAAGGTGCCGCTGCGCGACAAGGTGGTGGCGCTCAAGGACATCAAGGCCGAGGTCGAACTGGGTTTCGACGTGCAGCTCGCCGTCGCCGAAGCCGGGCGCTGCCTGAACTGCGACGTGCAGACAGTGTTTACGGCGGAGCTGTGCATCGAGTGCGACGCCTGCGTCGACATCTGTCCGATGGATTGCATCACGTTCACCCCGAACGGCGAGGAAGCCGAGCTGCGCACGCGGCTCACTGCGCCGTCCACCACGCTAAGCCAAGATCTGTATGTCCAAGACGGGCTCAAAACCGGCCGCGTTATGGTCAAGGATGAGGACGTCTGTCTTCATTGCAGCCTGTGCGCCGAACGCTGCCCGACCGGCGCCTGGGACATGCAGAAATTCTTGCTGGATATGACCTACGCAGGGACTTCATGTCGACCGCCACGCCGATCAGCCGCGTAAACGATTTCGTCGTACGTTTCGCCAACGTCAACGGTTCGGGCTCCGCGAGCGCCAACGAGATGTTCGCGCGCGCCGTGATGCGCATGGGCATCCCCGTGGCGCCGCGCAATATCTTTCCGTCCAACATTCAAGGCCTGCCGACCTGGTACGAAGTGCGCGTGTCGGAAGCCGGCCATCTCGGCGCGCGCGGCGGCACCGATTTGATGGTGGCGATGAACCCGCAGACTTTCGAAAAGGACATCGCGGCCATCGAGCCCGGCGGCTACCTGTTCTACGATTCCACCAAAACGCTGCCGGCCTCGAAATTCCGTCAGGATATCGGCGTCATCGGCGTGCCGCTGACCGCGATCTGCAATCGCGAATACACCGACCCGCGTCAGCGCCAGCTGTTCAAGAACATCATCTATATCGGCGCCCTCACCGCGCTGCTTGAGATGGATGTGAAGATTGTCGAACAGCTCATCGGCGAGCAGTACAAGGGCAAGGACAAACTGATCGAGCCCAATATCAAGGCGCTGCATACCGGCCGCGATTACGCCACGCTCAACCTCGAATGCCCCCTCGGCCTGCGCCTGAAGAAGAGCGACAAGGTCGGCAATCGTATTTTCATCGAGGGCAATGCGGCGGCAGCACTCGGCGCCGTCTATGGCGGGGCTTCCGTCTGTGCCTGGTATCCGATCACGCCGTCATCCGGGCTGGCCGACGCTTTCACCCGCCATTGCGAAAAGCTGCGCGTCGATCCGGTCACCAAGCGAGCCAAATACGCCATCATCCAGGCCGAGGACGAGCTCGCCTCCATCGGCATCGTGATCGGCGCCGGATGGAACGGCGCGCGCGCCTTCACCGCCACCTCCGGTCCCGGCATCTCGCTGATGCAGGAATTCATCGGGCTGGCATATTTTTCGGAAATTCCCGCGGTGCTGTTTGACGTGCAACGCGCCGGGCCTTCGACCGGCATGCCGACGCGCACCCAGCAATGCGACATCACCTCCTGCGCCTATGCCTCGCATGGCGACACCAAACATGTCCTGCTGTTCCCGGAAGACCCGGCGGAATGTTTCGAGTTCGGCGCGCAGGCTTTCGATCTCGCCGACCGGCTGCAGACGCCGATCTTCGTCATGCTCGATCTCGACATCGGCATGAACCACCATCTGTCGCAGCCGCTGGCCTGGGACGACAAGCGCGCCTATGACCGCGGCAAGGTGATGACGGCGGAGGAACTGGAGGCCGGCAAGGATTTCGGCCGCTATCTCGATGTCGATGGCGACGGCATCCCCTACCGCACCTATCCCGGCACGCATCCGACCAAGGGCTCGTTCTTCACGCGCGGCACCTCGCGCGACCGCTACGCCAAATACACCGAGGAAGGCGCGCCTTACGTCGACAATATGCAGCGGCTGGTGCGCAAATTCGACACCGCCAAGGATCTGGTGCCGCGCCCGCTGATCGCCAATGCGGCCAAGCCGACCAAATACGGCGTGATCTATTACGGCTCGACCGCGCCGGCGATGGACGAGGCGATCCATATGATCGAGCCGCGCGGCCATGCGCTCGACCGCATGCGCATCCGCGCTTTCCCGTTCCATTCGTCGGTCAACAGCTTCGTCGCCGACCATGATTTCGTATTCGTGGTCGAGCAGAACCGCGACGCGCAATTGCGTTCGCTGGTAGTCAACGAATGCGGGATCGACCCGGTGCGGCTGGTGCCGATCCTGCACTACGATGGCACGCCGATCACCGCCCGCTTCATCGCCAAGGCGATCAACGACCATCTCGAAGCCCTCAAAGTGACGCCGATGAAGGTGACCTCATGACCTATCTCGCCAAGCCTAAATTTCATCACCCGGATCTGCCGAAGAACGAGCTCGGCTATACCCACCGTGATTATGAGGGCACGGTCTCGACGTTGTGCGCCGGCTGCGGCCACGATTCGATTACCGCCGCCATCATCCAGTCCTGCTTCGAGCTTTCGATCGAGCCGCATCGGGTGGCCAAGATTTCCGGCATCGGCTGTTCGTCGAAGACGCCGACTTATTTTCTCGGCAATTCGCACGGCTTCAACTCCGTGCATGGCCGCATGCCGTCGGTGCTGACCGGCGCCAATCTCGCCAACCGCGATCTGATCTATCTCGGCGTCTCCGGCGACGGCGACTCAGCCTCGATCGGCCTCGGCCAGTTCGCGCACTCGCTGCGCCGCGGCGTCAACATGACCTATATCGTCGAGAACAACGGCGTCTACGGCCTGACCAAAGGGCAATTCTCGGCCACCGCCGACCGCGGCTCGAAATCCAAGCGCGGCGTCATCAACACTGATAATTCCATCGATCTGGCGGCAATGGCGCTGCAACTCGGCGCCAGCTTCGTCGCTCGCTCGTTCTCCGGCGACAAGCAGCAGCTGGTGCCGATCATCTCGGCCGCGATCATGCATAAGGGCGCGGCCTTCATCGATATCATCAGCCCCTGCGTCGCGTTCAACAACCACGCCGGCTCCACCAAGAGTTTCGATTTCGTGCGCGAGCACAACGAGGCGGTGAACCGGCTCGACTTCATCTCCAGCCGCATGCCGATCGAAGTTAAATACGATCCCGGCACGATCGAAGTCGTGGAGCAGCATGACGGCTCGAAGATCGCGCTGCGCAAGCTCGCCGCCGACTACGAGCCGCATGACCGCGCGGCCGCGCTCGGCTTCCTGCAGCACCACGCCGCCAAGGGCCAGATCGTCACCGGCTTGCTTTATATGGAGAAGGCATCGGAAGACCTGCATGGGCATTTGCACACGGTCGACGTGCCGCTCAATACGCTGAACGCAAAAGAGCTGTGCCCCGGCCAGGCCGCGCTCGACAAGTACAACGCCAGTTTGCGCTAGACGGCTATCCCAGCTCGTCATCGCCGGGCATGACGAATTCGCGCTACTCCTCCTCCGGCGCATCGACGATCGGGTCGTAGCGCTTGGCATCGAAGCCGAGCAGGTTCCATGACTGCTCCATATGCGGCGGCAGCGGCGCGGTGACGTCGATGGTGCCTCCGCGCGGATGCGGCACGGCGATGCGCCGCGCCAGCAGATGCAGTCTGTTCTGCATGCCGCCGGGCAGTTCCCAGTTCTCGATGTTGAAATATTTCGGATCGCCGATGATCGGGTTGCCGACATGCGCCATGTGCGCGCGCAATTGATGGGTGCGGCCGGTCACCGGCTTGAGCGAAATCCAGGCGAGCTTCTGCGCCGCCGTTTCCACCACCGCGTAATAGGTCACGGCGTGGACGGCGTCCTTCTCGCCATGCTTGGCGATGCGCATGTAGGAATCTTCTTCCTGTTCCTGCTTGGCCAGATAAGTCGAGACGCGGCCCTGTTTCGGTTTCGGCACGCCGACCACCAGCGCCCAATAGATCTTGCGCGCCGAGCGGGTGCGGAAGGTTTTCGCCAGCGCCGCGGCGGCAAAGCGGGTCTTGGCAACCAGCAGGCAGCCGGCGGTGTCCTTGTCGAGCCGATGCACCAGGCGCGGACGTTGCGCATCCGGATGCGAGCCGCGCAAGGCGCCGAGCATGCCGTCGATATGCTGCGTGGTGCCGGAGCCGCCCTGCACGGCGAGCCCCATCGGCTTGTTGAGCACCAGCACGTCGTCGTCTTCGAACAGCGTGATCGATCGGATAAAGGCGCGATCCTTCTGCGCTTGCGGCGCATCGTCACGCGGTTTCGGAGGCTCGAGCTGGAGCGGCGGAATGCGGACCGCCTGCCCCGCTTCCAGGCGATTTTTCGGCTGAGTGCGCTTGCCGTTCACCCGCACCTCGCCTTTGCGGATGATGCGCTGGATGTGACTGAACGACAGGCCCGGAAAGCGCGCCTCGAAGAAACGGTCGACGCGCATGCCGTTCTCGTCCGGGGCGACACTGACGTTTTGCACACCAGCGGAAAAATGCGCTGGTTTTGGCACGGCCACAGATGGCGGCGCGGGCATGACCACCATTGGCTGTTCGCGCGGCGGCCGCGCGGGAAAGGCACGGCCTCGGCCGCCATCACGCTTAGGAGCGAGCTTCACACGCTGATCGGATTGACGCGGATTGGATCGCTCTTTGATTCTCTCATCGCGATCGCGGCCGTGACCGCGGCTGCGCGGACCGGCAATCTGCTTACCGCCGCCCGGCTGACGCGGACCGTTTCTGCGCTGCCTCATTTTATAATCCGATTGTTCATGGGCACCGCTTCAATTCGCTACGTGCGCCGCGGTCCCAGGTCACCGTCAGCCGCCCGCCATGCGGGCGAAGCGACACCGGGATAGATTTTTCGCCACCCTCGCCCCAGCACAGCGCCTGGATATGCACAGTGTCGCCGGTCTTGTACATGCGCGCGATCCGGCAGGCATCGGCGGACCAGCGCACCGAATAGTCGGTCACGATCAGCGGCGACTTCTCGGGCGAGCTGCCGAACAAGCCGCAAGCGGAGTCATCGCGCGCCCAGCGGCCATTAACGCTTTCCGCGGCGTGGCTTGATGTTGCATTCAAACCGGGCAGAGCCATCAGCACCGCCGCGCACTTCAAAAATGTCATTCCGACTCACGTTCCTTGCGCAGCTTGGCCCAGTATTCCAGCCGCTTCTTGATCTCACGCTCGAAGCCGCGTTCGGACGGATCGTAGAACTGCTGGCGCGCCAAAGCGTCGGGGAAATAATTCTGCCCGGAGAATGCCTCGGCCTCATCGTGGTCGTAAGAATAGCCGCGGCCATAGCCTTCGCTCTGCATGAGCTTCGTGGGCGCATTAAGAATATGCTTGGGCGGCAGCAGTGAACCGGCTTGCCGAGCGGTGCGCATGGCGGCGCCATAGGCCGCGTAAGCCGCATTCGATTTGGGCGCGGTCGCCACATAGATCAGCGCCTGCGCGATGGCGAGTTCGCCTTCGGGGGAGCCGAGAAAGTCATAGGCGTCCTTGGCGGCATTGGCGATCACCAGCGCTTGCGGATCGGCCAGCCCGATATCCTCGATCGCCATCCGCACCACGCGGCGCGCGATATAGAGCGGCGGCTCGCCGGCATCGAGCATGCGGCAGAGATAATACAGCGCGGCGTCGGGGTCGGAGCCGCGCACCGATTTATGCAGCGCCGAGATCAAATTGTAGTGGCCGTCCTGCACCTTGTCGTAGATCGGCGCGCGCCGCTGCACGATCTCCTGCAGCTTGGCGGAGTCAAAGAGTTCGCCTTTTCGGGCGGCGCGCCAGATTTCCTCGGCCAGCGTGAGGCAAGCCCGCCCGTCGCCATCGGCCATGCCGGTCAGGGCCTCGCGCGCCTGCGCATCGAGCGGCAGATTCTTGCCCTCGATTTCTTCGGCGCGCGTGAGCAGCTTTTCAATCGCCGGCGCATCGAGCGGCTTGAACACCAGCACGCGCGCTCGTGAGAGCAAGGGGGCATTCAACTCAAATGAAGGATTCTCGGTGGTGGCGCCGACCAGCACGATGGTGCCGTCTTCCATCACGGGCAGGAATGAGTCCTGCTGCGCGCGGTTGAAACGATGGATCTCGTCGACAAACAGCAGCGTGCCCTGCCCGGTGTCGCGCCGCTCGCGCGCCGCCTCGAACACTTTCTTCAGATCGGCGACGCCGGTGAAGATCGCCGATATCTGCTCGAAATGCAGATCGGTTTCCTGCGCCAGTAGCCGCGCCACCGTGGTCTTGCCGGTGCCGGGCGGGCCCCAGAACACCAGCGAGCCGAGCGAGCGCGTCGACAGCATGCGGCTGAGCGCGCCGTCGGGGCCGAGCAAATGATCCTGCCCCACCACCTCGTCGAGCTTTTGCGGCCGCAACTTGTCGGCAAGCGGGCGCGGCGCGTCCTTGTCGAGGCCGGCGGCCGCGAACAATGTCGGTCCGGCGGTTTTGGGGCGCGGGGTCATCCGTTGAACACCGCGGAAATCTTCTGCCCGCGGCGCAGAATGTTGATGCGCCAGCTGGTGTTTGGCGTTTTGGTCAGGCGGTCGAGATCGCGAGTTTTGGCGATTTTCTCGCCATTGACCGCCTCGATCACGTCGCCGCGCTGGAAACCGAGATTGCTGGCATAGGAGCCATTATCGACATCGAGAATGACGACACCGTCATCGACATTCTGCAATTGCAATTCGTCGGCCAGCGCCGGCGACAGGTTGGCGATCTTGGCGCCGGAGAACGGCGAGCGCGAGCGGATGGTGATTTCCTCGCGCGGCGTCTCGGGCGCGGTCTGCAAGGCGATCGTTGCGGCCAGCTCGCGGCCGGCGCGCAAGGCGCCGAGCTTCGCGGTGCCGCCGAGCGGCTTGGTGGCGAAGCGGTAGTCGAAGGCATTGGTATCGTCGACCGCCTGCCCGTCCACCGACACGATCACGTCGCCGGCTTTGAGGCCAGCCTGCGCCGCCGGGCCGCCCGCGAACACGCTGGCAATCAGCGCGCCGGCCGGACGCTTCAGGCTCATGCTGTCGGCGATTTCCGGCGTCACGGCCTGCAGCTTGGCCCCCAGCCAGGGCCGCTTCACGGCGCTGCTGCCGCCTTTGGCGGAGGTCACCACCACGCTCACCATATTGGCGGGGATGGCGAAGCCGACGCCTTGCGAGCCGCCCGAACGCGAGAAGATCGCGGTGTTGACGCCGACCAGTCTGCCGGTGAGATCGACCAGCGCGCCGCCGGAATTTCCCGGATTGATGGCGGCGTCGGTCTGGATGAAGAACTGATAGTCGGTGATGCCGACCTTGGTGCGCGCCAGCGCCGAGACGATGCCGTGGGTCACCGTCTGCCCGACGCCGAACGGATTGCCGATGGCGAGCACGATGTCGCCAACCTCCAGCGCATCGGAATTGGAAAATTCCAGGAATGGAAATTTCTCACGCGCATCCTTGATACGCAGGATCGCCAAATCCGTGCGCTGGTCCTTGAGCACCAGCATTGCCTCGAACTCGCGTTTGTCGGACAGCGAGACCTTCATCTCGTCGGCGCCTTCGATGACGTGGTAGTTGGTCACGATCAGCCCAGAGGCATCCACCATCACGCCGGAGCCGAGCGAACGCTGCACCTGGCTGCCGCCACCGCCGCCGCCCGGCACGCCGAAGAAGCGACGGAAGATCGGGTCCTCGAACAGCGGGTTGCGGTTCTGCACGGTCTTGGCGGCATAGACATTGACCACCGCCGGCGCCACCCGCTGCACCACCGGCGCATAGGACAGGCGCAATTCGGCTGCGTTGGGGACGCGGCGGTCTTGCGCGGCGGCAGCACCGGCCAAGGCGATGGTTGCGATCAAGGCGGCGGTCAGTTGGGACTTCAGGCGCATGTGGCTTCGACTCCCGGCAATGAGCCGAGATATAGGCCCCCTGCCGGGCTAAATGAAGGCCGGCTGTGCTTCTCCCTCTCCCCGTTCATGCGGGGAGAGGTGAAAAACTTACTCCTTCGCCGGCACGGTGCGCAGATAGGCCACCACGGCGTCGAGGTCGGCGCCGGTCATCTTGGCATAGAGGTGGTAACCCATCGGCGGTTTGAGCGGGCTGCCATCCTTGCTCACCCCTTGCGTGATGGCGCGCTTGATCTCGTCGTTCGACCAGGCGCCGATGCCCTTGGTCTTGCTCGATGTGATATTGCGCGACACCGACTTGCCCCAGGGCCCAGTGAACTCAAATCCACCGGTGCCGAGCTTGCCGGCAAATTCACGCCCGCGCGGCCCCATAGGCGTATGGCACTCCATGCAATGGCCGATGGTGGCGAGATAAAATCCCTTCCTCACCGGGTCGCTCATCATCGCTTCGGTGTAGGGCGTTTCGCCACCGGGGACCGGAGGATGCACCTGCTACATCTTGTAGATCGGGTCTACCACTTTATTGGCGACCGGCTTGATTGTGCGCAGATAGGCGACCACCGCGTTCAGGTCGTTTTCGGTCATGATCTGGTAAAAGCTCGACGGCATGATCATGGCAACCGGCGTGCCGTTTGGACGTAACCCCGTGCGCATCAGCTTCTTGATGTCGGCATCGCTCCAGGAGCCGATACCGGTTTCCTTGTCCTGCGTGATATTGGTGCCCTTTACCGTGAAGGGCGGCTCGTCCCAGGTCTGCGGCCCGCCGGACAATTCCTTGCTCATATCGAACACACCGCCCGGCCCGCGCGGCGTATGGCAGTTGCCGCAGGTCAAGATCGTATTGACCAGATAATCGCCGCGCTTGACCGAATCGGTCTGCGCATTGGCGCTGCCGATCAGCGCCACGCTCAGCGCGACGCACATCATTACGAACCGTGCCATGTCGTCCTCCCCTATTTCGCCAGGGATTATACAGAGCCGGTAACCTGCCGCTATCGGCAGACAACAAAAAGGGCGCCCCGAGGCCGCCCCTGTGAATTGCGATTGGAACGCGATACTAGGCAGCCGCGGTCGCCTCTTCGTCGACCTTCTTGGCCTGCACCGGCCCGGAATCCTTGCCCTTGGCCTCGACATCGCGATCGACGAACTCGATCACCGCCACCGCGGCATTGTCGCCATGGCGGAAGCCGGCCTTAAGCACGCGGGTATAGCCGCCATCGCGATCCTTGTAACGGGGGCCGATCACCTCGAACAATTTCTTCACCATCGGGATGTCACGCATTTCCGAGATCACCTGGCGGCGGGCATGCAGCCCACCCTTCTTGGCGAGCGTCACCAGCTTCTCGACGATCGGGCGCAGTTCCTTGGCCTTCGGCAAAGTCGTGATGATCTGCTCATGCTTGACCAGTGAGGCGCACATATTGGCGAACATGGCGGTGCGATGAGCCGAGTGCCTGCCCAGCTTGCGGTGAACTTTTCCGTGACGCATCGCTCTTCTCCAATACGGGGCAGAAAGCTAGTAATGATCCTCGAAGCGCTTGGCGAGCTCCTCGATATTTTCCGGCGGCCAGCCCGGCACTTCCATGCCGAGATGCAGGCCCATCTGCGCCAGCACTTCCTTGATCTCGTTGAGCGACTTACGCCCGAAGTTCGGCGTGCGCAGCATTTCGGCTTCGGTCTTCTGAACGAGATCGCCGATATAGACGATGTTGTCGTTCTTGAGACAGTTGGCCGAGCGCACCGAAAGTTCGAGCTCGTCGACCTTCTTGAGGAAGGCCGGATTGAAGGCGAGGTCCGGAATGGTCTCGGTGGCCTGCTCCTTGCGCGGCTCCTCGAAATTCACGAACACGTTGAGCTGGTCTTGCAGAATGCGCGCGGCATAAGCGAGCGAGTCGTCCGGCGTCACTGCGCCGTTGGTCTCGATCGTCATGGTGAGCTTGTCGTAGTCGAGGATCTGGCCCTCGCGGGTGTTCTCGACTTTGTAGGAGACCTTGCGCACCGGCGAATAGAGGCTGTCGACCGGGATCAGGCCTATTGGCGCATCTTCTGGCCGATTGCGCTCGGCCGGCACATAGCCCTTGCCGGTATTGACGGTGAACTCCATGCGGATCTCGGCGCCTTCGTCCAGCGTGCACAGCACCAGGTCCGGATTGAGCACCACCACGTCGCCGACCGTTTGAATGTCGCCGGCGGTGACCGTGCCGGGTCCCTGTTTCTTCACCACCATGCGCTTGGGGCCTTCGCCCTGCATCTTGATGGCGATGTCCTTGATGTTGAGCACCATGTCGGTGACGTCCTCGCGCACGCCGGCGATCGAGGAGAATTCGTGCAGCACGCCGTCGATGTGCACCGACTGCACCGCCGCGCCCTGCAGCGAGGACAGCAGAATGCGGCGCAGCGCATTGCCCAGCGTCACGCCGAAGCCGCGTTCGAGCGGCTCGGCCACCACCGTGGCGAGACGCGCGGGGTCCGCACCCGCAGTCACCTGGAGCTTGTTCGGCCTGATCAATTCCTGCCAATTCTTTTGGATCACGTCTTCACCTATTGAGCGGCGCGGGTCTTTCTCGCGCACCCCACCCGCCGTTGTGGGGGAAAGTTCAGCGGTAGCGGTCGCGGATAGCGATCCGCTCGATGGAAAATTCATACGCGACGACGCTTACGCGGACGGCAACCATTGTGCGGTATCGTGGTCACGTCGCGGATCGACGTGATGGTGAAACCCGTCGCCTGCAGAGCACGCAGTGCCGATTCACGGCCCGAGCCCGGACCGGACACTTCGACCTCAAGCGTGCGCATGCCGTGCTCTTTAGCCTTGTTGGCGGCGTCTTCGGCGGCAACCTGCGCGGCATAGGGCGTGGATTTGCGCGAGCCCTTGAAACCCATCGTTCCCGACGACGACCAGGCAATAGTGTTACCCTGCGCGTCGGTGATGGTGATCATCGTGTTGTTGAACGACGCATTCACATGCGCCACACCCGACACGATGTTCTTGCGTTCGCGCCGGCGAACGCGGGTGGCTTCTTTACCCATTCTCTCAATCCCTTTCGCGGCCCGCGAGCCTTAAGAGGCGCGGGCGATTTCTAAAATCAAGGCGCCACTTTTTTCTTGCCGGCGATCGTCTTGGCCGGCCCCTTGCGGGTCCGCGCATTGGTGTGTGTGCGCTGGCCGCGCACCGGCAAGCCCTTGCGGTGGCGCAGGCCGCGATAGCAGCCGAGATCCATCAGACGTTTGATGTTCAACGACACTTCGCGGCGCAGATCGCCCTCGACCATGTAGTCGCGGTCGATCATTTCGCGAATCTGGAGAACCTCGGCGTCGGTGAGCTGCGACACGCGCCGCTCCGCCGGCAGGTTAACCTTCTCCATGATTTCCTTGGCGATCTTCTGCCCGACGCCATGGATGTACTGCAGCGCGATCACGACGCGCTTGTTGGTGGGCAGATTGACGCCCGCGATACGAGCCACGAATGGTCTCTCCTGTTACTGACCGGGCCTGCTACTGGCCGGCCGCGCTTGACGCACCGAATTTTTGTGTCCCTTGAAGGGGATAACGCAAAGCGTAACACGACACCTGTCCCCGCCTGTCCGGGGCCCAGCATCGCGCCAAACTTCTGAATACGCAGTGTATTAAGGGATTCATCTCGCCTTCGTCAACCTCCGCCGGGTACGGGATTTGACCTGTCCAGACTTGTTTTTGGATCGGCCTGCCCGCCTGGCCTTCCGGCCCGATTTGCGCCCCTTGGAGCGTCTCGAGGGCGCCCTGCGGGCGGAGGCCTTGGAGCGCGGCTTTTTGGCCCGCCCTTTGGCCTTGGCGGACTTCGCCTTCCGGCGGGTGGGCTTGGTTGCGGGCTTGATTGTGAGCTTAGCCTTGACAGGCCCAGCGGGGCTTAAAAGCCGGTCGATGGCAGCCGTCACGTCGCCGATCGGCGCCATGCCGTCCACGCTCTTGAGCATGCCCTTACGGGCGTAATAGCCGGCAAGCGGCGCGGTCTGCGCCCGATAGGCGGCGAGGCGGCCCATGAGCACGTCCGGATTGTCGTCGGCGCGCAGCTTCTCGCCGCGGGCAGTCATTTCCGCCACGCGGGTTTCGATGCGCTTGAGCAGGATGCCCTCGTCAACCTTGAGCTGGATCACGCCATCGAGCTTGAGGCCGCGCTCGGCCAGCAGGCGGTCGAGCGCCTCGGCCTGCGGCACCGTGCGCGGGAAGCCGTCGAGCACGAAACCGCGCTTGGCGTCGTTTTGCCCGATACGGTCGGCGATGATCGCCACCACCACCTCGTCGGGCACCAGTTCGCCGCGATCCATGATGCCTTTCGCACGCAGGCCGACCGATGTGCCGGCGGCAACGGCGGCGCGCAGCATGTCGCCGGTCGAGAGTTGAACGATCCCGTGTTTGGCGACCAGGTGCTGCGCTTGCGTGCCCTTCCCCGCCCCCGGGGGCCCGAGCAGGATCAACCTCATCTCTGGCGACCCCGCAGCTTCGAACGCTTGATCAGGCCTTCATATTGGTGCGCCAGTAAATAGCCCTGGACCTGCGCCACCGTGTCCATGGTGACGCTGACCACGATCAACAGCGAGGTGCCGCCGAAGTAGAACGGCACCGCGGCGTAAGAAATCAGAATTTCAGGAATAAGACAGACGATAGCGAGATAGAGCGCGCCCACCGCGGTAATGCGCGAGAGCACATAATCGATGTACTCCGCCGTGCGCTCGCCCGGCCGGATGCCCGGCACGAAGCCACCATGCTTCTTCAGATTCTCCGCGGTCTCGGTCGGATTAAACACGATCGCGGTATAGAAGAAGGCAAAGAACACGATTAGCGCGATATAGAGGATGAGGAACAGCGGTCGCCCGTGGCCGAGCAGCGTCGTGACGGTGTTGAGCCAACCCGGCCCGCTGCCGGCGTTGAAATTGGCGACCGTGGTCGGCAGCAGCAACAGCGAGGACGCAAAGATCGGCGGGATCACGCCCGAGGTGTTGAGCTTGAGCGGCAGATGCGAGGACTGACCCTCGAACATGCGGTTGCCCACTTGTCGCTTGGGATATTGAATCAGCAGGCGGCGCTGCGCACGCTCCACGAAGACGATGAAGGCGATCACCGCTACCGCCATGACGATCACCAGCAGAATGAGCCCGGTGGACAGCGCGCCCTGGCGGCCCAGTTCGAGCGTGCCAGCGATCGCCGACGGGAGTTCAGCCACGATGCCGGCCAGAATGATCAGCGAAATGCCATTGCCGATGCCGCGCGCGGTGATCTGCTCGCCCAGCCACATCAGGAACATGGTGCCGCCGGTCAGCGTGATCGTGGTCGAGATCAGGAAAAAGTAGCCGGGTTCACTGACGACGCTGCCGGAGCCTTGCAGGCCGATGGCAATGCCGTAGGACTGGAACGCGGCCAGCACCACGGTGAGATACCGGGTGTACTGGTTCATGATCTTGCGGCCGGACTCGCCTTCCTTCTTGAGCGCTTCAAGCGTGGGCGAGACCGTCGTCATCAGCTGAATGATGATCGAAGCCGAAATGTAGGGCATGATGTTGAGCGCAAATATCGCCATCCGGTTGATGCCGCCACCGGAGAACATGTTGAACATGCCGAGGATGCCGCCGGCCTGGGAATTGAATATCTGTTGCCAGGCGGCCGGATCGATGCCGGGCAACGGGATATAAGTGCCCAGGCGATAGACCAGCAGCGCGCCGACCGTGAACCAGATGCGTTTCTTGAGCTCGTCGGCTTTCGCCAGCGCCGAAAAGTTGAGATTGGCTGCCAGTTGTTCTGCTGCCGAAACCATCAGTGTCTCCTGCGCCCTAGCCCCGTCCCGTGATCGGCCCCAGCGCAGCCGGGACCGTTTTCAGCAAGCATTAAATAGGCACTGCGTCGCAAACTTGTAGCCGGCAACCAATCGAGATTACTCAGCCTTCGGCGCTTCGGCTTCGGCCGCTTCCGCCTTCGGCTTGCCGCCCTTATTGTCGCCTTTGGGCTTGCCACCGCCCTTGGCGGCTTCCAGCGCCATGCGCTTGTTCTTACCGCGCGGCTCTTCGTCGGCTTCCTTCTTCGGCGCCAGGATTTTCACCGTGCCGCCGGCCTTCTCCACCGCCTCGATCGCCGATTTCGACGCGCCATAAACCGCAAAATCGACTTTGCTTTTGAACTCGCCGCCGCCGAGCAGCTTGACGCCGTCCTTGGCGCGCCGCATCAGTCCGGCCTTGACCATGGCCGCGGCGTCGACCGCCACTTTGGCATCGAGCAGGCCGGCGTCGATCGCCGCCTGCACCTTGCCGAGATTGGTTTCGTTGAGCTTGATCGCGAACGAGGTGTTGCGGAAGCCGCGCTTGGGCAGGCGCCGATGCAGCGGCATCTGGCCGCCCTCGAAACCCTTGATGCGCACGCCCGAGCGCGCGGTCTGGCCCTTGCCGCCGCGGCCGCCGGTCTTGCCCATGCCGGAGCCGATGCCACGGCCGATGCGCATGCGATTCTTGCGGGCGCCCGGATTATCGGCGATCTGGTTGAGTTTCATCGTCATCGTCCTGTACCTTGTCGATTTATTTGGCGCCGCCGACGACGCGCACCAGATGGCGAAGCTTGTTGATCATGCCGCGTGTTTCCGGCGTGTCCGGAAGGTCTTTCACGCGGCCGATCTTGTTAAGGCCTAAGCCCACCAGTGTCTCGCGCTGGTCGTGATGGCGGCGTGACGCGCTGCCCACCTGTTCGACCTTGATCGTCTTTTTTGCCGGAGCCATCGCTTAGATTCCTTGTCTGCGCATGATCTTGTCCGAAAACCGGTTCCCACTTTTCGGAATCATGCGCTAATTCCTTAATCCGTCGCCGGCTCGGCATCGCCTTCGCGGCGGCGCGACTGCAGCGTGGAGACTTTGAGACTGCGGCGGGCCGCGACCGAACGCGGCGAATCCTGGTGCTTGAGCGCGTCGAAGGTCGCGCGCACCACATTGTACGGGTTGGACGAGCCGAGCGACTTGGCGACGACGTCCTGGATGCCGAGCGTCTCGAACACGGCGCGCATCGGACCGCCGGCGATGATGCCGGTTCCCGGGGGCGCCGCGCGCAGGAAGACCTTGCCGGCGCCATGACGGCCGAGCACGTCGTGATGCAAAGTACGGCCTTCGCGCAGCGGAACGCGTGTCAAGGCGCGCTTGGCGGCATCGGTTGCCTTGCGGATCGCCTCCGGCACTTCGCGCGCTTTGCCGTGGCCATAACCGGCGCGGCCTTTCTGATCGCCGACGATCACCAGCGCGGCGAAAGCAAAACGCCGGCCGCCCTTCACCACCTTGGCCACGCGATTGATGTGGACCAGCTTGTCGGTGAACTCGCTGTCGCGCTCTTCACGGCCGCCGCCACGATCTCGTCGCGGCTCTCGTCGGGGTTCATGTGCCATAGTCAGACCAATCCATTTTTCCTGCGCATGATCTTATCCAAAAATCGGTTCCCGCTTTTCGGGATCATGCACCCATTAGAAGTTAAGCCCGCCTTCACGCGCGGCGTCGGCCAGCGCCTTGATGCGTCCGTGATAGAGATAGCCGCCGCGGTCGAACACAACGTCCTTGATGCCCTTTTGCTTGGCGCGTTCGGCGATCAATTTTCCGACCGCCTTGGCGGCAGCAATATTGGCGCCGGTCTTGGCGCCCTCGCGCATGGTCTTCTCCAGCGAGGAGGCGGCCGCCAGTGTCACGCCCTTCGTGTCGTCGATGAGCTGGGCGTGGATATGCTTGGACGAGCGAAACACGGATAGCCGCGTGCGCCCGCTCGTGCCGGCCGCTCGTTTGACCCTGCGCCGTACTGTCGCCGTCCGCCGCGCGGTCCGGTCACTTAATCTCGACATGGCTCTCAAGCCCTCTACTTCTTCTTGCCTTCCTTGCGGAAGATGTATTCGCCCACGTATTTCACGCCCTTGCCCTTGTAGGGCTCGGGCGGGCGGTAGCCGCGGATTTCGGCGGCGACCTGGCCGACTTTCTGTTTGTCGACCCCGGTAATCACGATCTCGGTCGGCTTCGGCGTGACGATCGCGATGCCGTCCGGAATCTTGAAGTTCACGTCATGGCTGAAACCGAGTTGCAGGTTCAGGCTCTTGCCTTGCACCGCCGCGCGGTAGCCGACGCCGTTGATTTCCAGCCGTTCCTCGAAGCCCTTGGTCACGCCCGAGATCAAGTTGGCGACCAGCGTGCGCGAGGTGCCCCACAGGGAACGCGCGCGCTTGCCCTCGCCGCGCGGCTCGATCTTGAACGAGCCCTTGTCCAGGGTGACCACGACGTCGTCGTGCAGCACGACCTGTACGGCGCCCTTCGGGCCCTTCACCTTGACGGTCTGCCCTTCCACGTTGGCTGTAACGCCGGTGGGAACCGCGACTACTTTGTTTCCGATGCGCGACATTAGAACACCGTGCAGATGATTTCGCCGCCGACATTGGCATCGCGAGCGGCATGGTCGGCCATCACGCCCTTCGGCGTCGACAGAATGGCAACGCCGAGGCCGTTATTGATGCGCGGCAAAGCCTTGACCGAAGTATAGACGCGCCGGCCGGGCTTGGAGATGCGCTCGATCTCGCGGATCACCGGCTCGCCGTCAAAATATTTCAGCTCGATCTCGAGCTCGCTGCGTCCGTTTGCATGGGCGACCGCCGCATAGCCGCGGATATAGCCTTCGGTTTTGAGCACTTCGCAGACGCGTTCGCGCTGTTTGGAGCCCGGCATGGAGACTTTGGACTTGGCACGCATCTGCGCATTGCGGATGCGGGTGATCATGTCGCCGATCGGATCGTTTACCATCTCTGTGCCCTCACCAGCTCGACTTCACGAGGCCGGGAATAAGGCCCTTGGATCCGAGCTCGCGCAACGCGATACGGCTGAGACGATGTTTGCGGTAATAGGCGCGCGGACGGCCCGTCAGCTCGCAACGATTGCGAATGCGGGTCTTCGAGGAATTGCGCGGCAATTCGGCAAGTTTGAGGGTCGCGGCAAAACGCTCCTCCATCGGTAGTTTCTTGTCACGGGCGATCGCTTTGAACGCCGCGCGCCGGTTGGCGAACTTCTTCGCCATTCTGCGCCGCCGGTTGTTCTTCTCGATCATACTCTTCTTCGCCATACCTTTAGCTCCTTACGTTTCCGCGTTTGAGGAAGGCCGAACTGCCCCTCACTGCCGGAACGGGAAGTTGAATGCAGCCAGTAGCGCGCGCGCTTCTTCGTCGTTGCGCGCACTTGTGCAAACGGTGATGTCCATGCCCCAGGTGTCGGTGACCTTGTCGAAGTCGATTTCCGGGAACACGGTGTATTCTTTGATGCCGATGCTGTAATTGCCGCGCCCGTCGAAGCTCTTCGGATTGAGCCCGCGGAAGTCGCGAACTCGCGGCAGCGCGATATTTACCAGCCGGTCGATGAAGTCGTACATGCGCGTCTTGCGCAGCGTGACCTTGCAGCCGATGGCCTGGCCGTCGCGCAGCTTGTAGGTCGCGATCGATTTGCGCGACATGGTGATCACGGCCTTCTGACCGGCGATCTGCGACAGGTCGGCGGCCGCGGAATCCACCTTTTTGCGGTCGGCAACGCCCTCGCCGATGCCCATGTTGAGTACGACCTTGGTGATCGTGGGCACCTGCATGCGATTCTTGTAGCCGAACTGCTTGATGAGCTCCGGGCGGATGACCTCTTCGAAATGAGCGCGCAGGCGCGCTCTATAGTCAGAGGCCACGCGCGGCTTCTTTACCTTTGGCGCGGCGTCCTTGGCGGCCGGCGGTTTCTTCGCCTTTTTGGGTTCGGGGTTCTGTTGCGTATCAGCCATCGATCTCGACTCCGGTACGCTTGGCAAAGCGCACTTTTCTGCGGTCATTGCCCTCGCCGATGAATTTGAAACCGACGCGGGTCGGCTTGCCGTCCTTGGGGTCCGCGATCGCCAGGTTGGACAAATGAATCGTGCTCTCCTTGGAGATGATCCCGCCCTCCTGTTGCGCGGTCTGGCGCTGGTGACGCTTGACCATGTTGACGCCGCGCACGATGGCGCGCGCATCCGCCGGGCGCACTTCGACGACCTCGCCGGTGCGGCCCTTGTCGCGACCCGTGAGCACGATCACCTTGTCGCCTTTTCGGATTTTGGCGGCCATCACAGCACCTCCGGGGCGAGCGAGATGATCTTCATATGATTCTTGGCGCGCAATTCGCGCGGCACCGGCCCAAAGATGCGGGTTCCCACCGGCTCCATTTGCGGCGTGATCAGCACCGCCGCGTTGCGGTCGAAACGGATGACGGAACCATCGGCGCGCTTGATATCCTTGCGGATGCGCACCACGACCGCCTTCATCACCTCGCCTTTTTTGACGCGGCCACGCGGGATCGCTTCCTTCACCGAGACGACGATGACATCGCCGATGGTGGCGTATTTGCGCTTCGAGCCGCCCAGCACCTTGATGCACATGACGCGGCGCGCGCCGGAATTGTCCGCCACGTCGAGGTTGGTTTGCATCTGAATCATGATGCGGCTCTTTCTGTCGTAACAAGCAAATTCCTGAAGACCATGACGCTTATTGAACTTTCTGCTTCTTCTCGCCCCGGATCACTTCCCAGTGCTTAAGCTTTGAAATCGGCCGGCGCTCCTCGATCCACACCAAATCGCCGACCGAGAATTCCTCGGTCTCGTCATGGGCGTGGTACTTCTTCGAGGTCCGCACGGTTTTCTTCATGGTCGCGTGCGTGAAACGCCGGTCAACCCGCACGACCACGGTCTTGGCCTGCTTGTCGCTGACGACGACGCCCTGGAGCGTACGTTTCGGCATCTATGACCCCTTACTTCTTCGATTTGGCGCGCGACTTCGACTTCGCAGCGGCCATGGATTTGGCAGATTTTGGTTTGGCATTTTTGGGCTTGGCCGGTTTCGCCGCGGCTTTCGTTTTCGGTTTCTTTTCAGCTTTCGGCGCAACGGCGGCCTTTACATCGGGCTCCGGCATGCCGGCGCGCTTTTGTCCAGCGATGGTCTTCATGCGCGCGATGTCGCGGCGGATGACGCGCACGCGCGAGGTATTCTCCAGCTGCCCGGTGGCGCGCTGGAAACGCAGGTTGAACTGCTCCTTCTTCAGCTTGAGCACTTCGTCGTCGAGCTGATCGAGCGTCAACGCTCTTACGTCTGCGGGTTTCATGTCCATCACTCGACGATACGTTCGATGAAACGGGTCTTGACGGGCAGTTTGGCGGCGGCGAGCGCGAGCGCTTCCTTGGCAACCGCGATCGGAATGCCGTCGACCTCAAACAGGATGCGGCCGGGCTTGACGCGGCAAACCCAGAACTCGGGCGTGCCCTTGCCTTTGCCCATGCGGATTTCGATCGGCTTTTTGGACACCGGCACGTCCGGGTAGACGCGGATCCACACGCGGCCCGCCCGCTTCATGAAACGGGTGAGCGCGCGGCGCGCGGCCTCGATCTGGCGCGCGGTGACCCGCTCTGGTTCCAGCGCCTTGAGGCCGTATTGGCCGAAAGAAAACGTGGCGCCACTAGTGGCGACGCCGTGGATACGGCCCTTGAACGCCTTGCGGAACTTGGTTCGCTTTGGTTGCAGCATGTTCTTTCGACTCTATTCTTTCGACTTTATTTTGCGCTCAGGCGGCCGTTTCGCGGCGCGGGCGCCCCTGGTCGCCTTCGGCGAGTTTCTTGTCTTGCGCCATCGGATCGTGTTCGAGGATTTCGCCCTTGAAGATCCAGACTTTGACGCCGCAGGTGCCGTACGTGGTGAAAGCGGTTGAAACGCCGTAGTCGACGTCGGCGCGCAGCGTATGCAGCGGCACGCGGCCTTCGCGGTACCACTCCATGCGCGCGATTTCCGCGCCGCCGAGACGACCCGAACAGTTGATGCGGATGCCTTCGGCGCCCAGACGCATGGCCGATTGCACCGCGCGCTTCATGGCGCGGCGGAACGCAACGCGGCGCTCAAGCTGCTGGGAGATCGATTCGGCAACCAGTTGCGCATCGAGCTCGGGCTTGCGGATTTCGACAATGTTGATGACCACGTCGCTGTCGGTGAGCTTGGCCACCACTTTGCGCAGCTTCTCGATGTCGGCGCCCTTCTTGCCGATCACCACGCCCGGACGCGCCGAGTGAATGGTGACGCGGCATTTCTTGTGCGGGCGTTCGATGATGATCTTCGACACCGCCGCTTGCTTGAGCTGCTTCATCAACTCAGCGCGGATCTTGATGTCCTCATGCAACAGCGTGCCGTATTCGGCCTTGTCGGCGAACCAGCGCGAGTCCCAGGTGCGGTTGATCCCGAGACGAAGCCCAATTGGATTGACTTTTTGACCCACTAAACTCCTCCTCAGGCTTTCGCTGCAGCTGGCGCCTCGACCTGACGCACAATGATGGTCAGGTGGGAGAACGGTTTTTGAATTTGCCCGACCCGGCCGCGGCCGCGCGGGCTAAAGCGTTTGATCACAAGCCCTTTTCCGACATGGGCCTCGGCAACGACGAGATCGTCGACGTCGAGGTCGTGATTGTTCTCGGCGTTGGCGATTGCCGATTCCAGGCATTTGCGCACTTCGATGGAGATGCGCTTGCGCGAAAATTCCAGATCGGCGAGCGCCATCGCGACCTTCTTGCCACGGATCATCTGCGCCACAAGATTGAGCTTCTGCGGAGACACCCGCAGCATCTTGGCTATGGCCTTGGCTTCGTTGTCGGGGAGGTCCCGATCGCGTTTGCGCTTACCCATGACGTTTCTCTAAATCCTTACGTAGCCGCAGGCGCTGCCGCGGCCGGTGCATCTGCCGCCGGCGCCGCGGCGCCAGGAGCCGCCGCCGTGCGCTTGGCTTTGCGGTCGGAGGTGTGGCCGTAGAACATCCGGGACGGCGAGAACTCGCCGAACTTGTGACCGACCATTTCCTCGGTCACCATCACCGGAATGTGCTTCTGGCCGTTATAGACGCCGAAATTCAAGCCGACGAATTGCGGCAGAATGGTCGAGCGCCGGCTCCATATCTTGATCATGTCGTGGCGGCCCGACACGCGCGCGACTTCCGCCTTGCGCAGCAGATAACCATCGACGAACGGGCCCTTCCATGCAGAACGCGTCATATCACTGTCCCTACTGCTGCTGCTTTTTCTTGCGGTCGTGCCGGCTGACGACGATGAATTTGGTGGTGCGCTTGTTCTTGCGAGTCTTGGCACCCTTGGTCGGCTTGCCCCACGGCGTGACCCAATGCTTGCCGCCCTTGGTGCGGCCGCCATGCGGGTGATCGACCGGGTTCATGGTGATACCGCGGTTATGCGGCATACGGCCCTTCCAGCGCTGGCGGCCGGCCTTGCCGATGGTGGTGTTCATGTTGTCGGGGTTCGACACCGCGCCGACCGTCGCCATGCAGCGGCCATGCACCAGGCGCTGCTCCGTCGTGCTCAAGCGCAGGATGACGTAATCCTGGTCGCGCCCGACAATCTGGACGTAAGTGCCGGCGGAGCGCGCAAGCTGGCCACCCTTGCCGATCTTGACTTCGACATTGTGCACAATGGTGCCGACCGGAATGCTGGCGATCGGCATCGCGTTGCCCGGCTTCACGTCGGCGCGTTCGGATGAGATCACTGTGTCGCCAACGCCCAAGCGCTGCGGCGCCAGGATGTAGGAGAGTTCGCCGTCCTGATACTTGATCAGCGCGATGAAGGCGGTGCGGTTCGGATCGTATTCGAGCCGCTCGACGGTCGCCGGCATGTCGAACTTGGTGCGGCGGAAATCGATTTTGCGATAGGCCTGCTTGTGCCCGCCGCCGCGGAAGCGGACGGTGATGCGGCCGCTATTGTTACGGCCACCGTTCGAATGCTGACCTTCGGTCAACGCCTTCACCGGCGCGCCCTTATACAACGACGAACGGTCGATGTTGATCAGCTGGCGCTGACTAGGCGTGGTCGGATTGTAGGTTTTTAACGCCATCGATCCGCTCCCTTACAATCCCGTGGTCACGTCGATGCGGTGACCCTCTTCCAGAGTGACGACCGCGCGCTTGACGTCGGACTGCTGGCCGACTTTGTTCTTGAACATCTTGACCTTGCCGCGACGAATGAGCGTGTTGACGTTCTTCACCTTGACGTCGAACAGCTTCTCGACCGCTTCCTTGATCTGCGGCTTGGTGGCGTTGCGCGCCACCTTGAAGGTAACCTTGTTGAACTCGGACCCCATGGTCGCCTTTTCGGTGATCACCGGGGACAGAATGACGTCGTAATGGCGCGGATCGCTGGTGCTCATTTGAATCGCGCCTCCAGCGCATCGAGCGCGGCCTTGGTCAGCACCAGGGTCTTACGCCGCATGATGTCGTAAACATTGATGCCCTGCACCGGCAGCACGTCGATGTTGGGAATATTGCGCGCCGCGTTGCGGAAGTTCAGCTCGACCTCGGCGCCGTCGATAATCAGCGCATTGATCACGCCGAGCTTGTCGAATTGCTTGGCGAGCCCCTTGGTCTTTCCGTCCTTCAGCGTCATTTTGTCGATGACGATGATGCCGCCGTCCTTGGCCTTGGCCGACAGCGCGTGCTTGAGCGCGAGCGCGCGCACCTTCTTGGGCAGCCCGATGGCATGGCTGCGCACCACCGGACCGAACACCCGGCCACCGCCGCGGAATTGCGACACGCTGGCGGGACCGTGACGGGCGCCGCCGGTGCCCTTCTGGGCGTACATTTTCTTGCCGGTGCGCCAGATCTCGCCGCGCTGCTTAGTCTTGTGGGTGCCGCGCTGGCGCTTGGCGAGCTGCCAGTTGACGCAGCGCTGCACCAGATCGGTGCGCGGCTCGAGGCCGAAGATCGCATCCGACAGACTGACCGAGCCGGCTTGCTTGCCTTCAAGAGTGGTGATTTTCAATTCCATGTTATGCGCCCTCCTTCTCGGCGGGGGCGGCATCGGCGGCCGGTGCTGCGGCCGGCTTCAAATCGGACTTGGCGGCTTCGCTGACGCGGAACTTGCCGGGCTTGGGGACATCCTTGTGCGGCTTCTTCTTCACCGCGTCGCGCACGGTGATCCAGCCGCCCTTGGCGCCCGGCACCGCGCCTTCGACCAGGATGAGGCCGCGCTCGACATCGGTCTTCACCACTTTGAGATTGAGCGTTGTGATGCGATCGACGCCCATATGGCCGGGCATTTTCTTGTTCTTGAAAGTCCTGCCGGGGTCCTGACGGCCGCCGGTCGAACCGATCGAACGATGCGAGATCGACACGCCGTGCGAGGCGCGCAAGCCGCTGAAGTTCCAGCGCTTCATGCCGCCGGCAAAGCCCTTGCCGATCGAGATGCCGCAGACATCGACGAACTGACCTTCGACAAAATGGTCGGCGGTGATTTCGGCGCCGACCGGGATCATGGCATCCTCGGTGACGCGGAATTCCGCCAGTTTGCGCCGCGGCTCGACATTGGCCTTGCCGAAATAGCCGCGGTCGGCCTTGTTCATATTATTGGTGCGGCGCGGGCCGGAGCCGAGCTGCAGCGCGACGTAGCCGTTCTTGTCCTTGGTGCGATGCGCGATCACCTGGCACTGCAATAGCTGCAGCACCGTGACCGGCACGTGTTCGCCGCTCTCGGAGAACACCCGGGTCATACCGACCTTTTTCGCAACCACTCCCGAACGCATCTTCAAGTCCTCAATTCGCCTTTAGAGCTTGATCTCGACGTCGACGCCGGCAGCAAGGTCGAGCTTCATCAGCGCGTCCACGGTCTGCGGCGTCGGATCGACGATGTCCAAGAGGCGCTTATGGGTGCGCATCTCGAACTGTTCGCGGCTCTTCTTATCGACGTGCGGCGAGCGGTTCACCGTGAACTTCTCGATGCGCGTCGGCAGTGGGATCGGCCCACGGACCTGAGCGCCTGTGCGCTTGGCCGTGTTCACGATCTCGCGCGTCGACGCATCGAGGATGCGGTGATCGAACGCCTTGAGCCGGATCCGGATATTCTGGCCGTTCATTGCCGTTATCTCTTTCTTGAACCATCGCCCGCGCCGGCTATTGCCCGCGAATGGCGAATTGCGAGTAGCGAATAGAGGTTAACCTATTCGCTATTCGCTACTCGCAATTCGCCTACTCAATGATGCTCGCCACCACGCCGGCGCCGACCGTGCGGCCGCCCTCGCGAATGGCGAAGCGAAGTTTTTCTTCCATGGCGATCGGCACGATCAGGTGCACTTCCATCGCCACGTTGTCGCCCGGCATCACCATCTCGGTGCCCGCCGGCAGATGCACCACACCGGTCACGTCGGTGGTGCGGAAGTAGAACTGCGGACGGTAGTTGGTGAAGAACGGAGTATGACGGCCGCCCTCTTCCTTGGTGAGGATGTAGGCCTCGGCCTTGAACTTGGTGTGCGGCTTGACGGAGCCGGGCTTGCACAGCACCTGACCGCGCTCGACTTCCTCGCGCTTGGTGCCGCGCAGCAGCGCGCCAATGTTGTCGCCGGCCTGGCCTTGATCGAGCAGCTTGCGGAACATCTCGACGCCGGTGACGACGGTCTTGACGGTCGGGCGAATGCCGACGATCTCGACTTCCTCGCCGACCTTGACGACGCCGCGTTCGACGCGGCCGGTGCACACCGTGCCGCGGCCGGAGATCGAGAACACGTCTTCCACCGGCATCAGGAACGGCTGGTCGATCGGACGATCCGGCTGCGGAATGCTCTCGTCCACCGCCTTCATCAGCGCCAGGATCGATTCCTTGCCGAGCTTCTCGTCCTTGCCCTCGAGCGCCATCAGCGCCGAGCCCTTGACGATCGGGATCTTGTCGCCCGGGTAATTATACTTGGAAAGCAGTTCGCGAACTTCGAGCTCGACCAGTTCGAGCAGTTCCGGATCGTCGACCATGTCGACCTTGTTCAGATACACCACCAGCGCCGGCACGCCGACCTGACGGGCGAGCAGGATATGCTCGCGGGTCTGCGGCATCGGGCCATCGGCGGCGGAGACCACCAGGATGGCGCCGTCCATCTGCGCCGCGCCGGTGATCATGTTCTTCACGTAGTCGGCGTGGCCCGGGCAATCGACGTGCGCGTAGTGGCGCTTCGCCGTCTCGTATTCGACGTGCGCGGTCGAGATCGTGATGCCGCGCGCCTTCTCCTCGGGGGCCTTGTCGATCTGATCGTAGGCGGTGAAGACCGCGCCGCCGGATTCGGCGAGCACCTTGGTGATCGCCGCCGTCAGCGTGGTCTTGCCGTGATCGACGTGACCGATGGTGCCGATATTACAATGCGGCTTGTTGCGATTGAATTTTTCTTTGGCCATGGAATTCTCCTAGTCGGGCCTCTGGTAATGCCGGTTAAAGTTTCCGCATCGAAACTCAGGCGTATTTCGCCTGAACCTCGAGCGCGACGTTCTGCGGTACCTGTTCGTAGTGATCGAATTGCATCGTGAAAGTGGCGCGCCCCTGTGACATGGAACGCAGCGTGTTGACGTAACTGAACATGTTGGCGAGCGGCACCATCGCATTGATGACGTTGGCGTTGCCGCGCACGTCTTGGCCCTGAATATGGCCGCGCCGCGAGTTGAGATCGCCGATGACGGAGCCGGTGTATTCCGCGACCGTCACCACCTCAACCTTCATGATCGGCTCGAGCAACACCGAGCCGCCCTTCTGCAGCGCCTCGCGCAAGGCGCCGCGCGCGCAGATTTCGAATGCCAGCGCCGACGAATCGACGTCGTGATAGCGGCCATCGATCAACGTCACCTTGAGATCGACCACCGGGAAGCCCGCGAGCAGGCCGGAACCGAGCACCGATTCGAGACCCTTCTCGACACCGGGGATGAATTCCTTCGGCACCGCGCCGCCGACGACTTCGTTCTCGAAGATGAAGCCGCTGCCCGCCGGCAACGGCTCGCAGACGATCTTGATCTGGGCGAATTGGCCGGTGCCGCCGGTCTGCTTCTTATGCTGGAAGTCGACCGTGACCGGCTTGGTGATGCGCTCGCGATAGGCCACCTGCGGAGCGCCGATATTGGCATCAACCTTGTAGGTGCGCTTGAGGATGTCGACCTTGATGTCGAGATGCAGTTCGCCCATGCCGCGGATGATGGTCTGACCCGATTCCGGATCGGTGTTGACGCGAAACGAAGGATCTTCCGCCACCAGTTTGGCCAGCGCGACGCCGAGCTTTTCCTGGTCGGCTTTCGATTTCGGCTCGATCGCGATTTCGATCACCGGCTCCGGGAATTCCATTTTTTCCAGGATCACCGGCTGCTTGGCGTCGCACAGCGTATCGCCGGTGCGCGTTTCCTTGAGGCCCGCAAGCGCGACGATGTCGCCGGAATAGGCTTCCTTGATGTCCTCGCGATTGTTCGCATGCATCAACAGCATGCGGCCAATGCGCTCTTTACGCTCTTTGGTCGAATTGATCACGCCGGTGCCGCTCGCCAGCGTGCCGGAATAGATACGGCAGAAGGTGATGGTGCCGACGAAGGGATCGTCCATGATCTTGAACGCGAGCAGCGACATCGGCTCGTTGTCGCCCGGCTTGCGCACGATCTCTTCGCTATTGTCGGGGTTGATGCCCATGATCGGCGGCACGTCGAGCGGGCTCGGCAGATAATCGACAACCGCGTCGAGCAGCGGCTGCACGCCCTTGTTCTTGAACGCCGAGCCGCACAGCACGGGGAAGAAAGCGCCGGCGATCACCGCCTTGCGGATGAGCCGCTTGATGGTCGCTTCGTCCGGCTCCTTGCCGTCGAGCCACGCGGCCATCACGTCGTCGTCCATTTCGACGGCGGCCTCGACCATCTTCTCGCGATATTCCTTGGCCTGATCGAGCATGTCGGCCGGGATGTCAATGTCCTCGTAGTCGGCACCGAGCGATTCGTCGTTCCAGATCACGCCCTTCATGCGCACGAGATCGATGAGGCCCTTGAATTGCTGTTCGGCGCCGATCGGAAGCTGGATCGCGACCGGCTTGGCGCCGAGGCGGTCAATGATGTCCTGCAGACACTGGAAAAAATCGGCGCCGACCTTATCCATCTTGTTGGCGAAGACGATGCGCGGGACTTTGTATTTGTCGCCCTGGCGCCAGACCGTCTCGGTCTGCGGCTCTACGCCCTGGTTGCTGTCAAGCACGCAAACCGCGCCGTCGAGCACGCGCAGCGAACGCTCCACCTCGATGGTGAAATCAACGTGGCCGGGCGTGTCGATGATGTTGAGGCGCTTGCCCTTCCAGAAGGCGGTGGTCGCAGCCGAGGTGATGGTGATGCCGCGCTCCTGCTCCTGCTCCATAAAATCCATGGTCGCAGCACCGTCATGCACTTCGCCGATCTTATGGCTCTTGCCGGTGTAATAGAGGATCCGCTCAGTGGTCGTGGTTTTCCCGGCATCGATGTGAGCCATGATGCCGAAATTGCGGTAGTCCTCGATTGCGTGCACGCGGGGCATAGTCGTTCTATTCCTTAAGGTTGTTCGCCGTCACCAGCGGTAATGCGAGAACGCCCGGTTGGCTTCCGCCATTTTGTGGGTGTCCTCGCGCTTCTTGACGGCGTTTCCCCTGTTATTGGACGCATCGAGCAGCTCAGCCGAGAGCCGTTCGGTCATTGTTTTTTCGTTGCGATCGCGCGCGGCGATGATGATCCAGCGAATGCCAAGCGCCTGGCGGCGCGACGTGCGCACTTCCACCGGCACCTGATAGGTGGCGCCGCCGACGCGGCGCGAGCGCACTTCGATCGAGGGCATCACGTTGTCGAGCGCCTGCTGGAATACCGTGAGCGGAGCCAGCTTGGTCTTGCTCTCGATCATTTCGAGCGCGCCGTAGACGATGCCTTCCGCGACCGACTTCTTGCCGTCGTACATGACGGCATTCATGAATTTGCTGACGACGATGTTTCCGAACTTCGGGTCCGGAATGATTTCGCGCTTTTCTGCGGCGTGACGGCGAGACATGACGCTGACCCTTATTTCGGACGCTTGGCACCGTACTTCGAACGGCGCTGCTTGCGGTTTTTGACGCCCTGCGTATCGAGTACGCCGCGTAGGATGTGGTAGCGCACGCCCGGCAAATCCTTGACGCGGCCACCACGGATCATCACCACCGAATGTTCCTGCAGATTGTGGCCTTCTCCGGGGATGTAACCGATCACTTCGAAGCCGTTGGTGAGGCGAACCTTGGCGACCTTGCGCAGCGCCGAGTTCGGCTTCTTCGGCGTCGTCGTATAGACGCGGGTGCAGACGCCGCGCTTTTGCGGGCTCGACTGCAACGCCGGCACCTTGTTGCGGGTTTTCAGCGGCCGCCGCGGATTGGCAATGAGCTGGTTAATCGTCGGCATCGTTCGCCTGCGCACCTTCGTTTGGGCGTTACGCCCGGACTAGTTTTGGGCTGATCGCCCCGGCATTCGCTTAAACTTTCGTGCGTTTCCCGCACGCAAAACGAAATCGCGCCATCCGCTTCGATCGCGGGGGCGCTTTTCCGTTCCGGACGGCTACGACGCGGGTTCGCACCGCGGCCGTTCTCCTAAAACCTGACAGTGGCTGTCAGAGGCAGCGTTTGAGCTTCATCCGTCGAGGCGATGCGAAAGCCAAGCTTTGAGAAATACTCAACACTCTCAAAGTGTTAGCCTTGCGGCCGTTCCGAACAAGCGAAGCTCACCGCCTGCCGTAAAGTGTGGCGTATGTATCGGCCACATTCCCTCAAGTCAAGGCGAAAAGGGCCCGTAAAATTGGGGTTTTAGCGTGCTCTTCAACGAATGCGACGTAATCGGTTGACAGCGCTTGCAACGATTTTGTACTGTGAAAACATGAAAAATATCACAGTTTCTGTGGACGACGATACTCACCGCCGCGCAAGAATCAAGGCGGCGGAACAAGAAACGTCCTTGTCCGCCTTGGTGAAGCAATTCCTCACGGCTTTGGCGGAAGGCGGCAGCGAAGCGAATAATTTCGCCCGCGAGGAAAAGGCCCTGCGCGAGCGCATTCGCAATTTCAGCGCTGCCAACCGCCTGTCGAGAGCCGAGTTGCACGACCGGCAGCGATGAGCCGCTTCCTCGATACGAACATCCTGCTCTATTCGATCAGCCGCGATCCGTATGAGGCCGCAAAGCGCGATATCGCCATTGGCTTGCTCGACCAGCAGGACAACGCGCTTTCGGTCCAAGTGCTGCAGGAATTCTACGTGCAGGCGACACGATCCACGCGGCCCGACGCCCTGCCGCACGATCTTGCGACCGGGTTGATTCGAACGTGGCTGCGTTTCCCCGTGCAGGACATCACCCTCTCAGTGATGAGCCATGCCCTCGACATCAAGAACCAACATGGATTGTCGTACTGGGATGCCGCAATCGTCGCCGCGGCACGCGCGATCGACTGCAACGTCTTGCTGACGGAGGATTTAACGGACAGCATGAATATCGAAGGGCTTCGCATTGAAAACCCGTTTCGATAGCACTCCGTCATTCGGAAAATAAAAAAGTCTTGCGGGCGGCCCGTCGAAGACTAAGTAAATCGCGGCAACCGCGCGACCTGGGCGAACAACAAGTATCCCAACCGATAAGATCGTGCGCACCGCGCGCGCAAAACAAAAAAGGGCCGCCCTTTGTTTCCTGGGACGGCCCTTTGATGTGTGTGCGGCGATCGAGAATTACTCTGCCGGCGGCAGCGCGGGCGCTGCTTCCGCCTCGGCTTTGGCCGCCGCCTTGGCGGCATCCTTCTCGCGCTCCTCGAGGATGAGGGCGTCGCGTTTGACGGCAACCTCGCGCAGCTGATTCATCATGGCGCCGGTGCCGGCCGGGATCAGGCGGCCGACGATGACGTTTTCCTTGAGGCCATCGAGCGTATCCGCCTTGCCGTTGACCGCGGCCTCGGTGAGCACACGCGTGGTCTCCTGGAACGACGCCGCCGAGATGAACGAACGGGTCTGCAGGCTCGCCTTAGTGATGCCGAGCAGAACGGGGTGTCCGCTTGCCGGCTTCTTGCCCTCGGCCACGGCGCGGACGTTGATTTCGTCCATCTCGCTGCGATCGATCTGCTCGCTCTGCAACAGTTCGGTTTCACCGGCATCGTCGATCTCGACCTTCTGCAGCATCTGGCGAACGATCACCTCGATGTGCTTGTCGTTGATGTTGACGCCTTGCAGGCGGTAGACCTCCTGGATTTCGTTCACCAGATAGGCCGCAAGCTCTTCGACGCCCTTGATGGCGAGAATGTCGTGCGGGGCGGGATTGCCCTCGACGATATAGTCGCCCTTCTCGATGACGTCGCCATCCTGCAGATGGATGTGCTTGCCCTTCGGGATCAGATACTCCTTCGGCTCATCGCCCTTGCCGGTTGGCTCGATGGTGATGCGGCGCTTGTTCTTGTAGTCCTTGCCGAAGCGCACGGTGCCGCCGATTTCGGCGATGATCGCGGCATCCTTCGGCTTGCGCGCCTCGAACAGTTCCGCCACCCGCGGCAGACCGCCGGTGATGTCACGCGTCTTGGCGCTTTCGGTCGGGATACGCGCGATCACGTCGCCCGCCTTCACCTTGCCGCCGGGATCGACCGAGATGACGGCATCGACCGCGAGCTGGTAACGCGCTTCGCCGCCGCGGGCGAGCTTGAGGATTTTGCCGTCCTTGCCCTTGATGACGATCGCCGGACGCAGGTCGGCCTGGTTACGCGACGAACCCGTGCGCCAGTCAATCACCACGCGCTTGGCGATGCCGGTCGACTCGTCGACCGCTTCCGACATCGACAGACCGTCGACCATGTCCTCGAAGGCGATCGAGCCCTCGACCTCGGTGAGGATCGGCCGCGTATAGGGATCCCACTCGGCGATGCGCTGGCCGCGCTTGATTTTGTCGCCGTCTTCGACGCGCATGCGCGCGCCGTAGGGAATGCGGTGATGCGCACGTTCGGTACCGTCGGGGTCCACCACCGCCACCACCATGTTGCGCACCATTGCCACCACGTCGTTTTCCGTGTTCTTGGCGATATTCTTGCCCTTAAACTTGAGCTTGCCGTCGAAGTTCGACTCGATGAACGACTGCTCGGAAATCTGCGCCGCGCCGCCGATGTGGAACGTGCGCATGGTGAGCTGGGTACCCGGCTCGCCGATCGATTGGGCGGCGATGACGCCCACCGCCTCGCCCATATTGACCGGCGTGCCGCGGGCGAGATCGCGCCCGTAGCAGGCGCCGCAGACGCCGTTTTTCGACTCGCAGGTGAGCACCGAGCGGATTTTCATTTCCTGCACGCCGGCATTGGTGATCGCTTCAACCTCCGGCTCCGTCAGCAGGGTGCTGCGCTTGACCACGACCTTGTTGCTGGCCGGGTCTTTGACGTCCTCCGCTGTAGTGCGGCCGAGGATGCGGATCGCCAGCGGCGCAACCACGGTGCCGGCGTCGATGATGGCGCGCACCTTGATGCCGTCCCTGGTGCCGCAGTCTTCGATCGTGATGATGCAATCCTGCGCCACGTCGACCAGACGCCGCGTCAGATAGCCCGAGTTCGCGGTCTTCAAAGCGGTGTCGGCGAGGCCCTTGCGGGCGCCGTGGGTCGAGTTGAAATACTCGAGCACCGACAGGCCTTCCTTGAAGTTCGAGATGATCGGGCTCTCGATGATTTCGCCCGAGGGCTTCGCCATCAAGCCGCGCATGCCGGCGAGCTGGCGCATCTGGGCGGGCGAGCCGCGCGCGCCTGAATGCGCCATCATGTAGATCGAGTTGACCTGCATGTCGCGGCCGTTCGCGTCCTTCTTGGTGGACGAGATTTCGCGCATCATCTCTTCGGCGATCTTGTCGGTCGACTTCGACCAGGCATCGACCACCTTGTTGTATTTCTCGCCTTGCGTGATCAGGCCGTCGTTATATTGCTGCTCGAATTCCTTGGCGAGCTCACGCGTGGTCTCGACGATCTTCCACTTCGACGCCGGCACCACCATGTCGTCCTTGCCGAACGAGATGCCGGCCTTGAACGCGTGATAGAAACCGAGCGACATGATGCGGTCGCAGAAGATGACCGTCTCCTTTTGCCCGCAATGACGGTAGACCTGATCGATCATCCCGGAGATTTCGCGCTTGGTCATCAGCTTGTTGACGATGTCGAACGGCGCTTTCACGCTGCGCGGCAGCACGTTGCCGAGGATGACGCGGCCGGGCGTGGTCTCGTACCACTTCTTGAATTCCTTGCCCTTCTCGTCCACGCCAACCCAGCGGTAGCGGATCTTGCTGTGCAGGCTGATGACCTTGGCATGCAGCGCATGGTCGATCGCGGCGATGTCGCCGAAGGCCTTGCCTTCGCCGGGCATGCCCTCACTCATGAGCGAGAGATAATACAGACCGAGCACGATATCCTGCGACGGCACGATGATCGGCTGGCCGTTCGCCGGATGTAGAATGTTGTTGGTCGACATCATCAGCACGCGCGCTTCCAGCTGCGCTTCCAGCGACAGCGGAACGTGCACGGCCATCTGGTCGCCGTCGAAGTCGGCGTTGAACGCGGCGCACACCAGCGGATGCAGCTGGATCGCCTTGCCCTCGATCAGCACCGGCTCGAACGCCTGGATGCCGAGACGATGCAGCGTCGGCGCGCGGTTGAGCAGCACCGGATGCTCGCGGATCACCTCGTCGAGAATATCCCAGACTTCGGGCTTCTCCTTCTCGACCAGTTTCTTGGCCTGCTTGACGGTGGTGGACAGGCCCTTGGCGTCGAGCCGCGAATAGATGAACGGCTTGAACAGTTCGAGCGCCATCTTTTTCGGCAAGCCGCACTGATGCAGCTTGAGTTCGGGGCCGACCACGATCACGGAGCGGCCGGAATAGTCGACGCGCTTGCCGAGCAGATTCTGCCGGAAGCGGCCCTGCTTGCCCTTGAGCATATCGGCGAGCGACTTCAACGGACGCTTGTTGGCGCCGGTGATGACGCGGCCGCGGCGGCCGTTATCGAACAGCGCATCGACGGCTTCCTGCAGCATGCGCTTTTCGTTGCGGATGATGATATCCGGCGCGCGCAGTTCGATCAGCCGCTTCAGGCGGTTGTTGCGGTTGATGACGCGGCGATAAAGATCGTTCAAATCGGACGTGGCGAAGCGTCCGCCATCGAGCGGCACCAGCGGGCGCAGATCGGGCGGGATCACCGGCACGACCGTGAGGATCATCCATTCCGGCTTGTTGCCGGAGGCGATGAAGGCTTCGATCAGCTTGAGCCGCTTGGCGAACTTCTTTTTCTTGATGTCGCTGTCGGTTTCCGTGAGCGCAACGCGCAACTCGGCCTGCATCTTGTCGAGATCGAGCGCCTTGAGCATTTCGCGGATCGCTTCCGCGCCGATGGTGGCGGTGAAGCTGTCGGTGCCGAATTCTTCCTGCGCCTTGAGATATTCGTCTTCGGACAGCAGCTGGCGGTCCTTGAGCGGGGTGAGGCCCGGCTCCAGCACGACGTAGTATTCGAAATAGAGGATGCGCTCGAGATCCTTCAGCGTCATATCGAGCAGCAGGCCGATGCGGCTCGGCAGCGACTTCAGGAACCAGATGTGGGCAACCGGCGCCGCCAATTCGATATGGCCCATGCGCTCGCGCCGCACGCGGCTGAGCGTCACTTCGACCGAGCACTTTTCGCAGATGATGCCCTTGTACTTCATGCGCTTGTACTTGCCGCACAAGCACTCGTAATCCTTGATCGGCCCAAAGATGCGCGCACAGAACAAGCCGTCGCGCTCCGGCTTGAAGGTGCGGTAGTTGATCGTTTCCGGCTTTTTAATCTCGCCGTAGGACCACGACAGAATCTTTTCCGGGCTCGCGATCGAAATCCGGATCTGGTCGAAGACCTGAGCCGGCACCTGCGGGCTGAAAAGATTCATGATCTCTTGATTCATTGCCATCTCCGCTACGCCGACCGATGTCGGCTGCTTTCGCTTTTGTCTCGTCACGTCGCGTTAAGTTGGCCGGGCTAAACCGCCCGACCAAGACGCTTGTTATTCGGCGGCTTCCGCCGTGTCGCCACGACCCGGAGCCTTGGAATTGTGCAGATCGACATTGAGGCCGAGCGAACGCATTTCCTTGACCAGCACGTTGAAGCTTTCCGGAATGCCCGCTTCGAACGTGTCGTCGCCGCGCACGATCGCCTCGTACACTTTGGTACGGCCGGCGACGTCGTCCGACTTCACGGTGAGCATTTCCTGCAAGGTGTAGGCGGCGCCATAGGCTTCGAGCGCCCACACTTCCATTTCGCCGAACCGCTGTCCGCCGAACTGCGCCTTGCCGCCGAGCGGCTGCTGGGTGACCAGCGAGTACGGGCCGATCGAACGGGCGTGGATCTTGTCATCCACCAGATGGTGCAGCTTGAGCATATAGATGTAGCCGACCGTGACTTTGCGGTCGAACACCTCGCCGGTTCGGCCGTCGAACACGCTGACCTGGCCGGAATGGTCGAGACCGGCGAGATCGAGCATCTTCTCGATGTCGGCTTCCTTGGCGCCATCGAACACCGGCGTCGCAATCGGCACGCCGTGCCGCAGGTTGCCGCCGAGTTCGACCAATTCGGCTTCGCTCAGCGACTTGATGGTCTCGTCGTCGCCATAGACCTTCTTGAGCATGTCCTTGAGCGGACGCGCGTCGTGCTTGAGATTATAGGCGTCGACCGCCTGCCCGATCTTGATCCCGAGGCCGGCGCAAGCCCAGCCGAGATGGGTTTCCAGAATCTGACCGACGTTCATACGAGAGGGCACACCCAAGGGATTGAGCACAATATCGGCGTGGATGCCGTCTTCGAGGAACGGCATGTCCTCGATCGGCACGATACGCGAGACCACGCCTTTGTTGCCGTGGCGGCCGGCCATCTTGTCGCCGGGCTGGATCTTGCGCTTCACCGCGACGAAGACCTTAACCATCTTCATCACGCCGGGCGGAAGTTCGTCGCCGCGTTGCAGCTTCTCGACCTTGTCGAGGAAACGCTGTTCGAGCAGCTTCTTCGACTCGTCGTATTGTTTGCGGATGGCCTCGATCTCGGCCATCAACTTGTCGTTGGGCGACGCGAACGACCACCATTGCGAGCGCGGATATTCATCCAGCACCGCCTTGGTAATCTTGGAGTCCTTCTTGAAGCCCTTCGGGCCTGCGATGCCCTGGCGGCCTTCCAGCAATTCCGCCAGACGGCCATAGACGTTGCGGTCGAGGATCGCCTGCTCATCGTCGCGGTCCTTGGCGAGCCGTTCGATTTCCTCGCGCTCGATGGCGAGCGCGCGCTCGTCCTTCTCGACGCCGTGCCGGTTAAACACGCGCACTTCGACGACGGTACCCTGCACACCCGGCGGCACCCGCAATGAGGTGTCGCGCACGTCGGAGGCCTTTTCGCCGAAGATGGCGCGCAGCAGTTTTTCTTCCGGCGTCATCGGGCTTTCGCCCTTGGGCGTGATCTTGCCGACCAGAATGTCGCCGGCATGAACTTCCGCGCCGATATAGACGATGCCCGCTTCGTCCAGATTCTTGAGCGCTTCTTCCGAGACGTTCGGGATGTCGCGGGTGATTTCCTCGGGACCCAACTTGGTGTCGCGCGCCATCACTTCGAATTCTTCGATGTGGATGGAGGTGAACACGTCGTCTTTCACGATCCGCTCGGAGAGCAGGATCGAGTCCTCGAAGTTGTAGCCGTTCCACGGCATGAACGCGACCAGCACGTTGCGGCCGAGCGCGAGTTCGCCGAGATCGGTCGAGGGACCGTCGGCAATGATGTCGGCCTTCTCGACCTTGTCACCGACCTTCACCAGCGGACGCTGGTTGATGCAGGTGTTCTGGTTCGAGCGCTGATATTTCATCAGCCGGTAGATATCGACGCCCGGCTTGGTCGGGTCCATCTCGCCGGTCGCACGAACGACGATACGGGTGGCGTCGACCTGGTCGACGATGCCGGTGCGGCGCGCGGAAATCGAGGCGCCCGAGTCGCGGGCGACCACGCCTTCCATGCCGGTGCCGACGAACGGCGCCTCAGCGCGAACCAGCGGCACCGCCTGGCGCTGCATGTTGGAGCCCATCAGCGCGCGGTTGGCGTCGTCGTTCTCCAGGAACGGGATGAGCGCCGCCGCCACCGACACAAGTTGCTTGGGCGACACATCCATGAAGTCGACCTTGTCGCGCGGCACCAGATGCACGTCGCCGGCCTGGCGGCAGATGATCAGGTCTTCCGTGAAGCGGCCGCGGCCGTCCATCGTCGCGTTAGCTTGCGCGACGGCGTGGCGGCTTTCTTCCATCGCCGAGAGATAGATGACCTCGTCGGTGACGCGGCCATCCTTCACCTTGCGGTAGGGCGTTTCGACGAAGCCGTATTTGTTGACGCGCGCGAAGGTCGCGAGCGAATTGATCAGGCCGATGTTGGGGCCTTCCGGCGTCTCGATCGGACAGATGCGGCCGTAATGTGTGGGATGCACGTCGCGCACCTCGAAGCCGGCGCGCTCGCGGGTAAGGCCCCCGGGGCCAAGCGCCGAGAGCCGGCGCTTGTGGGTGATCTCCGACAGCGGATTGGTCTGATCCATGAACTGCGAGAGCTGCGAGGAGCCGAAGAATTCGCGCACCGCGGCGGCCGCCGGTTTCGCGTTGATCAGGTCTTGCGGCATGACGGTGTCGATATCGACCGACGACATGCGCTCCTTGATCGCGCGTTCCATGCGCAACAGGCCGATGCGGTATTGGTTTTCCATCAGTTCGCCGACCGAACGCACCCGGCGATTGCCGAGATTGTCGATGTCGTCGATCTCGCCTTTGCCGTCACGCAGATCGACCAGCGTCTTGATGACCGAGAGGATGTCGTCCTTGCGCAGCACGCGCATGGTGTCGGGCGCGTCGAGCTCAAGTCGCATGTTAATCTTGACGCGGCCGACGGCCGACAGATCGTAGCGCTCGCTGTCGAAGAACAGCGAACGGAACATGGCCTCGGCGGTGTCCACGGTGGGCGGCTCACCCGGGCGCATAACGCGATAGATGTCGAACAGCGCGTCCTCGCGCGTCATGTTCTTGTCGGCTGTGAGCGTGTTGCGGATATAGGCGCCGACATTCACATGATCGATGTCGAGCAGCGGCAATTCCTTATAGCCGGCCTCGATCAGGACCTTGAGGTTTTTCTCGGTGAATTCCTCGCCGGCTTCCATGTAAATCTCGCCGGTCTTGGCATTGGCGAGATCTTCCGCGATGTAGTGACCGATCAATTCCTCATCGGTCATGCGCAGGTGCTTGAGGCCCTTCTCGGAGAGCTGGCGTGCCTGGCGCACGGACAGCTTCTTACCGGCCTCGACCACCACGCGGCCGGTGTCGGCATCGACCAGATCGTTGACCGCCTTGTAGCCCTTGAGCCGGTTGGCATCGAACGGCACGCGCCAGCCTTCCTTGGCGCGCTTGTAAACGACGTGCTTGTAGAAGGTGCGCAGGATTTCCTCGCCGTCGAGGCCGAGCGCATAGAGCAGCGACGTCACCGGAATCTTGCGGCGGCGGTCGATGCGCGCAAACACGATGTCCTTGGCGTCGAATTCAATGTCGAGCCAGGAGCCGCGATACGGGATGATGCGGGCCGCGAACAAAAGCTTGCCGCTCGAATGCGTCTTGCCCTTGTCGTGATCGAAGAATACGCCGGGCGAACGATGCATCTGCGAGACGATCACGCGCTCGGTGCCGTTCACCACGAAGGTACCGTTCATGGTCATGAGCGGAATGTCGCCCATGTAGACATCCTGCTCCTTGATGTCCTTGACCGAACGCGCGCCCGTCTCTTCATCGATATCGAACACGATGAGGCGCAGCGTCACCTTAAGCGGCGCGGCATAGGTCATGCCGCGCTGGCGGCACTCGTCGACATCGTATTTCGGCGACTCGAATTCGTATTTGACGAATTCAAGCTGCGATGAATTGGAGAAATCGGAGATCGGAAAAACCGACCGGAAAACCGCCTGCAGGCCCTCGTCGGGACGGCCGCCCACCGGCTCCTTGACCATCAGGAACTGATCGTAAGATGCCTTTTGAACCTCGATGAGGTTTGGCATCTCTGCTACTTCTTTGATGGACCCGAAAAACTTCCTTACGCGCTTGCGACCGGTAAACGTCTGCGCCATCGTTTCTCTCTCGATTCGATTGTAACGGCAGCGCGGGCGCCTCTCCTAACAGCCGCAATCCATCGCGACCATCGGGACAGGCGTCGAGGCTGTCCGTTTCTATGTGATTCGGGCCGCGCCCGAACCGCCGCACACTTAACTTTTCCTCGCGACCGGATCTGGCCGGTTCGCGACCGCCTCGGGCGGGGTCCGGCAGAAGCCGGCCACCGCTTATCGTTTCGTTCGAGACCCCCGGGCCAAAAAGCCCGGGGATTTCGGTATCTGGATCCCGGCTCTCGCTTCGCGAGGCCGGGATTTCGCTCAAGTAAGCACTGCTTACTTGAGCTCAACCTTGGCGCCGACCTTTTCGAGGGTGGCCTTGATCTTGTTGGCCTCCTCCTTGTTGACGCCTTCCTTGACCGGCTTGGGCGCGCCCTCGACCAGGTCCTTGGCTTCCTTGAGGCCGAGGCCGGTGAGCGCACGCACTTCCTTGATCACCTCGATCTTCTTCTCGCCGGCTGAGGCGAGGATCACGGTGAACTCGGTCTTCTCTTCGGCGGCGGCAGCGCCGGCCGCGGGACCGGCCGCCACCGCGACCGCGGCCGCGGCGGAAACGCCCCACTTTTCTTCCAGCATCTTGGCGAGGTCGGCCGCTTCCAAAACGGTCAGCTTCGACAAGTCATCGACGATCTTTTGCAAGTCAGCCATTGTTCATTTCCTACTAGGTTCGAACCAGTTACGAGTTTGCTTGAGCCGTCAGGCCGCCGCGCTCTTGGAAGCGTAGGCTTGGACCACGCGCGCGACCTTGGCCGCGGGTGCGTTGACGAGCTGAGCGATTTTGGTCGCCGGCGCCACCAGGAGGCCGACGATCTTGCCGCGCAATTCATCCAGAGACGGCAGCGAGGCGAGCGCCTTGACGCCGTTGAGGTCCAGAGCGGTTTTGCCCATCGACCCGCCGAGTATGACGAACGCTTCGTTCGCCTTGGCGAAATCGACGGCCACCTTCGGTGCCGCCACCGGGTCGCCTGAATAGGCAAGCACGGTCGGTCCCTTGAGCAGGGACGCAATGGAGGCAACGTCGGTGTCCTTGAGTGCGATCTTGGCGAGACGGTTTTTCGCGACCTTCACATGGCCGCCCGCCAGCTTCATCTGCTTGCGCAGAGTCTGCATCTGGGCGACGGAGAGGCCGTTATAGTGAGCCACCACCACGACGTTCGAGGTCTTGAAGACCCCGCTCAGTTCGGTGATGGACTCCGCTTTAGCCGCTCGATCCACTGCAAGCTCTTTCCGGTTGACGGCTTGCCCGCGTGTCGCAGGAGCCGCCGGGTTGCTACCAGCCGTCCCACGTTTTCGTGCACGCGCAGCGAAACCGGGCAGGACGACGTTCGAGTTAGCCTGCCCCCCGTAAACAGCCGAAGCTGCAAACGGGTATCCGAGGTTCGAACCAAACCGGCGCAGCGGTGAGGCTGCGCAAACTTGGGTCTCTTCCCCGTCTATGCTGGCCCCGTTTTCAAACCCGACCTGTTTTCGCAGGGTGGGCCGGGATTAAGCGTCGGCCAAACCTTTTTAGGCTTGCGGCCTCGGCGCCGGCAGTCTTGGACAGGTCGACCATTTCCTTATTCTCCCTTGCAGGAAAATGCCGGAAGTGGCCTTGCGCGGCTCAGAATAACAACGACGTCGGCTTCTTCCTTTCAGAGGTCCCGCCGGGATATCCAAAAGGAATGAGTTCCGATCACCATTGGTTTGTAGAGACGCGCAAAGGCGTGCCGACAAACAGGGCCGGCACGCCCGATGCGCCTCATTTAGAGCTTCCACCGGCCTTTGCCAAGGTCTTTTTCGCGAAAATCCTCACGAAAATGCCCTGCGGCGCAGCGTCAGTTAAACAGCGTAGACGGCTCGACTTTGACCCCCGGCCCCATGGTCGAGGAGATCGCCACCCGGTTGATGTAGTGGCCCTTAGCCCCGGGGGGCTTGGCCTTCTGCACCGCGTCGGCGAACGCTTTGATGTTCTCGACCAGCTTGTCCTCGGTGAACGAGGCCTTGCCGACCCCGGCCTGGATAATGCCGGCCTTCTCGACGCGGAACTCGACCGACCCGCCCTTGGAGGCCTTCACCGCATTGGCGATGTCCATGGTGACGGTGCCGACCTTCGGGTTCGGCATGATGCCGCGCGGTCCGAGCACCTTACCCAGGCGTCCGACCAGCGGCATCATGTCCGGCGTGGCGATGCAGCGGTCGAAGTCGATGGCGCCGCCATTGACCTTCTCGACCAGATCCTCGGCGCCGACCACGTCGGCTCCCGCGGCCTTGGCCTCCTCGGCCTTGGCGCCGCGCGCGAACACGCCGACGCGCAGCGAGCGCCCCGAACCGTTCGGTAGCACGACCACGCCGCGCACCATCTGGTCCGCGTGGGTCGGATCGACACCAAGATTCATCGCGATCTCGATGGTCTCATCGAATTTCGCCTTGGCGCGTTCCTTCACCAGCTTGACCGCTTCCACGATGGTATAGGACTTGTCGCGATCGATGCCTTCGCGAGCGACTTTTGTGCGTTTTCCCATGGGCATGATCGTTACTCCGTCACCGAAATGCCCATCGAGCGGGCGGATCCTTCGATCATCTTCATGGCCGCTTCGATGGTGTCGCAGTTCAGATCTTTCATTTTCTGTTCGGCGATCTCGCGCAGCTGCTTCTTGTTGACCTCGCCGGCCGGCTCCCGGCCGGGGGTCTTCGATCCGCTATCGAGCTTCGCTGCCTTCTTGAGGAAGTAGGACACCGGCGGCGTCTTGAGCTCGAAGGTGAACGAGCGATCCTGGTAGGTCGTGATGATCACCGGGATCGGCGTGTTCTTCTCTATCTTCTGGGTCTGCGCATTAAACGCTTTGCAGAACTCCATGATGTTCAGCCCTCGCTGACCGAGCGCCGGCCCGATCGGGGGCGACGGGTTGGCAGCGCCTGCCGGCACCTGCAATTTGAGGAACCCAGTGACTTTTTTAGCCATTTCTCACTCCTATTAGTGGTGCGGATATTGACGGTTGGCGGCCGCCTCACCTCCCACGCCTCTATGAACTCTTTATTTGCGCATGATCTTGTCCGAAAACCGGTTCCCACTTTTCGGGATCATGCGCCTTATAGCTTCTCCACTTGCGAAAACTCCAGCTCCACCGGCGTCGCACGTCCGAAGATCGACACCGCCACTTTCACGCGCGAACGGGCTTCGTCGACTTCCTCGACCGAGCCGTTGAACGAGGCGAACGGTCCGTCGGACACGCGCACCTGCTCGCCGACCTCGAACGACACCGACGGTTTTGGCCGCTCGATGCCTTCTTGCACCTGATGCAAGATGCGGTTGGCTTCGGCTTCCGAAATCGGCATCGGCTTCTTGCCGTTGCCAAGGAAGCCGGTGACTTTCGGCGTGTTCTTGATCAGATGGTAGACCTCGTCAGTCAGATCCATCTTCACCAGCACATAACCGGGGAAAAACTTGCGCTCGGCGTTCACCTTGCGGCCGCGGCGCACTTCGACCACCGTTTCGGTGGGCACCATGACTTCCTCGAAGTGGTCGGCGAGATTGCGCTGCTTGGCCTGCTCGCGGATCGACTCGGCAACCTTCTTCTCGAAATTCGAATAGGCATGCACGATGTACCAGCGCTTGGGCCGGGTCGTGGTGTCTGTGGCAGCAATATCGCTCATCTCATCTCGCCATTTGTCCTGCGCATGATCTTATCCGAAAACCGGTACCCACTTTTCGAGATCATGCGCTAGCTTCCGAGGCCGAGCACGAAGGTCACGGCAATGCGGATAATTTGATCCGCGATCAGGAAGAACACTGATGTGATCGCCACCATGACAAACACCATGGCGGTGGTAATCATGGTCTCCTTCCGCGTCGGCCACGTTACTTTACGGGTCTCTTCACGGACTTCCTGAATAAACTTGAACGGAGACACTGCCATTCACTCAAGTCCTGATTCTAGTTCCAACGAGTAAATCATATCGTCACGGCATATCTAGTTACGGCTTGCGGCGTTTGCCTGGGTCTCCGCCTGGCAGGAGTGGCAGGACTCGAACCTGCAACCCCCGGTTTTGGAGACCGGTGCTCTAGCCATTGAGCTACACTCCTCCGGAAGCGGATACGGCGAACCTAAAGGTCCGCCGCGCAGATGTCATGCATTATACAGGCTGCCAATGCAAGGGCGCCGGTGGGCGGATTGCCAGCCGAAAGAGCGAAGGTTGGAGCGGGTGAAGGGAATCGAACCCTCGTATTCAGCTTGGAAGGCTGCTGCTCTACCATTGAGCTACACCCGCGTTACGCGACACTCATTTATCAGAAATCGGCCCGTCTTCGCCAAGGCTATGGCGTGGCTTGCCAAGCCGTAGCTCGCGAAGCGAGCGAAGGCTGGTGGGAGAGGTAGGACTCGAACCTACGAAGGCGTAGCCAGCGGATTTACAGTCCGCCCCCTTTGCCGCTCGGGACACTCTCCCTGAAAGCCGTCGCACCACATTGATCTCGAAAGACAAACGGGTATGTCGGGATTCGCGCGTTTTATGGGCAGCCACCCCCGTTAAGTCAATGGAGGCTGTTCCGCCTGCGGCGGATCAAGTAAGGCAATCCTTGAGCCCGCACCCCGTTTGCGTCCGGGCGAGCCTTTGCAGCACCTGGAACAAGCAAAGATGTCACGTCCCCCCAGCGGCCGGCGTCATTCGAGCGGTAAACTTAGCGCAAAGCCTGGCGCCACCCGCGAGCAGGTCGAGCGGCGCGAGCGCTTTGAGCGCGCCCGCCGCGACAGCCTGCGGCCCGACGCCGACGGCCCGGTCGTCATGTATGGCTGGCACACGGTGACGGCGGCACTGCAAAACCCGGCGCGGCGCCACCGCAAGCTACTGGCGACCGAAAACGCGGCGCGGCGATTGTCGGACGAAGGCGTTAAATCCACCATTGAACTCGAGGTCGTGCGTCCGTCGGCGATCGCCGAACGGCTGCTGCCCGATGCCGTGCATCAGGGCCTCTATCTGGAAACCGACCCCTTGCCCTCGCCCGCGGTTGAGGATTTGCCGGCGCATGGCGTTGTGCTGGTGCTCGACCAGATCACCGATCCGCACAATGTCGGTGCGATCTTCCGCTCGGCCGCGGCATTTGCGGCGACCGCCATCGTGACCACGCAGCGGCACAGCCCCGATGCCACCGGCGCCTTGGCCAAGGCCGCATCGGGCGCGCTCGAACTGGTGCCGCTGGTCAGCGTGCAGAACCTGGCGCGCGGGCTCGCCGCACTCAAGGACAGCGGCTTTCTGGTCGTCGGGCTGGACTCGAGCGGCGATACCGATTTGGCCGCGCTCCCTCTGCGCCGCCCGCTCGCGCTGGTGCTCGGCGCCGAAGGCAAGGGCTTGCGGCAATTGACCAAGGAGACCTGCGATCACGTCGCGCGCATCGAGTTGCCGGGCGCGATCACCAGTCTCAACGTGTCGAACGCGGCGGCGGTGTCGCTCTATGTTGTGAACCAGAAATTAGCGGGTTCCTAAAAAGCGAACGGCGGGCCCCCGCCCGCCGCCCGCGTCCCGCGATCTCATTAGAAATTATTCGGCGCGCGCGTTGGCCTTCGGCCCCTGCCCCTTGCGGAACAATCGGATGCTCATGCGGTCGGGCCCGAGAATGGTGACCTCGGCATCGGCTTCGATGACGCGCTTCTTGGTGTCGTCGCGGCCTGCGCGCTTGTTGGTGTCGCGCTCCTCGATGATGGCCTGCTTGCGGCGTGAACGCACCGGCTCGTCCTCGACCACGCGATGACGTTCGATGATGCGCGGCGGATCGTCGACCACGCGCTGGGTCTCGATCACCACCGGCTTTTCGCGCACGATTTTCGTCGTATTGACGACCGTACGCTTGACGTTATGGCGCTGGCGCAATTCCTCGATCAGCGCGCGGTCGGCCGGCTTGGGCGGACGGTCGAAGCGCTTCACCTTCGGCTCGGCCGCCGGATGCGCGTTGTTGCCGCGCACATAAGGATAGTTGCGCGAAGCGGCCGGCCGCTGGATCACATAGGTATTGGGCGCGACCTCGACCGCATAGGGCTGGTTGCTCTGCACGGCATAGGGATAAAGCGGCGGCGGCGGCGCGCTGCTGTAATACTGCGCCTGCGCGGCCGTTACCGGCAGCATGCCGGCAGCGAGCGCAGCGATTGCGAGATAGCGCGAAAATTTGCTCATTGTTTTCACTTCAACGGAGCCGAGTTCAGTGGAGGCTGCTCGGCGTCAAGCGACGGCACGCGGCCGCGCGGCGCTTCCGGTAGGAAAGCCGAGGACGTCGACCAATAGCGCTGGAATGTCTCGGCCGGTTCCGAAGGACTGCTCGTGACCGACAAATCTTCATCGCGTCCGATTTCCGATTTCTCGCCGGTGGTCGGGAAATAGTGGCGGTTGCGCCAGGGCGCACGCCAATAAGCGCGTACGACGACACCGGGCTGAAAGTCGTAGACAACCATTTGCCCAATGCGGTGGCCAATGCCGGGCGACCGAGTTGAATAGGTCTCTGAACGGTCGGCGGCAAGATCGGCCGCGCGCGCGGCCGGGACGCCGGCAAGGTTGCCGGCAAGTCCACAAACAAAAACCGCGATTGCAACGAGCGCGCGCATGCCCCGCATCTCCAAGACGCCTTAATTCGATTGCATTTTATACGAATGCTTTACGCTGCCGCGTCCAATCGCGAGGTAACATTAACTGCGCGCGGGCTTGGAACGCGCTGGAATAGTCCGCGGCATTGAGATCTAGATTCCAGACGCCGATAAATCTCCGACCAGAGTCCCGAACGTTAAAGTTAACCGCCGATGCCCAATCGCCGAACGCCCGCTTCACGCAGCAATGCCTCGCCGCCTTCGCGTGGTAATTTTCGCCAGCGCTACGATGCGCTCGAAGCACGGCGTCACGAATTGATCGAGCGACTTCGCATGCTGGGCGACGTGGCGAAGCCGCATCCCGGCTACAAGCGCGCGCTCACGCTACTCAACGACAGGTTCCGCAAATCCAAATTGGCGCAGCGCCTGGCGGTGCTGCAGTCGGCGGCTTGGCTAATCGACGTGCTGGAACGGACCACGACGGTTCTGTGAGGCATCGCCCCGGGGCCACAGGCCCGGCGGACCGCCCAGCCGTCCCCTCAGGCCTTGGGTCGCGGGCGATTTTATGGGGCGCGCCGGTGCCCGGCGCCAAGAGCAGCTTGTAGCCACCCGGCGACGCTGGTAGCTCTCTGCCCAAGCCGGGTTAGCTCAGCGGTAGAGCAGCGGTTTTGTAAACCGTTGGTCGGGAGTTCAATTCTCTCACCCGGCACCAGCCCCCATAGCGCCGCGCCCGCCCGGTGCTAGAAATGCGCGCCGCACCCCTCAAAAATCGTGCCCGGCGGCCCACCCGGGACCTTTTCGGCGGTGGCCGAGTATGCCAAACTAGACCCGTTACTCGTAATACTTCGGAGATCTAGCATGCCTCAGGGCACCGTAAAGTGGTTCAATCCGACGAAGGGCTATGGCTTCATCCAGCCCCAAGAAGGCGGGAAGGATGTGTTCGTGCACATCTCGGCGGTCGAGCGCGCCGGACTTAGCACACTGAACGAAGGTCAGGCCGTTCAGTTCGAACTCGTCGAGAACCGCGGAAAGACATCCGCGGAGAACCTCAAGGTTAAGTGACCTCGTAGCCCGAGGCTGCTTTCGGCCTGTCTGACTGAACCTGGTACCGCCGAGCATTTGGCCCGGCGGCTGGTGGCCGTCGCATGAGGCTAACGCGTAAGCCGCTCGAGTTCGGGGAACGGCGCGAACGCCGCGTCCTTGCAAAACTCGCGCACGTCTCGCGGCGTATCGAAGAAGCGGTCGAGCTTGCCCGACACAAAAACCGCCAAGCCATCTTTTGTGCCGGCATATTTCCCGTCGGTTTTGCGCGCATTGTAGCGCACGCAAGCCACATAACGTTCGCCCGGACCGATGTCCTTGCGCTGCGGCTGCGAGATCGCCGCGTCGCGGATCTGGGCCGGGTCGTTGAGATAAGTGCGCATATAGGCCAGCAGGTCGTTCTTGTAGCCTTGCGGGAAGACGTTCTGCGCCTCCCAGGTTGCCTTCAATTCAGCCTGGCTGGGGCCGACTTCGGTGGCGCAGCCGCCAACCGCGAGCGCCGCCAAAGACGCCACCAAGAGCGCTCGCCATCGCATCAGCCTTCTCCGATACGGCAAACCGTGATTCACAAGCCTTGATACGCAAGCCTCGTGCCCGCCCGAGCGATCATAGCACCTTGTGCCGGTCCGGCCAGGGATACGGTGCGCGGCATTCGGAATAATTGTATGCTGACGGCGGCAAAAATATGCCGAGGGAGGTCAACAATGAAAATCACACGACGGACACTGGTGCTTGGTGCCATGACCGCGCCAATGACCATACCATTCGCGGTGCAGGCGCAAACACCGCCACAGGCTTGGCCGCCCAGCAACATCAGAATTGTCGTCGCCTATCCGCCGGGCGGCTCGACCGATGCAATGATGCGGCTGATCCAGCCGGCGCTGCAGCAACGCCTCGGCACCACCATCGTCATCGAAAACAGATCGGGCGCCTCCGGCAGTGTCGGCACCGGCGCGGTGGCGAAATCGCCGCCGGACGGCAACAGCTGGCTTGCCGTGTTCGATAATCATGCGGCCAATCCGTTCGTGCTGCCCAGCCTGCCCTACGATACCGAAAAGGATCTCGATCCGGTCCTGCTGATCGGCACCGCGCCCTATCTGATCACGACCGCGAAGGCGAAACCTTACAACACGCTGGCCGACGTCATCGCCGCCGCCAAGGCAAAGCCCGGCAGCATCAGCTATGCCTCGGTCGGCAGCGGCAGCGTCGGCCATCTGGCGATGGCGTTGTTGTCGCAGCGCGCCGGAGTCAAACTCACGCACGTGCCCTATCGCGGTGGCGGACCGGCCATGAACGACGCCGTCGCCGGCCATGTCGATCTGCTGATCGGCAGCACCGCGCTGTCGATGCCGCAAGTCGGCGCCGGCACCATTCGCGCCGTGGTGCAGACCGGCAAGACCCGCAATGCCTTCCTCACCACGGTGCCGACCGTGGCCGAGAGCGGCTTTCCCGACTTCGAGGCCAATGCCTGGTGGGGCATTTTCGCGCCGGCGGGAACCCCGAAGCCGATCGTCGAGCGCTTCAGCAATGAGATGGCTGCGTGCCTGCGCGAAGAGCGCGTCGCAAAGCAGCTGACCGAGACCCAGCAGGTGTCGCTAACACTCGGCGGCCCGGAGATTTTGCGCAAGTTCGTCGACAACCAAATGTCGGTCTGGGGCAAAGTGGTGAAAGATAACAATATCAAAGCCGATCAGAACTAAACTTCGGCGGCCGGTGTTGAACATGACAACGGCCGCCGAAACCTTCACGTGAGGGCCGGGGAATCATGTCCGCACTATCCCGCCGCTCATTTCTAGCCGGCGCCGCGCTCGCCGCCCTCTCCCTGCCGGCCGGCGCCGCTGCGCCTATGGCCAGCGCCCAAGGCCCCGGCGTCTACCGCTATAAGCTCGGCAGCTACCAGCTCACCGCGCTGTACGACGGCGTTTGGTACGTACCGATCGACGACAAGTTCATCCGCAACGCCAGCGGCGCGGACGTGAACAAAGCGCTCGCCGCCGCATTCCTGCCGCCGCGTGTCTTGCCGATCTCTTTTACCGCGCTGCTGGTGAACACCGGCTCAAAGCTCGTGTTAATTGACACCGGCACCGCCGGTCAGCTGACCGACACGGCCGGTTCCATGCTCGCCAATCTCGCGGTCGCCGGAATTTCACCGGTTGAGATCGACACCATTCTCATTTCGCATTTCCATCCCGACCACATCGACGGCATCAAGACCAAGGACGGCGACAAGATGTTCGCCAACGCCGAGATTTGGGTGCCGGAGCCGGAATGGAAGTTCTGGATGGACGACGCGCAAATGAGCCGCGCCAAAGGCCCGGTGCTGCGCTATTTTCTCAATTCACGGCGCATCTTCAGCGACATGGCCAAGGAAGTGCGGCAATTCAAGCCCGGCGCCGAAGTCGTGCCCAGCATCGTCTCGATCCCGGCCTATGGCCACACGCCCGGCCACACTGCGTTTGCGATCCATTCCGGCAATCAATCGATGCTGGCGATGAGCGACACCGTGCGCAATCCGTATCTGTTCGCGCGCCACCCGGACTGGCAGCCGATCTTCGACATGGACGGAGCGCTGGCGGTGAAGGCTCGCCGCACCATGCTCGACCGCGCGGCCGCCGACCGCATGCTGGTCGAGGCCTATCACTTCCCGTTCCCGGCCTGCGGCCATATGGTCAAGACAGCGACCGGCTACGAGCTGGTGCCGGTGGAATGGCAGCCGCTATAATTCTTACATCTTCGACAGCTTGGCCACGTCGACCGCCTGGGCATAAGCCAGCTTCGAGGCGGCGTCGGCCGAGCCCTGCACCTGGATCATAATTTTGTTGGCGACCAACATCATGATGTCGCCGTCGTTGGTTTGGATGCCGCGCTGATTGCCGATGCGCACCAGCTTGCCCATCGCGCCCGCCAGCGCCGGATTGTTGAGCATCGGACCGAATTGCATGATCATGGCGGAATCGCCGGTGATCGAAACTTCGACCGTGTCTCCCTTGACATTGCTGTAGCTGCGGCTTGCGGCCGAGGCCCCGCCGAACATGGCCGCGCCGACCGCGGTGGCCTGCACTTTCTCGGCCTTCCAGCCCGCAAGCGGCGGCGGCAGCAATGCCGAAAACGCCTCGGCGTTTTTCTGAGCGATCAATTGCGAGGCAAGGTCGAGCGACTGTTTGGCATTGGGCATGTCGCCCGCTTGATAGGCTTTGCGCGCGCCATCGATGGCATCGAGGATGTCGTCGGCGGCGGTCGCGGGTAAGACTAATGCGGCAAGCAAGACCGCACTCAATACGATGCGCAGCAGTGGCATGAGTCGCCCTCCAGAAAAGAATCGAGGGATTTTATCATGGATTCCCACGCCACGACTGCGGCATCGGATCAATAGGTCATCCCGGCCTTAAACATGTAGTTACGGCCAGGTAGCGGGTAGGCGTTGTATTTTCCCAACACGCTGCCGGGACCATGGGGGAATGGGCTGGCGATTGCATAATCGAAGTAGCTCACATTGAAGAGGTTCTGTACCGCGAACGACCAGAAGAATTTTTCATATTCGCCGCCCAACCGCACATCAACCGTCGTGCTGGCCGGAATTTTCGGCTGCAGACTGGTCTGATCGTTATCCATGCGGCGCGATCCGGTAAATCGCAACACCCCGTCGAACACCAGCCACTTCTTCCAGACATCCCACGCGACGCCAGCATTACCAGTCCAGCGCGAAACCAGCGGCACGTCGTTGCCGGCGAACAAGCCCTGCCGGAACACTGACCGCGTATAGGCGGCGCCGCCTTTGAAACGCAGCTCGTCGTTTACCCGATAGCTGGCCATGGTTTCAGTGCCGTAACGGCGCGTCGGGTCTAGATTGATGTTGTTGGCTTCGAAATTCGGGCCATAGCGGAAGTGGATTTCGTCCGTCAGCATCATGTCGTAAATACTCGACTGGATATCGAGTTGGCCAAGATGCAATCGGGTGCCCGCTTCCCAGTCGTGTGAGCGCTGTGTGCGCAGATCGAACGAGGTGGGAATGCCATTGCCGTTCGTCGCCATGCCCACACGTTCATCGACATTGGGCACGCGGAAACTTGACGCCCAACGGCCGAATAGCGCGATATTCTCGTTGAAACGATGCTCGGCACCGAGGTGAAACGCCTTGTGCGTTTCAGTCGTACTGAAGGGCGTTCCTTCGACATTGACCGGGAAGCAAGGCGGGGGGCCGGGAAAGCAAGCGCCGGGCGCGTTGATGTCGAACTTGTCACGCGCGGTGAGAGACATTCCCTGGATGCGACCGCCAAACGAGATATCGGTTGTCGGCAGCACCGATACGGTCTGCAACCAATAGGCCCCGAGTGTGCTTTGCGTCAGGTCGTAACGGTCGATCGGAGGACCGCCGAGCGTTTGCGGACGATCCGAGCCGTATTTAGCGCGGTAGTAATCGATGCCGCCCGTCGCCTTCCACGGCAGACTCCCGAACGGCCGGTCGAACTGCACGCGCGGCGTAAACGACGCCGTTGTCATCGTGGTGTCGACGGCACTGTTCGGATTGGAGGTCGGAACGGTCGCAGTCGCTTTATAGTACTGCGCCAACTCTCGCTTGTAGCGAATGCCGCCATCGACGATCAGTTCCGCGCCGGGCATCAGAATCCGGGTAACCCCGGCGGTGGCGTTGAAGCCGTCTTTTTGCGAGTGGTCGAACGGCGTGGTGGCGCCGGTGCGGTTGCTGACGATCTGGTTCAATCCCGTACTAGGATCGACCTGCCGTGCACCGGGCAGGCCGATATATTGTTTGTCGGCAGAAAGTTTCAAAAACACGCTGCCTTCGGGTCCGGTGTAGCGAAGATCGCCGGTGCCATTAAATTGCCGGTAAAAATTGTTGACCCGGTAGCCGTCGGAATTGGCGCCACTGCTGTAAAAGCTCGCCGACCACGGGCCCTTGGAGCCGCTGACCGACGCATTGGCCTCGCGCTGCTTGAATGACCCGAAGCCAGCTTCCACACGCCCGCCGGTCCGCGCTCCTACCGAAGATTTGGTCACAATATTGATCGTGCCGCCGACCGCGCCATCGCCGTAAAGAATGACGCCGCTGTTGCCGCGGGTGATTTCGATACGTTCGATGCTGTCGCGCGGAATCGACGCAATATCGACGCCGACGATATCGAGATCGGTAATGCGGCGACCATCGATGAGAATAAGCGTGTTCGAGGCGGCCGCCGCGCCGAAGCCACGCATGTCCACGACGTTGCGTGCCGCATTCACGCCGACAAACAGATTGGTGACCTGAATTCCGGGCTCGCGCGACAGAATATCCGGCAGGGTCTGCGCGGGCGTGCGTTGAATATCCTCGGCAGTGATGATGGTCGTCGATGTGCCGACGACGCCGGTGCCAAGCCGGCTCGACGAGACATCGATCGGCGGCAAGGTCAATGTACGGTTTGGATTGTCTTGCGCGTTTGCCGCTTGCGCGAGCATAGCGGTCAGCGCCAGTGCGGCGCCGGTTACGCGATAATGAATCCCCATGACGCAACATCCTTCGTTTGTGCTCGCACAAAGGCTGAGCACATCGGGTGAGACCAAACCCGATGCGAAGGACACGCTCACGAACACGCCCGTTAAGGCGCACACCGCTCACACTGTCGAAGTCGTGGGAGGAGATTCTCTCACGGCCATCGCACCGGCATTGACATCACCGCTGCGAAAGCGCGCTCCGTATGGACCTCCCGTCCACCGGTTAGGTGACCGCGCTGGCAGGTTTCCTGGCTCGCGGGTCGTTGCCCAGTTGCGTCCGGCCTTCCCAGTTTCCCAGTGGCCGTATGGACGCGGGCTCGCCGCTTACAGTTGCGGGGGCAGCCACGAATCGCCGCACATTCATACAGTCCGAATGCGCAGTATCCGTGTTCCCTCTTTCGTCCCCGGAGCGACCCGGGGAACCAGCACGGTTAAAATTTCAACTTAATGCGCGGACGAGTCAAGCGCCGCCTATATGCGCTTGCACATGACCTTTTCCGGCCTTCCTTTACCCGCCGTAGCGGATGTAATTCTTCGGCCGAAGGTCGGACTAGAAGCCGATCACGGATTGTTTTTTCCATAGCGCTGTGACTCGTCGTATCTTTCACCCGGTCGCCACCAGGAGAGCTTCCCCATGACCCCGATCCAAGCGTTTCGCCGTGTCAGCGTATTCGCCGCCGCCGCCTTGCTCGTGACCGCCGTCAGCATCAAGCCGGCGACGGTCTACGCCATGGGCACCGACAATCCGCCGCCAGCCGATGAGGGCAAAAAGAAGAAGAAAAAGGAAGGCAGCGCCATCGAGCAGCAGGAGCAGAAACTGACGCAGGAAAAATTCCTGCGCAATTACCGCGCCGCCCGCGATACGATCCTCGCCGGCGACTACAAGGCCGGCATCGCCGCCATGCATGCGCTCGGCCATGACGAGCACCCGGACGTCGCCAACTACATCGGCTACGCCAACCGCAAACTTGGCAATTACGAGCAGTCCAAGGTCTGGTACGAGGCTGCGCTCAAGGCCGATCCGAACCACACGCGCACCTGGTCCTATTTCGGCATGTGGCACATGGAACAGGGCAACCGCCTCAAGGCCGAGGATTTCCTCGCCAAGGTGAACGCCCTCTGCGGCAACACCACGTGCAAGGAGTTTATCGAACTCAGGGCCGTGATCGACGGGACGAAGAGCTACTAACTCCGCTGCTGCGAAATTTAGACAAATGTCATGCCCGGCCCTGCGCCGGGCATGATGCTACTGGGAGGTCTCGCCTACTCCGCCTCGACAATCGAGGGCCAATTCGTATAGACGAACACCGCGCGTTCTATCGTGATAGTCCCTAGAGTTAAGTCCATGAGCCGCAAGGCCCCGATTTTCGAGAAAATCGCCTTCGTCGCCAGCCAGACGCCGGAGGCGCGTGAGGCCTATGGCCAGCTGGAAAAACGTTACGGCAATTCCGATCCGGCCAAGGCCGACGTCATCGTGGCGCTGGGCGGCGACGGACTGATGCTGCAAACCCTGCACAAGTTCATGAATTCCGGCAAGCCGATCTACGGCATGCATCGCGGCACCGTCGGCTTCCTGATGAACGAGTTCGCGCTCGACGGCCTGGTCAAGCGGCTCGCCGCCGCGCATCGGACCGTCATCCATCCGCTGGTGATGCGCGCGCGCGACGCGCAAGGCCGCATGCATGAGCATCGCGCCATCAATGAAGTGTCGCTGTTCCGCCAGAGCGCGCAGGCAGCCCACTTGCGCATTCTGATCGACGGACAAGAGCGGCTCGCCGAGCTGGTCTCGGATGGCGTGCTGGTGGCAACGCCGGCTGGCTCGACCGCCTATAACCTCTCGGCGCAGGGGCCGATCATCCCAATCAATGCCCCCCTGCTCGCGCTCACCGCCATCAGCCCGTTCCGCCCGCGGCGCTGGCGCGGCGCGCTGCTGCCGGACAAGGCCAAGGTCACCATCGAGGTGCAGGACGCCGAGAAGCGGCCGGTCGCCGCGGTCGCCGACCATGACGAGGTACGCTCGGTGCGCAGCGTCGATATCGGCATGGACCACAGTATCTCGCTCAACATGCTGTTCGATCCCGGCCACAATCTCGATGAACGAATCCTGAGCGAGCAGTTTGGGTTCTAGCGCATGATCCCGAAAAGTGGGAACCGATTTTCGGACAAGATCATGCGCAAACAAAAAGAGCGTGCATGACTCAAAAATTCTATTTTCAAGTCAACGGCAAACCGGTCAGCGTTGCGCTCGACAACGAAGAGACGCCGCTGCTCAACGTCTTGCGCAACGAGCTTGGCCTGATGGGTACGCGCTTCGGCTGCGGGCTTGAGCAGTGCGGCTGCTGTATGGTGCTGATCGACGGCGCACCTGAGAAATCCTGCGCGCGCCCGATCTGGAATGTCGCCGGCAAGCAAGTCACCACCATCGAGGGGATCGGAACGCCAGAGCGCCCTCATCCGCTGCAACAAGCCTTCATCGACGAGCAGGCCGGCCAGTGCGGTTATTGCCTCGCCGGCATTCTGATTTCGGCCAAGGCGCTGCTCGCGCGCAATGCGTCGCCGACGCGCGCCGAGATCGCGCTGGCGCTCGACGGCAATATCTGCCGCTGCGGCTCGCATAACCGGATCATGCGCGCGGTGGAAAAAGCCGCCGCTCAAATGCGCGCGGGGGTACATTCATGAACGCACCCGTGCTGCCCGGTCCGCTCAACGACAATCCGAGCCTCGACAAGTGGGTCGCGTTTCCCGCGCCCGGCAAAGTCACCGTCAACACCGGCCGCGTCGAGCTTGGCCAGGGCGTGCTCACCGCGATGGCGCAGATCGCCGCCGACGAACTCGACGTCGCCATGGCGCGCATTACCATCCGCTCCGGCGACACGGAGTTGACGCCGAATGAGGGCTACACCGCCGGCAGCCAGTCGATCCAGTTCGGCGGCGTCGCCATGCGGCAGGCTTGCGCGGATGTGCGCGCCTTGTTTCTCGACCAGGCAGCCAAAGTGCTCGCCTGCAAGGCGGGCGAGCTCACCATCCGCGACGGCAGCGTGCTGCGCAATAATGCTGCGACCGGCCAGGATTACTGGACGCTCGCGGGCGCGGTGAACCTCTCGGTCAAGGCAACCGGTAGCGGCGCTCGCAAAGCGGCCGCCAATTTCAAGACGATCGGCCAGAGCAGCGCCCGCCTCGATTTGCCGGAAAAGATTTTCGGCGGTGCCGCCTTCATCCACGACATGGTGCTCGACGGCATGCTGCATGCCCGCGTGGTGCGCCAGCCCAACTACGGCGCCACCATCGGCTCCGTCGACGAGGCCGCGATCAAACGCGCCGCCAAGGGACCGGTCAGTTTCGTGCGCCAGGGGAATTTCCTCGCCATAGTCGGCAAGGATGAAACTGCCGTCGATCTCGCGGGCGCGGCTGCGGTCAATCACGTCACCTGGCAACAGGTCGAAGCGCCCACCCCGCTGCAACAGGAAGCCACGTGGCTGCTGCAACGGCCTGCCGTCGATCGCATCCTCGGCGCGCCGGAGCCTGCGGACGCGCAGGGCCGCGAGCGCTTCGAGGCGACTTATACCCGCGGCCATCTGGCACATGCCTCGCTGTCGCCATCCTGCGGCCTAGCGCAATTTGACGGCAGCCATTTGGCGGTGTGGACCCATTGCCAGGGCGTCTATCCCTTGCGGGCGGCGCTGGCGCGCACGCTAAAGCTCGATGCCTCGGCGATCACCGTGCACCACGTGCAGTCATCCGGCTGCTATGGCCACAATGGCGCCGACGATGCCGCCGCCGACGCCGCCATCATCGCCATGCAGATGAAGGGCGTGCCGGTGCGCGTGCGCTGGCGCCGCGAGGAAGAATTCGTCTACGAGCCCAAAAGCCCGGCGATGGTGGTGAAAATCCGCGCACTGCTCGACGATGCCGGCAAGCCGAGCGACTGGACGCAGGAAATCTGGAGCAGCACGCATAACAAGCGGCCCGGCGGCGGCGGCAATCTTCTGGGCGCCGAAGCGCTGCCCAATCCGCCGCCCCAACCGCCGCCGGGCGACGTGCCGGAAGCCAATGGCGGCGGCGGCACCCGCAACGGCGAGCCGCTCTACGATATTACCGCCAAGCGCATCATCCATCATCTGGTGACGGAAACGCCGGTGCGCACTTCGGCGCTGCGCGGTCTCGGCGCCATGCCGAACGTGTTCGCAATGGAATGCTGCATCGACGAGCTGGCCGAACGCGCAGGCATTGACCCGGTCGAATACCGCCTCTCCATCACCTCCGATCCGCGCGCGCGCGCCGTGATCGAAAAAGTGGCCGCCATGGCCAATTGGCAGTCCGCACCGCCATCTGGCGGCGCCGGCCATGGCCGCGGCATTGCTTTCTCGCGCTACAAGAACCGCGCCGCTTATTCCGCATGCGTCGTCGAGCTCGACGTCGACGAAACCATCAGCCTGCGCCATGTCTGGTGCGCCACCGATGCCGGCCTGGTCATCAATCCGGACGGCGTGATCAATCAGCTCGAAGGCGGCATCATCCAGTCGGCCAGCTGGGTGCTCAAGGAGCAGGTCCGCTTCGACAATGGCGTGAGTTCATTCGATTGGGAAACCTATCCGGTGCTGAAATTCAGCGAAGTCCCGGAAATGACCATCGAACTCATCAATACCAAGGACGAGGTCCCTCTCGGCGTCGGCGAGGTGACCGCCGGCCCGACCGCGGCGGCGATCGGTAATGCGGTCTCGCATGCGCTCGGCACGCGTATCCGCGATTTGCCGCTGACGCGCGAGCGCATTATGGCGACGCTGCTCAAAGAATAGCCTGGACCACCCAATGGGGGCCGATCATGACCGCAACCATCGTGATGAATTTGAACAACATCTTATTCCCCCACCCCAAGAACGCTCAAACCATATTCACCAACTTAGCTTGAGCTCCATCATCCATCTCGATGTACCTGCTCGTCGTCGTCAAACTCGCATGACCTGCTAAAGCCTGAACGTCGCGGAGTGAACCACCAACCAACGCCACCTTCTAAGCTGCTTGTGTAATAAAACTACGTCGACCGCTCTGACCTGACCTGGCTTTTTTGAACCAAACGTTGTGAGAGAATAGCTTGGAAAGGGGCTTGGTCATGCCGAAGAAGAGGTTTGGTGCAGAGCAGATTGTGACGCTGCTTCGTCAGATTGAAGTGTCGATGGCACAGGGCAAAGCTGCGCCTGTAGCTTGCCGGGATGCCGGTATATCGCAGCAGAGCTACGCGAT
>SHVM01000052.1 GCA_009694265.1 Pseudolabrys sp.
GTTGAGGATCGTGCGCGGCGGCTTGTCGGGGCTGGTATTGCCACTCTTGCGCTCGATGGTGAGGCCATCGCGCTGCTCATTGGGCAAGAACTGGATCACGATATTGTCGGTGACCATGCGCACCGCCAGCCGGTCAACCTGCGGCACCGCTTTGCCAAGCGTCTTCGCGGGCGCCGTCCTGGCGCCGGCGGCGAGCGTGGCGATCACCGCCGAGACAAAACCGGCGCCGCCGGCGCAGAGCATGCTCGCAGCCGACGATAAAAACGGCGCGACCGGACCTTCTGCGCAGGGACCAAACAGCATTCTTATTTTCCTTTAGCTGAGCGCGGCCAGCGAAAGCGGTGATTATTTCCAGCAGAACTTGGCGTCGAGATCGTTCTCCTTGCACGAGGCGGAAAACTCCGCGGCGTTCTTGGCATCCGCGAAAAAAGTGCGTTCCTTGGCGACACGCTCCTTGGCGTTGGCGATGGCGCGCTTGGCGTTCGCGGCGCGGTCGCCGGGCATCGAGGGTGCGGCCGTCATAAACATGACTTCATACGGGTTGCTCTCGACCCATGCGAGTGCCTTGGCAAGCGCCGCCGACTGCTTGGCGAAATCGCAGAAGGCATAGCCGTTGATGAACGGGCCGGCGAGCGTGGAGAAATTGCGCATGGCCTCGTCGGCCTGCGCGAGCTGCGGCGACTTCACATTGAGCACTTCCGACATGACGATGTAGCGATCCTTGGCAACGTAGAACCAGAACACCGCCTCGTCGCGCAGGCCGACGTCGTAAAGCCGGATGGCAAGCACCATCAGGGTCATCGGCGTGACAAGTTTGGGCTGGGCCACGATCAGATCGCGGGCGGCCAGGATATCCTCGCGCTTATTCGAGGCGAGCAGCTCATTGTACTGCTGGCCGACGCCGACCTGCGGGCGTCCGTCCGGCGTGCGCGCCGATCTGTAAAACGGGTCGACGTAAATGCCGATATGGCGCACCGGCTCGGCCGCGAACGCGCACCATGGAAACAACAATATTGCAATAATAGCGGCTGATCGCTTGATGAGCATCGGCATGTGTCTCCCAAAAGCTACCGATCTTAGAACGCTTATGGCAAGTCGGCCAGAAACTCCTGGATCGCTTTTGGTGCGCCAAAGCCGTCGAGATTGACGTGGCCGCCTTGCGGGAAGCGCACCATGCGCTTGGGTTCACTGGCGAGCGCAAACAGCCGTTCGCCGAACCCGATCGGAACGATGCGGTCCTGCTCGCCATGCAGCACCAGGAGCGGCGCCGCGACGCGCCCGATGCGCTCATCGGAACGCCACGTATCCTTCATCAGCCAGCGCACCGGTGCAAACGGATAGGCCGCCGCCCCTACATCGACGGCGGAGGTGAACGGCGCATCGAGGATCAGGCCTGCGATCTTGCGCTCGGCGGCGAGCGCTACCGCCACGCCGCCGCCAAGCGACTCGCCGAACAGCACAATGCGCGTGGCGGTGGTGCGCGCGCTGGCGAAATCATAAGCGGCGCGGGCGTCGCGGATCAGGCCGTCTTCGGATGGCTTGCCGCTCGAGCCGCCATAGCCGCGATAGCTCAGCGCCAGCAGGCCGGTGCCGTCGGCGGTCAGCCAATTGAAACGGTCGGCGCGCAGATTGAGCCCGCCGGCATTGCCCTGGAAATACAGCACCAGTTTCTTGCCTTCGCGCGGCGGCACATACCAGCCGAGCAGCTTTTCACCGTCATCGCTTTGAAACGTCACCTCCGTGGCCTGCGGCAGGTCGGACGCCGCAGGCAATTTGTGGGCCGCATCGGGGAAATACAGCAGCCCGCGCTGGAACACATACATCAGCGCCAGCAAGCCGCCGTAAATCAAGACAGCGGTGATTATGAGCCATTTCAAGGACGGCATATTCGGATTGATACCACGCGGAAAAGCTTTGACTCGCCGCCAAGTGGCGATATGAAAGATTTATGACACAGAATTTCATAACGCACGACGACCTTGTCATCGTGGTGCGGCTACTGGCCGCGCTCGCGATCGGCGGCATGATCGGCCTTGAGCGTAGCCTGCACGGGCGGCCGGCCGGCTTCCGCACCCATTCGCTGGTGTGTCTCGCCTCCGCGCTGCTCATGCTGGTCACGGTCTATCAGCTGCACTGGATGACCGAGGTGCCGCTCGACACCATCCGCGCCGACCCGACCCGCATGGCGCAGGGCATCATGACTGGCATCGGCTTCCTCGGCGCCGGTGTGATCTTCAAGGAAGGGCTCAATGTCCGCGGGCTCACTACCGCGGCGTCGATCTGGATCACGTCGGCAATCGGCATTCTGGTCGGCATCGGTTTTTATCTTCCGGCTATTCTTGGCGCGGTGCTGACGCTCGCGGTGCTGGCCTTGTTCCGGCTGATCGAGAACAAGCTGCCGTCCGAGTATTACGCCCATCATGTTCTTAGCTTCGATCGAAAAAATGTGATGAACGAGGAAGCCGTGCACAAACTCATCGGCAAGCACGGGTTTTCTCTCGCCAATCTATCGTCACGCCTGTCCGAGGGTGGCAAGTTGTTCGAATACCGCATGACCATCCGCAGCCGCGATCAGCGCGCGGTTGAAGCGCTCTCCAAGCATCTGCGCGGTTTGCGGCAGGTGAAAGAATTCCGCATCACGCCAGTCGGCGATTAGTACGGGCCCGGCCGTAGATATTGATTTCATTAACGAAAAATCGTCACGGCGGCTGTATAATGGTATTCTCCGCTGAAACCTTATGCGAACTTACGCGTTACAGTCGCGGGGTCGGGGGTCTGGCGTACAAAAAACCCAAGCTTCTGCCGGTTTTTTGAATGGACACGGGGCTGGAATGGACAAGCCGGTCGGCTTTCTAGAGAGCGAATTAGAGCGCGCCATGGCCGCCCGCGCCTTAGCGCCGGGCGACGGCAATGTCGTGCCGATGTCCGCTACGCTGCGCTCGCAAGCCACCCTGCGCGAGCGCGAACGCCGGTTCCGCGAGTTGCTCGATGCGCTTCCCGCCGCCGTCTATACGACCGATGCCGAGGGGCGGATCACCTATTACAACGATACCGCTGCCGAATTATGGGGCCATAGGCCCACGCTCGGCTTCAGCGAATGGTGCGGCTCGTGGAAGCTGTTCTGGCCGGACGGCACGCCATTGCCGCACGATGAATGCCCGATGGCAATCGCGCTGAAGGAAGACCGGGCGGTGCGCGGCTTGGAAGCCGCTTGCGAGCGCCCCGACGGCACGCGCGTGCCGTTCATTCCCTACCCGACGCCACTGCACGACGAATCCGGCAGACTGGTCGGCGCCGTCAACATGCTGGTCGACATCACCGAGCGCAAACGCGCGGAGGAGCAGCAGGCGTTGCTGGTGCGCGAGCTGCATCATCGCGTGCGCAATACGCTTGCCACCGTGCAGGCGATCATGGGCTCGACCGCGCGCTCCGCCGACACCATCGAGGAATTCAAGACCGCGCTGATCGGACGCATTAGCGCGCTGGCCAAAACCCATCGCTTGCTCACCGAGGAGATCGCCGCCGTGGCGTTCGGCGACCTGCTGCACAACGAGCTCGACGCCTTCGACGACGGCAGCGACGGCCGGATTACGCTGAACGGACCGGAAGTCTATCTGTCGTCCAACCTTGCGGTGTCGCTCGGCATGGCGGTGCACGAGCTCACCACCAATGCCGCGAAATACGGATCGCTCTCGGTCGTCGGCGGCAAGGTGGACGTTACCTGGAGCACGACGATCGAGGCCACGCGACGCACACTCGATTTCGACTGGGTCGAAAGCAGCGGACCGGCGGTGACGCCGCCGAAACGGCAAGGCTTTGGCTCTAGGCTTTTGGAATTCGTACTGCCCGGCCAGATCCAGGCTACCGCCTCCATCGACTACCAACGCGACGGCGTGCAGATGCATTGCTCGGTGCCGATGCCGCTGGAAGCGCAGAGCTAGCGCGCTCACATCGCCTTCACAATGCTCTCGGTCATCTTCTTGGCGTCGCCAAGCAGCATCATGGTGTTGTCGCGGTAGAACAGCGGGTTGTCGATGCCGGCATAGCCGGACGCCAATGATCGTTTAATTAACATCACGGTGCCGGCCTTCCACACCTGCAACACCGGCATGCCGTAGATCGGCGAGGTCTTGTCGTCTTCCGCCGCCGGGTTGGTCACATCGTTGGCGCCGATAACGAAGGCGATGTCGGCCTGGGCGAACTCCGAATTGATGTCTTCCAACTCGAACACTTCGTCATACGGCACGTTGGCTTCGGCCAGCAGCACGTTCATATGGCCGGGCATGCGGCCCGCCACCGGGTGGATGGCGTATTTGACCTTGACGCCCTCCTTCTTGAGCTTGTCGCCCATTTCTCGAAGGGCATGCTGGGCCTGCGCCACCGCCATGCCGTAGCCCGGCACGATGATGACCTTCTGCGCGTTCTTCATGATATAGGCCGCGTCCTCAGCCGAGCCGAGCTTGACCGGGCGCTGCTCCTTGCCGGCCGCGGGTCCCGCCACCTCGCCGCCAAAGCCGCCGAGAATGACCGAAATGAACGAGCGGTTCATGCCCTTGCACATGATGTAGGACAGGATCGCGCCCGACGAGCCAACCAGCGCGCCGGTGATGATCAGCGCCGAATTGCCCAGCGTGAAGCCGATGCCGGCGGCCGCCCATCCCGAATAGGAATTGAGCATCGAAATCACCACCGGCATGTCGGCGCCGCCGATGGGAATAATGATCAACCCGCCAAGCGCGAGTGAAAGCGCGACGATCAGCCAGAAGTCCAGCGTGCTCTGCGAGACATAGAAACCGTAGATGAAGAAGATCAGCGCGGCGACCAGCGCGATGTTGATGACGTGGCGGCCGGGCAGCATGATCGAGGCGCCGCTCATACGGCCGGAGAGTTTCAGAAACGCGATGACCGAACCGGTGAAGGTGATGGCGCCGATGGTGACACCGAGAGACATTTCGATCAGACTGGCGCCGTGGATTTGGCCGTAAGTGCCGATGTCGAAAGCCGCGGGCGCGTAGAAGGCGCCGGCCGCCACCAGCACCGCCGCCATGCCAACCAGCGAGTGGAAGGCGGCGACCAGTTCCGGCATCGCGGTCATCGGCACGCGGCGCGCGATCACCGCGCCGATGCCGCCGCCGAGCGCGATGCCGCCGATCACCAGTCCCCAGGAAATCGCACTGGTGGGCGGATGCGCGCCGAGCGTGGTCAGCACGGCGATGGTCATGCCGATCATGCCGAGCAGATTGCCGCGCCGGCTGGTGTCGGGGCTTGAGAGCCCGCGCAACGCCTGGATGAACAGGACGCCGGCGACCAGATACAGCAGCGCCGCGATATTGTTGCTCATGCGGCGCTCATTTCTTTTTCTTCTGGTACATCGCCAGCATGCGCTGGGTGACCAGGAAGCCGCCGAAAATATTCACGGAAGCGAACACCAGCGCGACGAAGCCGAGAGCGCGCGCCCATAGCGGACCGTTGTCGTCGCCGGCAAGCGATACGCCGACCGCCAGCAGCGCGCCGACCACGATCACCGAGGAGATGGCATTGGTCACCGACATCAGCGGCGTATGCAGCGCCGGCGTCACCGACCACACGACGTAATAGCCGACGAACACGGCCAGCACGAAGATCGAGAGCCGGAACACGAAGGGATCGACTGCCGTGGCGATGTGGTCCATCTCAGGCTCCCTTAGGTCGCCGATTTCGGCATGAAATTCGGATGGATGATGGCGCCGTCGCGGGTGAGCGCGGTGCCTTTGACGATCTCGTCGTCCCAGTTGATTGCGAGCTTCTTTTCTTTTTTGTCGATCAGCGTCTCGACGAATGTATAGAGGTTCTTGGCATAGAGCGCCGAGGCGGAAGCAGCCAGCCGTCCGGGCACATTGAGATGGCCGACGATCTTGGCGGGGCCGACTTGCGCGACCTCGCCGGGCTTGGCGCCTTCCACATTGCCGCCGCGCTCGACAGCCAGATCGACGATCACGGAGCCGGGCCGCATCGAGGCCACCATTTCCCTGGTGATCAGGCGCGGCGCCGGACGCCCCGGGATCAGCGCGGTGGTGATGACAATGTCCTGCTTCTTGATGTGCTCGGCGACGAGTGCTGCCTGCTTGGCCTGGTATTCTTTCGACATTTCCTTCGCGTAGCCGCCGGCGGTTTGCGCGTTCTTGAATTCGTCGTCCTCGACCGCGAGAAATTTTGCGCCCAGGCTTTCGACTTGCTCCTTAGTGGCGGGCCGCACGTCGGTGGCGGTGACAATGGCGCCCATGCGGCGCGCGGTCGCGATCGCCTGCAGGCCGGCGACGCCGACGCCCATCACGAACACATTGGCCGCCGGCACGGTGCCGGCCGCGGTCATCATCATCGGCAGCGCGCGGCCATATTCGCCCGCGGCGTCGATCACCGCGCGGTAGCCGGCCAGATTGGCCTGGCTGGAGAGCACGTCCATCGACTGCGCGCGGGTGATGCGCGGCATCAATTCCATGGCGAAGGTCACCAGCCCGGCGTCGGCCATTTTCTTGAGTTCGGCCTCATGGCCGAACGGGTCCATGATGGCGACGATCAGCGTGCCCTTTTTGTAGTCGGTCAATTCATTGGGCGCCGGACGGCGCACCTTGAGCACGAGATCGGCGTCCTTGGTCACGTTCTCCCCAATGGTGGCACCGGCCGCCTCGTAATCGGCGTCGGGAATGCCGGACGCGATGCCGGCGCCGCGCGCGACCGCGACCTCGGCGCCGAGCGCCTTGAATCTCTTGACGGTGTCGGGAGTGGCGGCGACGCGAGGCTCGGCGGCGTCGGTTTCACGCGCTACGGCAATTCGCATTCGCGTCTCCCCCGCTCCGCCGGGTTAATTATTAAGCGCTAGGAAAGCCCGGCGAACGCGAAGATCAAAAAGCAGATCACGAAGGCCACATAGCTCGACGTCTTCGAGCCAGTTAGCAGACCCGGCACCAAGCCGATAACGGCGATGATGAAGATCGGCAGCGCCGTGAACCAGTGACCCATCACGCCGCCGACCGCCAGGCCGAACAGCAGATTGATCACATGGATGATGCCCACGAAGGTGAATTTGACGAAGGTCTCGTAGGCGCTCTCGTGCGCGGGATAGTCGTTGCCGGTGGCTGTGGTGTATTCGACGGTGCCGTGATCGGCCATAGGAAAGCTCTCCGGGGGATCGCAAAGGCGGGCGGCAGTGGGGTTAGCGCAATTGCGGCGTCTGGGCAACGCCCCGAAAGTTAGGCGGTGGACGGCTTCAGACCAACCTCGGCCAGCGCGGCTTTCTGCCGCGCCGCCACCTGCTCGACCGCGAAATTCTCGATCGCTTCATTGAACAATTGATAAAAATTAAGCTCGGCGGCGAGATGCAGGAACACCGCACCGAGGCCGATGGCCGCGCGGTCCATGAACACGAATTCGCGCGGCACGGTGACGGGCCCGCGTTTTTTCAACACCTGGTACACCTGGAAGGCTTGCTTGCGGCCGTATTCGGAGGGTTTCACGCCGTCGGCCACGCTGCGCACGCGGTCCTCCAGCATCGGACCGTAGATGAAGCGTGCCCAGATATTGAGCGCATCGATGAGTTCGCGGGAAAGCCGCTTGAAGCCCCAGGTCTCATAGGCATGCACCACCAGATCGTCATCGCCGGCGAGCAGCCCGCGATAGAGGTCGACCACGCCGCCGACGAAGCTCTCCGGGAAAATGCGGATGCAGCCATAGTCGAGCAAGTTGATGCCGGCGGGCAAACCTTGAGACTCGCCCTTGGCGTCGTCGAAGACCGTGTAATTGCCGAGATGCGGATCGCCATGGATGACGCCGAAACGGCTGAACGGAAACCACCAGGCGGTGAACATCGCCGTGGCGAGTCTGTTGCGGACGTCGAGCGCGGCATCCTTGTGTTCGAGCAGCTTGCGGCCTTCTAGCCAATCCATGGTGAGCAGACGGCCGGTGGAGAGCTCCGGCCAGAACTTCGGCACGCGAATGGCGTCGTGGTCTTTGAGCATGGCGCGGTAGAGCGCAACGTGTTTGGCTTCGCGCACGTAGTCGAGTTCCTCGCGCAAGCGCGCGGCTATTTCCACGGCGATCTCTGTTGCATCGATGGCCGGATCGAAGCGCTTGCGGATCGAGAACAGCAAGCCAAGCTGGCTCAAGTCCGCTTCGACCGCCGACTGCATGTCGGGATATTGCAGCTTGCAGGCAAGCTCCGCCCCGCTGAGCGCGGTTCCGCGATGCACCTGGCCGAGGGAAGCCGCCGCCGCCGGATGATGGTTGAAGCTTTTGAATTTCTTTTCCCAGCCGGCGCCCAATTCGGCGCTCATGCGGCGCTTGACGAAGGCCCAGCCCATGGGCGGGGCCTGGCTTTGCAGTTTGATCAACTCGTTGGCGTATTCCACCGGCAGCGCGTCGGGAATGGTGGCGAGCAATTGCGCCACCTTCATGATCGGGCCTTTGAGCCCGCCCAATGCCGCGGCCAGCGCAAACGCATTGCCGGCGCGGACACCCTGCGCGCCGATGAGGCGCTGTCCGGCCATGCGCGCAGCCACGCCACCGACTTTGGTGCCGACATTGGCGTAGCGTTTGGCGCGGGCGGAGAAGCGGTTCTTTTCGCGGTCGGTGGGCGGCATTGTCAAGCCGCGGCGTCCAGCGCTTCCAGTTCGCCAATCAGCCCCGCGATCACGCTCAACCCACCATCCCAGAATTTCGGGTCGCGGGCGTCAAGCCCGAAGGGGGCGAGCAGCTCGGCATGATGCTTGGTGCCGCCGGCCGACAGCATGGCGAGATAGCGCTCGGCAAAGCCAGAGGCGGATTTCTGGTAGACCGCATAGAGCGAGTTCACCAGGCAATCTCCAAAAGCGTATGCGTAAACGTAGAACGGCGAATGGATGAAGTGCGGGATGTAGGTCCAGAACACTTCATAGCCGGCTTTAAGTTCGATCGCGGGCCCGAGGCTCTCGGCCTGCACCGACATCCATAATTCGCTGATCTTGTCGGCAGTGAGTTCGCCGTTGCGACGCTCCAGATGCACCTTGCGCTCGAATGAGTAGAACGCGATCTGGCGAACCACGGTATTGATCATGTCCTCGACCTTGGCGGCGAGCATGGCCTTGCGCTGCTTGGCGTCGGTTGTGTTGGCGAGAATTTTTCGGAACGTGAGCATCTCGCCGAACACGCTCGCGGTTTCGGCCAGCGTGAGCGGCGTCTGCGCCATCAGCGGGCCATTGGGCGCGGCCAGCACCTGATGCACGCCATGGCCGAGTTCATGGGCCAGCGTCATCACGTCGCGCGGCTTGCCCTGGTAATTGAGCAGCACGTAAGGATGCGCCGACGGCACGGTCGGGTGCGCGAAGGCGCCGGGCTGTTTGCCCTCCCGCACAGCTGCGTCAATCCAGTTACGCTCGAAGAAGCGGCCGGCGACTTCCGCCATTCTCGGCGAGAATGCGCCATAGGCGGTGAGCACGGTGGCGCGCGCGTCGGTCCAGGGAATCGTGGGCTGCGCGACCTTGGGCAGCGGCGCGTTGCGATCCCAATAAGCAAGCGTCTTCTTGCCGAACCATTTCGCTTTCAACGCATAATAGCGATGCGACAATTTCGGATAGGCGGCGCGCACGGCCTCGACCAGCGCTTCCACCACTTCGGGCTCGACCCGGTTCGCCAGATGGCGCGAGGCAGCGACATCCTTGAAACCGCGCCAGCGGTCGGAAATTTCCTTGTCCTTGGCGAGCGTGTTGGTGATCAGCGTGAACGGCCGCACATTTTCCTTGAAGGTCTTGGCCAAGGCTTCAGCCGCCGCCTTGCGCTTCTTGCCGTCGACGTCCTGCAATAAATTGAGCGCCAGCTCGATGCCAAGCTGCTTGCCGCCGATCGTGAATCGCAAGCCGGCGACGGTCTCGTCATATTGCCGGTTCCAGGCCGAATAGCCGGTGACAGATTTCTCGTGGAACAGCTCCTCGACCCGGTCCTCGAGCTGATAGGGCTTCTCCATGCGCACGTCGTCGATCCACGGCTTGTAATGACCGAGCGCGGCATCGTTCATGGCCGCGTCGAGCGCGGCGTCGTCAACGCGGTTGAGCTCGAGCGTGAAGAACAACAAGTGCAGCGAGGCGGCGGTGATGCGCTCCTGCATGTCGCCGTAGAACTTGGCACTCGCCGGATCGGTTGTATTGCCGGCATAGACCAGCGAGGCATAGGAAATCAACCGGCCGAGCCGGTCTTCCAGCGCCTCGTAATGCTTGACCGCCTCGGCTAGCTTGGCGCCCGCCCCCTCGCCCGCAGCCATTCCCTGCAAGCGGCCCTTGAAGGCCTGCTCGAACGCCACGCATTCGCTGTCCACCAGATCGAGGTCGCGCTTGATCTCGGGGCTTTCAAGGCCGGGATAGAGGTCCTTGAGATCCCATTCCGGCAGCGCGCCCAGCTTTGGCGCCGGCTTGGACGCTTTCTTCCGGTTTTTCAGGGACGCAAGCTTGGCCAAATTCTTGGGCATGGCGGGGAGGATTCGCTTTTCAGGGGAAAATCGCAGGGTCGGGGCATCATCTATGCCGCCGCTCATGGCGATGCGATGGCGGCGGGCCGGTTTTCAACATATCGCCCGCCTCGGGTCCATTTAAGGGGCCATTAAGCGAAATCGACGACATTTGCTCCAAATCGGCACAGCCGCCGATACCGGAGGTTCCATGCCGCAAGTCGTGCTGATCGTCGACGACGATCCGGTCCAGCGCCGATTGCTCGAGGCCATGGTCGGCCGCTTCGGCCATCAGGCCATGACCGCCGAAGGCGGCGACGCCGCCGTGGCTCTGCTCACCGGGGCGCAAGCCATGCGCATCGATTGCGTGGTGCTCGACATGGTGATGCCCGATCTCGACGGGCTCGGCGTGCTGGCGCGCATGCGCGAGGCAGGTCTCGACATTCCCGTCATCGTGCAGACCGCCCATGGCGGCATCGACAATGCAGTGGCCGCCATGCGCGCGGGCGCCACCGACTTCGTGATCAAGCCGGCCTCGCCTGAGCGGCTACAGGTCTCGTTGCGCAACGCACTTGCCACCAAAGCGCTGACCGGCGAATTGCAGCGGATCAAGCGCAGCCGCGACGGCACGCTTTCCATCTCCGACGTGATCACGCGCTCACCCGCCATGCGCCCGGTGCTGCATGCGGCGGAGAAGGCGGCGGGCTCCGCCATTCCGGTTCTGATCGAAGGCGAGTCCGGGGTCGGCAAGGAGCTGATCGCGCGCGCCATCCATGGCAGCGGCACGCGACGGGCCAAGCCCTTTGTCGCGGTCAATTGCGGCGCCATGCCGGAGAACCTAGTCGAGTCGATCCTGTTCGGACACGAGAAAGGCTCGTTTACCGGCGCCACCGAAAAACACAACGGCAAATTCATCGAGGCCGACGGCGGCACGCTGTTCCTCGACGAGGTCGGCGAATTGCCGCCGCCGGCGCAGATCAAATTACTGCGCGCGCTGCAAGAGGGTGAAGTCGAGCCGGTCGGCGGGCGAAAATCCATCAAGGTCGATGTGCGCATTGTCTCCGCCACCCATCGCGATCTGATCGCCGATGTGAAAGCCGGGCGGTTTCGCGAAGACCTGTTCTACCGCCTGCACGTGTTTCCGATTTCGATTCCGCCGCTGCGCCAGCGGCTGGAGGACATCCCCGAACTCACCCGCCATTTCCTCACCCGCAGCGCCGCCGAAGAGGGTAAGCGCATGCGCGGCGTCGGCGCGCAGGCGCTGGCTTTGCTTGCTGCCTATCGCTGGCCGGGCAATGTGCGCCAGCTCGAGAACGCAATCTTCCGCGCGGTGGTGCTGGCCGACGGCGAGGAAATCGGCGTCAACGAATTTCCGCAGATCGCCGCGCAAATCGCCGGGCAAGCCGGGCCGGACGGCGCTGCCGCGCAACCTTGGATCGATCCCTCGCCGGCCATGGCGGCCAGCTGGCCGGGTACGAACGAAAATTTCGGCATGCCGGCGCGCAACGCGGCCGCGTTAACCATGGCATCGCCCTCCCTGCGGCTCACCGACCCGCACGGCGACGTGCGGCCGCTCGAAGACATCGAGCGGGAAGTCATCCGCTTCGCCATCGTGCATTACGACCAGCAGATGTCGGAGGTCGCGCGCCGGCTGAAAATCGGGCGATCGACGCTCTATCGCAAGCTCGAAGGACTCGGATTAACCGGCGGCGCGCAGGCGGCGGAAAAAGAAACCGTCACCGCGGAATGATGGTGAATGGCTGGGTCTTAACCATTCACTCTGCGCGTTAGCGATGATCGAAAGTAAACGTAAATGCCCGCCGAAATTCATTCGTCTGTGCGCCCGTTCAGCCACATAATAGCGATGCAGCCTTGTCCATGGTGCGCGGCGTGCGCGGCCGGTTAAAGGCGCGCGAATAATTTTATCGGTTCTCGTGACGTTGTGTGTGGAGTGAGTGAGATGCGCAAGGAAAGGTTCGAAAGTTTGCTGGCCGGCACCATGCTGGCGCTGATCGTCGCCACACCGACGCTGTCGGTCGCAGCGCCCGATCGGCTCGAATCCGCAAGACCGCTGCCGCCCTCGCTTAATGGCCAGCCGCTGCGTCGCCGCGAAGTCGCTCCCGTGCCACCGCCGCCGCTGCTACAGCGCGTGATTCCTGTTCCGGAGCCGCGGGCGCAAACGCCGGCCGCTCCGGAGCCGCTGGCACAGGCGCCCGAAGCACCGCGTGAAACCGACACTAGAGCGGGATGATTTAAGCCCGCTCTAGAGCCGCCGCCACCGCGGCCATATTCGGCCATCTTCCCCCGATAGTTCCGGCCCTTAAGTGCCATACGGGGGACCGCCGCTAAGGGCGCGTTAACCGTTCCCGATAACACTGCATGGTCGTCGCCACGACGGCCGGTTGGGGCGCAGCAACGACAGTGGGACGGCTATTTTCACGGAAGTGGACTGTGGCGGTGAGTTCGGCGCGCGGACGATCTTTGTTCATGATCCTGGTGCGCGCCGGTGCCCGGCTGGGCATGGCCGGACTGTTCCTGTTCGGCGCCAACAGCGCGCTGCAGAATGCGTCCGCCGAGGGCGACACCCGCACTCTGTCATTCCATCATCTTCATACCGGCGAAGACATCACCATCACCTACAAGCGCGATGGCCGCTATGACGAGGCCGCGCTGAAGAAGCTCGACTGGTTCATGCGCGACTGGCGGCGCGAAGAATCCGTCCGCATGGATCCGCATCTGTTCGATCTGTTGTGGGAAGCCAACCGCGAAGTCAACGGCAGCGAACCGATCCAGATCGTCTGCGGCTACCGCTCGTCGGATACCAATTCCATGCTGCGCGCGCGTTCCTCCGGGGTCGCGCAATTCAGCCAGCACGTCACTGGCCAGGCGATTGATTTCTACATCCCGGGCGTGGCGCTGGAGAAAATTCGTAATGTCGGCTTGCATCTGCAGCGCGGCGGCGTCGGCTTCTATCCGACCTCGGGCTCGCCTTTTGTGCATATGGACACCGGCAGCATTCGCCATTGGCCGCGCATGACCGCTGAGCAATTGGCCAAGGTGTTCCCCGACGGACGCGCCGTGCACATTCCCTCCGATGGGCAGCCGCTACCCGGCTATGCGCTGGCACTGGCCGATGTCGAGCGCCGCGGCGGCGCACTCTCGGGCACCTCGCTTGAAGCCGCGCGCGACGCCGGCGTGACCACCGCCAGCCTCGAGCGCGAAGCCAGCAAGCCGAAACGGAGTATGCTCGCCAGGATCTTCGGCACGCCCAAGGATGCGGATGAGCTAAGCGAGGAGCCGGCACCCAAATCAGCATCCATGCGCGCCCGCGCGCCCATCCCTGTTGCTGACAGGACCGTTGCCAGCCTGAGCCCGCCCAAGCCTGTCGCCGTTGAGCGCATCGTGCCGCTGCCGACATCGCGGCCGAGGCCGGTTGATGTCGCCGCCGTCTCACCGAAACAGAAACCGGCCGAGCAGACAATCGTGACGGCGTCACTGCCGAACAATCTTTTCGAGAACCGCGGCTATTGGCGTGGCGCAATCGAAGCCGGCGCGGATTTAGCCCCGACGGCGCAAATGCCGTTTGAGATCGCCAGCGCCGATCCGGCCGTTACCGGCAGCACCGGCACTGCCGCGCTCGCCTATGCCCCGGAAACCGAGGTGCCGGCGCCGGCGCGGCTCCGCCCGATGGGCTCAAACATACCCCGCCTGCCCGCGACCGCGATGCTGATCCCGCCGCCGTCCAACACCACGGTGGTGGTCAAGCCGCCGCTGATGGCGGCCATGTCGCAAATCTCCGGGACGATCGCCGATCCTTGGCTGCGCGCCGCGATGCTCACGCCGAGCGTGAGAGGCATGATGACGGTGACCCGGCTGGGTGCCGCCGATCCTCGGCCACTGCATGAGCTGTTGCGCAAGCCATCGCAGTCGCTGGTGATGACGTTCTCGGCCGATCCGTATCTCGGCATGGTCGCCGACCGCTTCAGCGGCAGCGCGGTGGTGTTCCTGGCCACCGCGACGTTCTCGACGCAGACCGCGTCGCTAAAATAAATATTACTGCAACATCCCGAGCGCGTGCAGGTAGGTGTCGAGCACTTCCTGCTGCTCGCGGCGTTCGTCTGAGTCCATCTTGCGCATGCGCACGATGGAGCGCAGCGCCTTGGCGTCGAACCCGTTGCCCTTGGCCTCGGCATAGACGTCGCGGATGTCGTCGGAGGTCGCCTTCTTCTCCTCCTCGAGCTTCTCGATGCGCTCGACGATGGCTTTTAGTTGATCCTTGGCGAAGCGGGTTGCAGGTTGTTCTTTTGCGGCCACTGCGGTGGAAGGCATCGAAAGTCTCCTTGAGGTCTACGCGTGGCTAACGAGCTTTCGGAATTTGCCGCGCTCAGGTCAAGGCAATGCCGCCGTCATCCACGCTGTTCACATGGGCTGGCGTGCAGGGCTGGACTTTCTAGTGCTTAGCACTGGACTTTTCGAACGCCGTCTTCTGGTCGTTTGAGGCTTCTTTCTGGTGCTTTTTGCGCCATTCGTCATAGGGCATGCCGTAGACGATGGCGCGGCTCTCATCCTTGCTCATGGGCACGCTTTTGGCGTCGGCGGCGTCCTTCATCCAGTTCGACAGGCAATTGCGGCAGAAGCCGGCGAGATTCATCATGTCGATGTTCTGCACGTCGGTGCGCTCACGCAAATGCTCGACCAGGCGCCGGTAAACGGCGGCTTCCAGCTCGGTGCGGGTCTTGTCGTCCAACTTGTCGGTCATTGGCGGTTCCCTGCCTTTCTTAAACCAAAGATAGGCGCGCGCAGGCCTGAATTCCATAGGCATAAAAAAACCCGCCGCGCTCAGGATCGAACGCGGCGGGCCTTGATGTGCGTAAGGCTTTAAGCCAGCGCCTTCTTGACCCGTTCGGCCGTCATCGGCAGGTGGCGCAGCCGCTTGCCGGTGAGCTGGAACATGGCATTGGCGATCGCCGGCGCCACCGTCACCACACCGATCTCGCCCATGCCACTGGGCGGATTGTTGGTGGCGACGATCTTGGTGTGGATCTCCGGCACATCGCTCATGCGCATGACCGGATAGTCATTGAAGTTCGTGGCCTGGACGGCGCCGTTTTTGACCGCGAATTCCTCGATCAGCGCCGCGCTCAGACCATAGACCACCGCGCTTTCGGTCTGTGCAATGACGTGATCCGGCTGGATCACAAGACCGGGGTCGACCGCGATCCAATAGTTATGGACCTTGATCTTGCCGGTCTTGGCATCGACCGAGACTTCCGCCACACCCGCCGACAACGTGTCGTGATAGTCGGAGAATGCGATGCCCATGCCGTGGTTCGGCCGCTTGCGCTTAAAGTCGGACATTTCGACCACCGCCTTGATCACCGCATTGGCGCGCGGCTTGTCCTTGGTCAGTTCAAGCCGCAACGCCAGCGGATCTTTGCCGGCAGCCTGAGCGATCTCATCGATGAAGGCTTCGGCCGCGAACTTGTTGTAGCCGGAGCCGATGCCGCGCCAGGCATGCACGCGCATGCCACGCTCTTCGCGGACATATTCGGCCAGCGCGTTCGGGATCGCGTAGAACGCCTGATCGAGGCCGCGCGCGCCGATATAGTCCTTGCCGCCGGTGGCCTTGAAGCGCGGCGGCGCCGCCACCGCATCGACGTTCTCCGACACCAGGCGATGGTGCCAGCCGACGATGTTGCCTTTGGCATCGAGACCCGCCTTGAGCACGTGGTGGGTCATAGGCCGCGGACGCGCGGCGGACATGTCTTCCTCGCGCGTCAGGATCAGCTTCACCGGCTTCTTGGTGATGTTGGACAGGATAGTGGCTTGGATCGCCGCATCCGGCCAGATGCGCCGGCCGTAACCGCCGCCCAGGAACTGCTGGTGGATGCGGATCTTGTCCGGCGTGGTCTTGAGAATGCCGGAAATGATCTGAGCAGCAAGCGCGCCGAACTGGGTGCCGGTCCAGATCTCGGCCGACAGGCCGTCGTCCGAGACTTTGGCAACCGCGTTCATCGGTTCCATCTGGGCGTGATAGGTGTATTCGGTCCAGAAGGCCGCCTCCACCGTCTTGGCCGCGCCGGAGATGCCGGCCTTGGCATCGCCGACCTGATATTCGACCTTGGTTTCGGCAGCGGGATCTCTGCCCTTGGCGGCGTAGTCCACTTTCGCCTTCTCCGAGTCGAAACTGGCGGCGGTGGCGCCGCTGGTGTCCCAGGTGACCTTGAGCGCCATCACACCCAAGCGTGTGGCCTCGACGGTTTCGCCGATCACCGCGACGCCGAACGGCAGCGGGATGACCTTGACGACGCCCTTGAGCTTCATGACGTCGGGAACATTGACGTCCTTCGGCTTGGCGCCTTCCATTGGCGACTGCAGCACCGAGGCATAGACCATGCCCGGCACCTGCACATCGATGCCGTATTGCGCCTTGCCGTTCACCTTCATCGGCACGTCGCTACGGCCGATGTCCTTGCGGCCGATCAGCTTGAACTGCGCCGGCTTCTTGAGATCGGCTTGCGTGATCTTCGGCGGCTCGGCCGGCACTTTCGCGAATGCCACGACTTCGCCATAGCTGATGCGCTTACCGGACTTCTTGTGGATGATCGTGCTCTTGTCGGTGGTCAGTTCCGCGGCCGGCACTTTCCATTTTTCCGCCACGGCATCGAGTAACACTTTCCGCGCCTGCGCGCCGGCCATGCGCAACGGCATGAAATAACCGGGCACCGAGACGCTCGCCGCGGTGATCTGCGCACCCTTAAATAGTTCGTGCGGATTGCCATAGACCTTCGGATTGGCCGGCGCGAACTCGATCTTCACTTTCGACCAGTCAGCGTCGAGCTCTTCCGCCAGGATCAGCGGCAAGGAAGTGTAAACGCCCTGCCCCATTTCGGCGGCCGGGCAGGCGATAGTGACGGTGTTGTCAGCGCCGATGCTGACCCATGCATTGAACTTGGTCGGCTGCGTCGCGCCGAGCGCCTCGCCGCCACGGCCGATGCCGCCGAGCGTGAAGGCGAATGTCAGTCCGGCGGCGCCGGATACGAAACCGCGCCGGCTGATGTCGGTGTCGATCGAGCCGTTCTTGATGTGGATGGTCATGGCTCAGGCCTCCCGGGCGGCGCGTTGAATGGCGCGTACGATGCGCGGATAGGTGCCGCAGCGGCAGATATTGCCGTCCATATGGGCGACGATCTGTTCGCGCGTCGGCTTCTTGTTGGTCGATAGCAGTGTCGCGGCCTGCATGATCTGCCCCGATTGGCAGTAGCCGCATTGCGGCACCTGCTCGGCGATCCAGGCCTTCTGGAGCGCGTGCGTGCCGGTCGGCGACAGGCCCTCGATGGTGGTGATCTTCTTGCCGGCGACCTTCGATACCGCGATCTGGCACGAGCGCATCGCCTTGCCGTCGATGTGAACGGTGCAGGCGCCGCACAGACCGGAGCCGCAGCCGAATTTCGTGCCGGTGAGTTTCAGGTGTTCGCGCACAACCCAAAGCAACGGTGTATCGGGCTCAGCCTCGACGCTCGCCGCCTTGCCGTTTATCGTGAGTGCAATCGCTACCATTCGCCCCTCCCAGGGATACACATTGTGTTTGCGGATGTTTTCCGCGTTTGTTGGCGCTTCACCCGCCATCGCGGTTTGGCGCGGATCGGACCAACCAATTTCGGCAACGCGCCGGCTGGGCCAAGTCGGATGGGAGTAATTATAAGCAGGTTTTGCGAGCGGTGTGTAGGTATGGTGAGGAATGGACGCTAACCTGCGCGCTTTTC
>SHVM01000053.1 GCA_009694265.1 Pseudolabrys sp.
TGGCTACCGTCCGCCCGCGCCCGAAGTCTTCGTGCCCGCCTTCGCCGCGTGGCCGGCTCCGCAATCCCGGCCAGCTCCGCCGGCCACGCTGGCGCAACGGCCAACGCTAAACTAATATTCTACCCGGACCACTCAGTGGGGGCCGATCAAGGCGACCACCGCCGCCAATAACAGGCGGCCCGGCCAGCGATCCTCCGAGCGGAAAAAGGGGCTGGCAATTCGCCAGACGGTGGCGAGGGTCGAGATAATGCCTCTCACGGGCGGTCTCCTGTCGGGACGGGAAAACGGTCGGCTGTGCCTATAGCTCCAGACTAAAGGCTATTGGCATGCCGCTTTCCTTAAATTTTTTACGGATTCGCCTATAAAAAACGCATATCTAGGGCGTCCCACCGGCAGCTCAATATTGCGTCCGGTCGCCGCAACCCGTACGATTATGCCCTAAGGGTTGCCTGATCCGGACTATAAAGTCGGGTCGTGGAATAAGACCCGATAAAAATTGTTCACGGGATAACAATCCAAGGGAGGGTAAGACCAATGGCTAAGAACAAGCTTTCTACGATTGCGACCCGCCGTAAGTTTCTCGGCGGTGCCGCTGTTGCCGGTGTGGCGACCATCGCCATGCCGCAAGTCTCGCGCGCGCAAACCGTAACCCTGAAAATGCAGGGTTCGTGGGGCGCCAAGGACGTCTTCAATGAAATGGCGGAAGACTACGTCAAGCGCGTCAACGAAATGGCCAGCGGCCGTCTGAAGATCGACTATCTGGTCGGCGGCGCGGTGGTGCATCCCTTCCAGGTGCTGGATGGCGTGCATAACGGCGTGATCGACGGTGCCCATACCGTGACCGTGTATTGGTACGGCAAGCACAAGGCAGCCTCGCTGTTCGGCACCGGTCCGGTGTTCGGCTTCAACGCCAACGAGGGTCTTGGCTGGATCCACAATGGCGGCGGCTATCAACTGTTCGAAGAGCTGCAAACTCAGATCATGAAGGTCAACGTCAAGAGCTTCTTCGTCATGCCGATGCCGACCCAGCCGCTCGGCTGGTTCAAGAAGCCGATCACCAAAGCCGCCGACCTCAAGGGCCTGAAGTACCGCACCGTCGGCCTCGCGGCCGACCTGTTCCAGGCGATGGGCACACCGGTCACCCAGCTTCCGGGCGGCGAAATTGTGCCGGCGATGGAACGCGGCGTTATCGACGGCTTCGAGTTCAACAACCCGACCTCGGACCGCCGCTTCGGCGCCCAGGATGTGGCCAAGTACTACATGATGGGCAGCCATCATCAGGCGACCGAGTACTTCGAGATCATGTTCAACCGAACCAAGTACAACGCGCTTCCTAAGGAGCTGCAGGCGGTGCTGCAATATTCTGCCGAGGCCGTCTCTTCCGCCAACGAATGGAAGGCGATGGACTATTACTCGAAGGACCTGCAGGAGCTCATCACCAAGGACAAGGTCAACGTCCTCCGCACCCCGAAGGATGTGTTCGATGCCCAGATCAAGGCCTGGGATGTGCTCATCAAGGACCTCGAAAAGGATGCCTTCATGAAGAAGGTGATGGATTCGCAAAGAGCGTGGGTCAAGCGCGTCGTCTATTACGGCATGTACAACGCCACCGACTATCGCGGCGCCTTCGATCATCACTTCCCGGGCGTCTTGAAGATCTGACCTCTAACCGGCACGGCTCGTGCCGATCGAATAGGGAGGGGCGGCGTAAACTTACGCCGCCCCTCCCATTGAGGGGCTTGAAATTTCGATTGCGGTGGCGGATTAATCTCACATGATGCGGCTTCTGTATTTTATCGATTCGCTCAGCCTATGGGTTGGCAAAGCGTTCGCTTGGCTGATCCTTGTTCTGACATTGGGCATCAGCTACGAAGTGTTCGTGCGTTATGTGCTGGGGGCGCCGACCAGCTGGGCCTTCGATTTCAGCTACATCAATTACGGCGCCATGTTCCTGATGGCGGGCGCCTATGCGCTGTCGCGCAATGGCCATGTGCGCGCCGACGTGCTTTACCGTTTGTGGAGCCCGCGCAAGCAGGCGAGCATGGATCTCACGCTCTACATTTTGTTCTTTCTCCCCACGGTCTTGGCCTTCATGTATTCGGGCTACATTTATGCGGAAATGTCTGTCCGCTTCCGCGAGGTGAGCATCTTCAGCCCCGCCGGTGTGCCGGTCTTTCCGCTCAAGTCTTTGATCCCCATCACTGGCGTGCTGCTATTTATCCAGGGGATCGCCGAGGTTATCCGTTGCATTCTGTGCATCCGGCTGGGTTTTTGGCCGCAACGTCTGCACGATGTTGAAGAAACTGAATCCATCATCCTGCGCGAGAAGAAACTACAAGCCGAACAGGCCGAACAGACAAAGCCATTGCCGGGTCACAAGGGGACTGGAGCATGACCGACCCGCAAGTCGGCATGCTGATGCTGACACTCTTCATTTTCATCATCATGCTGGGATTTCCGATCGCCTTCACGCTGATGGCGATGGGCGTCGGTTTCGGCTTCTACGCCTATTATGTGCCGGGCCAAACGGATTTCGAAAACCGCATCTTCACACTGCTGGTGTCAAAAGCCTTCGAGGTGATGTCGAGCGACGTGCTGGTGGCGGTCCCGCTATTCCTATTCATGGGGTATCTGGTCGAACGCGCCAGTATTCTCGATCGCTTGTTCCACTCGCTGCAGATTTCAATGAAAAACATTCCCGGCGCGCTCGCGGTCGCGACGCTGCTCACCTGCGCCATGTTCGCGACCGCGACCGGCATCGTCGGCGCGGTGGTGACGCTGATGGGACTGCTTGCCTTTCCAGCAATGTTGAAGGCCGGCTACGACGTGAAGCTCTCCGCCGGTGTGGTCTGCGCGGGCGGGTGTCTCGGCATCTTGATCCCGCCCAGCATCCTGCTGATCGTCTACGCCGCCACCGCCGGCGTTTCGGCGGTCAAGCTGTACGCGGCCGCTTTCTTGCCGGGTTTTTTGCTCACCGGCATGTACATGATCTATGTGGTCACGCGGGCGATGATAAACCCGGCGCTTTGCCCAAAGCTGCCCAAGGAGCAGACCGACATCCCGATCTTCCAGGTTGTCTGGGCGCTTCTGACCTCGTTCTTCCCGCTCGCGGTACTCATCGTATCGGTGCTGGGCGCCATATTGTTCGGATTGGCGACGCCTTCGGAAGCCGCGGCCATCGGCGCGCTCGGCAGCATCATTCTCGCGATTGCTTACCGCTCGTTTAGTTTCGGGATGCTCAAGGAATCCGTATTCTTGACGGCGCGCGCGACTGCGATGGTCTGCTACCTCTTCATCGGCTCCTGGACCTTCTCCTCGGTATTCGCCGTTCTCGGCGGGCAGGGCGTCGTCGAGCGGTTTTTCCTCGACCTGAATCTGTCGACGACCGGGTTCTTGCTGCTCACCCAGTTCATCATCTTCCTGCTTGGCTGGCCGCTGGAATGGACCGAGATCATCATCATCTTCGTGCCAATCTTCCTGCCGCTGCTCGACGATTTCAAAGTCGATCCGATCTTTTTTGGCATTCTGGTCGCGCTGAACACGCAGACTGCGTTCAACACGCCGCCGGTGGCGATGGCCGCGTTCTATCTGAAGGGAGTGGCGCCACCCTGGGTGAAGCTCACCGACATTTTCAGCGGGGCGCTGCCATTCGTGTTCATGGTTTTCATCACCATGTTCCTGGTCTACCTGTTCCCGGGAATTGCGCTGTGGCTGCCAAACTATCTCTACACGCCGCGCTGATGCGCGCGCGGCATGGCCTGAGGAAATACATTACATGAGTTTGGCCGCACTCAGCCTGAGCGAGGCGGCAGCCGACATTCGCGGCGGCCGCATCACGTCGGCTGAGCTGGTAAGCGACTGTCTCAAACGCATCGACGAGGTCGACGGCGAGATTCAGGCCTGGACGTTCCTCGATCGCGATCATGCGATGCGGCAGGCGGAAGCCGCCGACATGCATCGTAAGGTGGGAAATCCGCTCGGACCGCTTCACGGCGTGCCCGTCGGCATCAAGGACATCTTCGACACCGCCGATATGCCGACCGAATTCGGTTCGCCATTCTGGGCCGGCCGCACGCCACGCAACGACGCGGCGGCGGTCGCCCGGCTTCGGGCGGTGGGCGCGGTCATCATGGGCAAGACCGTGACCACGGAATACGCCTATTTTCATCCGGGCAAGACGAGAAATCCGCACGACAAAACGCGCACGCCCGGCGGCTCGTCGAGCGGTTCGGCCGCCGCGGTCGCGGCCCACATGGTGCCTGGAGCGATAGGCTCGCAGACCAACGGCTCGGTCATCCGTCCGGCCGCGTACTGCGGCGTGGTCGGCTTCAAGCCGACCCATGGGCTGATCCCGCGCAGCGGGGCGCTGTTGTTGTCGCGCACGCTCGACCACGTCGGCCTATTCGCACGCAGCGTGGAAGACGTAGCATTGCTGGCAGAATCGCTCGCCGGCTTCGACGAGGAGGACCTGGACACGCGGCCGGTCGCGCGGGCTCCATTCGCATCCGTGGCGGCGAGCGAGCCGCCGCTGCCGCCGCGTTTTGCTTTCGTGCGTTCGCCGGCATGGAAACACGCGGAGCCGGTGACGCAGGAGGCGTTTGGCGAGCTGGTCGAAGCCCTCGGCGACACTGTCGCTGAGGTTGAGATCGGCGCGAGCTTTGCAGGCGTTATCGATATGCACCGCGTCATCATGGAAGTGGAAATGGCGCATAACTTGCGCCGCGACTACGAGAAAGCGGGCGATAAACTGAGCGCGGCTTTGCGTCAGCTGATCGAGCGCGGACGCGCATATTCGGCGGTCGATTATTGCGCGGCGACCGCCGGTATCGTTCCGCTCAATGACGGTTTGGATGGGATATTCGAGGAATACGATGCCATCATCACCCCGGCCGCGCCGGGCGAGCCGCCGGACATCAAGACCACCGGCAACCCCGTTTTCTGCACCATTTGGACCTATCTCGGCACGCCAGCTGTCACACTGCCCTTGCTGAGCTCGGAATCCGGCCTGCCGCTCGGTGTGCAGCTTGTCGGCCGCCGGGGCAGCGATGCGCGCCTCTTGCGCAGCGCGCGCTGGCTTGTCACAAACCTTAAAGGGAAGAGCCGCCGCCGCATCCGGCCTGCCACGGCAGGACCCGATGGGCAGCGGCCACGGAAAGGGAAGTCGTCATGAATATAACTTTGATCACCGGCATCATCGGGATCGCCATGCTGGTAGCGTTTGTCGGCTTCATGCTCATCTGGGTCCCCGCTTTGCCCCTGATCGTCATCGTCGGCAGCGTCTTGATTCTGGTCCTCGTGGATTTCTTCCAGACTTTGCGGTCCGGCGAGAGCGGCGCCTGACGCAAGCTTGGCGCCGCGCGGTCCCACTCGCTGTTACACTCTGGGCGGCACACCGAGATTTTCCTTGAAGAACGCAACGGTACGGCTCCAGGCCAGATCCGCCGCCGCTTTGTTGTAACGCGCGGCGCCGGTGTCGTTGTTGAACACGTGCTGCGCGTCCGCATACGAATACATCGTGTATTTTTTGTTGTTAGCTTTCAGCGCCGCCTCGTAGGCGGAAATTTCCGCATTCACGCCATCGTCTTTCCCCGCGTAATGGAGCATCAGCGCCGCCTTGATGTTGGGCACTTGCGCGGCAGGAACCTGGCGGCCGTAATAGGCGACGCCGGCATCGAGTTCCGGGCTTGCCGCCGCCAGACGATTGACCATCAGTCCGCCGAAACAGAAGCCGACCGCGCCGACCTTGCCGGCTGATTCCGGATGCTTCTTGAGGAACGATACGGCGGAAACCAGCGCGGTGACCGCGTCGTCTTGATTTAATTTCGCACGCAGGTCGCGCGCCTCGTCGTCGCTGGCCGGCGTTCCGCCGACCAAGGAGAGCAGGTCGGCGGCGTAAGCCAGAAAACCTTCGGCGGCGAACCTGCGGGTGACGTCCTCAATGTGCGGATTGAGACCGCGGTTCTCTTGGATGACGAGGACGACGGGGCGTTTGCCCTTGGCTTTGGGCCGGGCGAGATAGCCGTTGATCTTGCCCTTGGGCGAATCGTAGGAAACGCGCTCGATTGCCAGCCGCGCATCGTCGGGCGGCACGATGGCGGCGTGCGCGTAATCGTTTTGCAGCAGCGCGGCCGCGCTGGAACCGGCGACGTCGGCGAGCCGGTCGAAAAATTGGCGGCGGTTCATTCCGCCATGCGTAAAACTGTCATAAAGATCGATGATGCGCTGGTCCACGGATATCCTCCCAGCGGTTCTGTATTTCAGAATAACACGGGACGCCCGGGTCGTATTCCCCAAAACGGCTTGACGGAACGCCCAACAGTCTTCATTTCAAAAGCCTCGATGGCGTCGCGGCCGCGGGCCACCAATCCGGAGAACATGATGAGTTTCATTCACCTGAGCGCAGGGCGGCATAGGATTGTGCGCGGTCTTGCCGCGGCCCTCCTGTTGATTTCTGCGTCCGGTCCGGCAAGGCCTGCCGACTTGTTCCCGTTCGACCGGGAACTTCTGTTGGAGGCTGCGCCGATGCGCCCGGCCAAGCGCGTGCCGATCCTCACCGTGGCGCCGGACGGCAATGCCACCATCGATCTGTGGTGCAAGACAGTGCGCGCACGCGTGGAATTATCCGAGGCGGCAATCAAGATCGAGCCTGAGCCGCTGCCGGAGGCCTTGCCGGCGATGATGAGCGATGGCCAATGCACACCGCCCCGCATGAGCGCGGATGCGGATTTGCTCGCGGCGCTGGCGCAGGTGACGGAGTGGCGCAAGCAAGGCGGTTCGCTCGTGCTGGCGGGGCCGTAGACGCTGAAATTCCGGCCGGCGACCAATTAGGCCCTAATTGCATAAGTTGGCGCTTTCTCAGGAAAATAGCACACAAATCGTACAATTTTAGCTTGCGCTGCCGCACTGGCGGATGAGAATAGCCCGTCCGGGGTTTGTTGTTTGGCCTGCGGTTTGCATTTAACCGCGAGGCCGGCTGTCAGTGTGGGAGGGTTCGCAATGCGTCGTCGTGATTTCACTAAATTGGCCTTGGCAGGCACGGTAGGCACGATTGCCGCGCCGTCCGTAGTCCGCGCCCAAACCACCTTCAATTGGAAAATGACCAGTTTCTATGGTCCGAATGCCGCGTTCTATTCGACCGGCCCGGGTAGTGCGAAGGACTTGTGCAAACGCATCGACGACATGTCGGGCGGGCGGCTCAAAATCCAGTTCTACGGCGCCGGCGAACTGATCCCTGCCGCCGAAGGCTTCGACGCGGTGTCGGCGGGTACCGTCGAAATGAATTACGCCAACTCCTACTTCTGGACCGGCAAGAGCTTTGCTGCGCAATATTTCACTGCCGTACCGTTCGGCCTCAACTTCCAGGGCTTCAACGGCTGGATCTATGACGGCGGCGGGCTCGATCTGTGGCGCGAGGTGTATGACCGCTTCAATCTGGTGCCGTTCCTGTGCGGCAATACCGGCGTGCAGATGACCGGCTGGTTCAAGAAGCCGATCGAGAAGGTCCAGGACCTCAATGGCCTCAAGATGCGCATTCCGGGTCTCGCCGGGCGCGTCTACAAGGAACTGGGCGTCGATTCCCGCCTGTTGCCGCCGGGCGAAATCTTCCCGGCGCTGGAGCGCGGCGTGATCGATGCCGCCGAATTCGTCGGACCGTTTCTCGACCGCCAGCTCGGACTGCATCGTGCCGCCAAATATTATTACACGACCGGCTGGCACGAGACCGCGACCGCCAGCGAGCTCATCGTCAACAAAGCGAAATGGGCGAGCCTGCCGGCCGATCTCAAGGCCATCGTCGAAAATGCCTGCGCCGCCTGTAACGTGACCGGCGAGGCCTGGTGTCAGAAGAATAACGCCGAGGCGATGGAAGACCTGATCAAGAACCAGGGCATTACCGCACAACCGCTGCCCGACGCAGTGGTCGCCGCGCTGCGCGCGGCCAATAGCAAGATCCTCGCTGAAGCGGTTGCCAAGGATCCGGTCACCGCCAAGGTACATGCGTCCTATATGGGATACATGGCCAAATACAAGCAGTGGGCCGGTTACAGCGAAGCCGTCTACCACGATAAGATTCTTGGCAAAGGCTGACGTGTCTCGCGCGGAAAAGTTGGCCGGCGGCATCGATAACTTCGTCGATGCCGCCGGCCGTATCACGGCATGGTCGTCGTTCGCGCTGGCGCTCGTGATGGGCGGCAATGTGCTGCTGCGCTATGGCTTCAATACCGGATCGGTCTGGTCGCAGGAACTCGAGTGGCACCTGATGTCGCCGATCTGCCTGTTCGGCATGTCGTATGCGCTCAGGCACGGCGAGCATGTGCGGGTTGACGTTCTGTTTGCCTCATACTCTCAGCGCAATAAATATCTGGTCGAATTTATTTCGGCGCTGCTCTCGATGGTTATTTCGCTGATCATCATCAAGCTGTCCTGGGCTTACGTGCTGCAATCCTGGAACATCGGTGAGGGCACGGCCAATCCGGGCGGCATTTCCGGCCGCTACCTCCTGAAGGCCCTGATCCCCATCGGCTTTGCTTTGCTGTTTGCGCAATCATTGGCGCAGGCGATCCAATATTTTCTGGCCTGGCGGGGACGCACCGATGCCGTTTAATGAAATCCTCGCCCTCCTGATGCTGGTCGGGTTCTTCGTGCTCTTGCTGTCCGGCATCCCGGTCGCGCTCACGCTGGCGACCACGGGCCTTGTGTTCGGCTATATCGGCTTTGGCGCGGAGCTGTTCAATCTGCTGCCCAGCCGCATCTTCGGCGTGGTGACGAATTACACGCTGATCGCCATGCCGCTTTTCGTCTTCATGGGCGTGATGCTGGAGAAATCCAAACTCGCCGAAGACCTCATGGAAGTGATCGCGCATGCGGCGGGAAACCTGCGCGGCGGGCTCGGCATTGGCATCGTCGTCGTCGGCGTGTTCATGGGCGCAACCACCGGCATCGTCGGCGCCACGGTGGTGACGCTCGGCCTGCTCACTTTGCCAACGCTACTGCGCCGCGGCTACGACAAGGGCCTATCTTGCGGCGTGATCTGCGCTTCCGGTACGTTAGGGCAGATCATTCCGCCGAGCCTGATCCTGATTTTGCTCGCCGACATCTTGAATGAATCTGTCGGCACCTTGTTCGCTGCCGCCATGATCCCCGGCCTGATGCTGGCAGGCATCTACGTCATTTACATCCTCGGACTCGGTATATTGCGTCCCGATATGGTGCCTGCGGTGCCGCAGGCCGAGCGCGACCTGGTGTCGCGCGGCGAGCTTACCGGCAAGCTGCTGCGCGTGGTGTTGCCGCCGCTCGCGCTGGTCGGCGCGGTGCTGGGTTCGATCATCGGCGGCATCGCGGCGCCGACCGAGGCCGCCTCCATGGGCGCGCTCGGCGCCATCGTCGTGACCGCCATTGGCGGGCGGATGTCGTGGAGCGTGCTGCGCGAGACGACCTATGCCACCACCCGCATCACCGCCATGATGATGTTTATCCTGATGTGCGCGCAGGCTTTCTCGCTGGCGTTTCGCGGGCTGCAGGGCGAAAAGCTGGTGCAGGACTTCTTCGAATTCCTACCGGGCGGCATCAATGCCGACATCTGGTTCTTGATGTTCATCATCTTCGTGCTCGGCTTTTTCATCGAATGGATCGAAATCTCATACATCGCCGTGCCGCTGTTTCTGCCGATTTTCATCGCCGCCAAGGTCGACATGGTTTGGCTCGCCACCTTGATCTGCGTGAATTTGCAGACCTCGTTCCTCACCCCGCCGTTCGGCTGGGCGCTGTTCTTTCTGCGCGGCGTGGCGCCGCCTGAAATCACCACCGGTGACATTTATCGGGGCATCGTTCCGTTTGTGCTGATGCAGCTTGTCGCGCTGGTGCTTTGTTTTATTTACCCGCAACTTGCGCTCTGGTTGCCACGAACGATCGGCTGGTAGCCGCGAGGCATAAACAAAAAGGGCGCAGCCGAGGCTGCGCCCTTTGTATTTTCGGATACGACGGAGGGCTTAGAACCCCATCCCGCCGCCCATGCCGCCACCACCGCCCGGCATGGCTGGGCTCGCGTCCTTCGGCAGTTCGGCGACCATGGCTTCGGTGGTGACCAGCAGCCCTGCGATCGAGCCGGCGTCCTGCAAGGCCGTGCGCACCACCTTGGCCGGATCGACGATGCCCATCTCGACCATGTCGACATATTCCTCGTTCTGCGCATCGAAGCCATAGGTCTCCGATTTCTCCTCGAGGATCTTGCCGACCACGATCGAGCCTTCCACGCCGGCGTTTTCGGCGATCTGGCGAACCGGAGCTTCCAGCGCCTTGAGCACGATATTGATGCCGGCCTGCACGTCGGGGTTCTCGTCGACGATCTTGCCGACCGCCTTCTTGGCGCGCAACAAGGCGACGCCGCCGCCCGGCACGATGCCTTCTTCGACCGCGGCGCGGGTGGCGTTGAGCGCGTCCTCGACGCGATCCTTCTTTTCCTTCACTTCCATCTCGGAAGCGCCGCCGACGCGGATCACCGCAACGCCGCCGGCCAGTTTGGCCAGACGTTCCTGCAGCTTCTCCTTGTCGTAGTCCGAGGTGGTCTCCTCGATCTGCGCTTTGATCTGGCCCACGCGCGCTTCGATCTCGGCCTTCTTGCCGGCGCCGTGCACGATGGTGGTCTTTTCCTTCTCGATGATGACCTTCTTGGTACGGCCGAGCATGGCGAGCGTCACGTTCTCGAGCTTGATGCCAAGGTCTTCCGAGATCAGCTGGCCGCCGGTGAGGATCGCGATGTCTTCCAGCATGGCCTTGCGGCGGTCGCCGAAGCCCGGCGCCTTGACGGCCGCCACTTTCAGGCCGCCGCGCAGCTTGTTGACCACCAGCGTGGCGATGGCTTCGCCTTCGACGTCCTCGGCGATGATGACCAGCGGCTTGCCGGTCTGCACCACGGCCTCTAACAACGGCAGCATCGCCTGTAGGCCGGAGAGTTTCTTCTCGTGCAGGAGGATGTAGGCATCTTCGAGCTCGGCCAGCATCTTCTCGGCATTGGTGACGAAGTAGGGCGAGATATAGCCGCGGTCGAACTGCATGCCTTCGACGATCTCAACCTCGGTCTCCATCGCCTTGGCTTCTTCGACGGTGATGACGCCTTCGTTGCCGACCTTCTGCATCGCCTGCGCGATCATCTTGCCGATTTGAACATCACCGTTCGACGAAATGGTGCCGACCTGCGCAACCTCGGCCGACGAACCGACCTTCTTGGCGCGCTTCTCGATGTCTTTGACCACGGCGCTGACCGCGATATCGATACCGCGCTTGAGATCCATCGGGTTCATGCCGGCGGCGACCGACTTGGCGCCTTCCCGCACGATCGCCTGAGCCAGCACGGTGGCGGTGGTGGTGCCGTCGCCGGCCATATCATTGGTTCTTTGGGCGACTTCGCGCACCATCTGCGCGCCCATGTTCTCGAACTTGTCCTCGAGCTCGATCTCCTTGGCGACGGTGACGCCGTCCTTGGTGATGCGCGGGGCGCCGAAGCTCTTGTCGAGAACGACGTTGCGGCCCTTGGGGCCGAGCGTCACCTTCACCGCATTGGCGAGGATATCGACGCCGCGCAGCATGCGGTCGCGCGCGTCGGTGGAAAATTTCACGTCCTTGGCAGCCATTTCAAATTACTCCGATTGGATTTTTACAGGTGTTCAGGCGATCACGCCCATGATGTCGGACTCCTTCATGATCAGGAGCTCCTCGCCGTCGAGCTTGACCTCGGTGCCCGACCATTTGCCGAACAGCACGCGGTTGCCGATCCTGACGTCGATCGGGGTGAGCTTGCCGCTCTCGTCCCGGCCACCGGGGCCGACGGCGACGATCTCGCCTTCCTGCGGCTTCTCCTGGGCAGAGTCAGGGATAATGATGCCGCCCTTGGTCTTCTCCAGGGCGGTGATGCGGCGCACGACCACACGGTCATGCAGGGGACGGAACTTGGTCTTGGCCATGTCTTCCTCGTCAACAAAATGTTGCGTGTGCGTGACTGAAAGCGTCGATATTGTAAGCTCTTAGCACTCGTTAACGGAGAGTGCCAATCGTAGCCCGGGACATATGGCCTGCCGCTTGGGGTGTCAAGCGTGAGCCATTCGCCGCGAACCGGCCTCGTCCGGCAGCGTTAACCGGGGTGCGCGGCCGGTCTGCCTCGTGAAGGCCTAAATGCATCGGTTAATGCTTGGGAAAATGCTTGCGCAAGCCGCCAATACCCCCCAAAATCCCCCTGATTACACCGCCGGAGCCCGAATGAGCCGTCCGAACCGACCCAGCCTGTCGACAGCCCTGGTTCTGGCTCTGCTGGCACATGGGCTGGCCTTTGGGCTCTCCGGCTGTGCCAGCTTCAACAACCCATTTTCTTCTTCGCCCGAGCAGCCGCCGCCACCGCCGCCGGTGGTCCCCACGCTGCCGCCGGCCTTCCCGCCGCAGGATATCGTCGGGCGCTGGGGGTTCGCCACCTACCACAAGGACGAAGACAGGGCGCGCACCGAGGCGGCCGCGGCCAATCAATGCAAGCAGCCCTATATTATTACGCTCGGCCAATCCGGCGGGGTGATGATGCATCTTGCCGACCAGCCGACGCCGGCTGAGCTGCGCCTGAAAGGCGCACCGGGCAACAAGACCTTTATCGGGCCGGAGGGCGATCCCCCCGGCAGCCAGCTGGACCGCGAGGTGATCACCTTCGACGGCCGTGTGCTGATCATGCGCTGGATCGATATGGAAGTGCAGGGCCGCTACGGCATCATGGTCTATGTCCGCTGCCCGGCGGAAGGCGCCAAGCCGGCGAGGACGCGGGCCAAGCCAAAGCCAAAAGTGGCGCCAAAGCCGGCACAGCCGCCCATCCAGCAGACCCCGCCGGCGCGGTGACGGGCTGACCGGCGTCGCGCGCATGAGGGCGCTGTTGCCGCTATGCTAGACATTCTGCCGACATGACCGCTCCCCGCGATTTTCTTGAAGGACCCTGGCGCGCCGTGCCGGTGCTCGGCATCACGCAGATTCTGTCGTGGGGCACGATTTTTTACACACCGGTGCTGATCGTGCCGCTTATCGCGGCCGAGCGCGGCTGGTCGATGGCCTTCGCCATGGGCGGCTTCTCGTTCGCCCTCCTGGTCGCCGGACTGATTGCGCCTTATGTCGGGCGCTCGATCGATCGCTTCGGCGGCCATGTGACCATGACTGCCGGTTCGCTGATCGGCGCGCTGGGCTTGGTCCTCATCGTTCATGCCGATAATCCGATTGCGTATTACGCGGTCTGGATGGTGCTCGGCGTCGCCATGTCGGCGAACCTGTACGATTCGGCCTTCGGCACGCTTGGCCGCATCTTCGGCGCCGGCGCGCGCCGGCCGATCACCGCGCTGACGCTGGCCGGCGGCTTTGCCTCGACCGTCAGCTGGCCGGCGACGCATTTTCTGCTTCAAGCGGCCGGCTGGCGCGGCACCTATCTGGTCTATGCCGTGCTGCTCGCCTGCATCGCCGCGCCGCTGCATGCCTTCCTGCTGCCGCGCAGCCGCGTCGAAGCCGATGTTGCCAAGCAAACCGACGCCAAAGTACCGGACAAGGTGCTGCCGCCGCACGGCTTGCCGTTCATTCTGGTGGCGTCCGCATTCGCCGCCTATGCCTTCGTCCCCTCCGGCCTATCGGCGCATCTGCTGGCGATCTTCGCGCGCTCCGGCATCGATGCCGGAACCGTGGTCTGGATCGGCGCGCTGTTCGGGCCGGCGCAGGTCGGCGCACGGCTGATCGAATTCTCTTTCGGCCGTAACTTGCATCCGCTGTGGTTGATCCGCTTTGCACTCAGCGTCTTGCTGTGCGCCTTTGTCATGCTGGCGGTGTTGGGCATATCGGTGCCGGTGGCGGCGGCCTTCGCATTGCTGTTCGGCGGCGCCAATGGACTGGTGACGATCACGCGCGGCGCGGTGCCGCTGGCGCTGTTTGGCGCTTCCGGCTATGGGCGGCTGATGGGCCGGCTCGCCGGTCCGTTCTTGGTAGTGCAGGCGGCGGCGCCGCTGGTGATGGCGTTTGTGGTGGAGCGCGCGTCCGATTCGGCAGCACTGGCGCTCGCGGCCCTCTTCGCCGCGGTCGCGCTGGTTTGTTTTATTGTGATCCGAAGAACGTCGTCGTGAGTGCGGCCCCAGCCCTCACGCGCTAGTTAAACATCTTGTCGATGTCGCGCTGGTCGGTGTGGCCGCTATCGCCGTCGAGCTTGGGCCCGTTGAGCAGCCTGTGGCCGCGCACAGGCTTGGTCTGTGCGGGAGGTTCATTCCGTCCGCCAATAGCGTTGCAGCGATCGAGCATGGCCGCCACCTGATCCTCGACCATCGTCATGATCCCGATCACATTGCCAATACGTTGACCGGTAATATCCTGGAAATTGCACGCTTCGTAGACTTGCACGACGTGGTCCTGGATGTCCTGGGCAAGCCCGCGCTTGTAATCGTCCTTCAACGTGGCCGTGAGCGCCCTGGCGCTTTCGTCGATGACCTCGACCGATTTCAGAATTTTCTGCGTGGCGTAATCCATGCCGTCGACGGAGGCGCGCAATTCGTCGGTCGCGCGCGCCATCCTTCGCTCCTTGCCGTCGCCGATGAGGGCGGCAAGTTCGCGCTTATTGCGCGTGATGGTCTCGTGGATCTGCGCCAGTTCGTCTTTAAGAATTTGCATCGCGTCACTGGCGTTGCCATCGCGCTGTTCGGCGAGCATGCGCAGTGCTTTAAGTTCGTCGGTAACGTGACGTTGCTCAACCGGGTTCGCCGCGGCTGCGCGACTGCCGGTGAACATCTGCTCGACGCGGAATACTTTTCGCTGCACGCCAACCCCCTCGCATCCCCAATGCAATGGTTTTATCTCAGCGGCCATTAACGCTGGGTTGCGCTTTCAGGAGAACCAAACATTAACCATGACGCTTTGCGTTTTACGCAAAATAAACCCTGACGCGACGAAGCGCGCATGCGGCCGCATCAATGATGCGTACGCAGCCGTGTGATTTACCAAACGGTGTTTGTTTTGCTCTGTACTGCGCCTATCGGGTGGTGCGCCTTGTAGAGTTGAGCCGATGCGGCGGTTGATTTTTCCAATACTGATCGCTGGCCTGTTCGCGAGCGGCACCGCTTCGGCGCAGCCGATTACGGTCGCGCCGTCTCGCCAAGCCTTGCCGCCCCAAGCCTTGCCGCCCCAAGTCTTAGCGTCCCGGGTCTTGCCGCCTCAAGTTTTGCCGCAGACGCCGCCGATGGTCGTGGTGGTGCAGTCTCCGCCGGAGGTCCGCGGCAGGCTCGGCGGCGGGTTCATCGAATATCTGTTCGGGGATTCCGCGCCGCGCTCACAGATGCCGCAGCCGCCATACATGACGCCGCCACAAGCGACCCATCAAAATGACCCGCAAGGCGCGCCGCTGCTTTACGCCTATGCCAATCTCGGGCCGGCCGCCGATCCCATGCCGGAGCCGCAGGGCGCCGCGATCGATCCGAAATTCCTGCGCCAGGAGGTTGCGTATCAGGGCAAGGAAGAGCCCGGCACGATCCGTCATCGATACGCCGCAACGCTTGCTCTATCTGGTCGGGTCCGACGGCAAAGCCATACGCTACGGCATCGGCGTAGGCCGGCCGGGCTTCACCTGGTCGGGAATGCACACGATCTCAAGCAAGAAGGAATGGCCGGATTGGGTGCCGCCGCCGGAGATGCTGGCGCGCCAGCCCAGCCTGCCGCATTTCATGGCGGGCGGTCCGAACAATCCGCTCGGCGCGCGCGCCATGTATCTCGGCTCGACGCTCTACCGCATCCACGGCTCGAATGAGCCGTGGACGATCGGCCACAACGTCTCGTCCGGCTGCATCCGCATGCGCAATGTCGATGTCATCGACCTGTACAGCCGCGTGAAGCTCGGCACCAAGGTGGTCGTACTTTAGGCGATATCGCCGCCGCCGCTATCGCCGCCGAAGTCGCCGCCAATATCGGCACTGAGATCCGAAACATCCGCATCGCCGCTGTCGAGCAGCCCGGCGCCAGGTGTGGCGCTTTGCCCGCCGCCCGTCGATCCGCGTCCGATATCGTTCACGCCGGCATCGCGCGCGATATCGCTACCGGCCGCGCTATCGCTCCAGGGTGAATGCGCTGCCGGCGCGTCGCCGGCGAAAGCGCTGCCACGATTGCCAAACATCGAGCTGATCGAGTTAAGCAGCAGCGCGCCGCCGATCACGCCGGCGGCCGATGCCGCGGCTGTGCCGAGGAATGAGCCGCCAAATCCCGGTGATTGCGATGGCGCCGCCGCTGGCGGCTGGGCGCCAGCGGCCATTGCGCCGCCGCTGTTCCAGCGCGGATCGGGTTGATTGGCGGGTGCAGGGCGTATGCTCGGCACCGAGCCGTGCGCGGGCTTGCCGGTTAAGGTGTTGCGCATGCTGTCGAGAAAGCCGCCGCTGGCGCGCTGGCTTTCATCCTCGCCGCTCAATTCGCGAATGCGGGCATCGGCGCGTTTGAGCGCCTCGTCTTGCACCAGCACCGTCTGCACCAGCGGATAGATCGCATGCGGTGCGCGGGCGAGGCCATCGGCGATCGCCCGTTCGGCCTCGGCGTCGCGCGTCGCCGCTTCGAGGCGCGCCAGGCGCTCGAACAGCTCATTCACCTGTTGGCGCTCCTGCGGAGTCATGGTGGCCTCCCTGAACAATTCAGTTTGAGATATCTAGGCAGCTTTTTCGCCGTTGCCAGCAGGCCTCGCGAGTTTCACGCCGTGCTCGGCCAAGCTTTGCGGGAAAGCATCGGAATTGAAATAGGCTAATTCGTGTTCGCGCAGAGTGGTCAGCGAATCGAGGCTTTCTAGCGCGGCATCGACGAAGCCCGGATGACACATGATCAGGCCGCCATCCGGGAGACCTGCAAGGAATCGCGGGAAAATCTTGGCGAAATTGGCCTTAGACGTGAAAGCGTAAGATCCGGCAAAGCCCGGATTGGTGGCAAGGCCCTGCCGGGCGGCCTTGCGGCGAAAGCGCACGCTGAGAATGTCGAGCACCAAAGCCTTGCGGTCATGCAGCCGCCGCAACGAACTGGCGCGGCCGCATTGCCGGACCCAGGCATTGGGCGCCAACTCCGCGACCACTTTCAGAAACGCATCGCGCACCTGCGGGAATAATTGCACATGCTGGTGGCCGTCGACGAAGTCGGGCAGGTGGCCGAAGGCGTCAACGAAGGCGCGCAATTGAGCGGCAATTTCGATCGCCAGCATTTCCGGCTTCAGACGGCGCGCCATCGCGGCGCGCAACATCTCCGCCACCGGCAAAAAGCCGCCGTCGCGCAGCGGCGCAAAGCCTAGGCTCATCGGCTTGAACGGGGCCGTCAGCGTCACATGCAAGCCGATGGCCGCGCGTTTTTCTTGACGATTGAGAAGTCTGAGCGATGCCGCTTCGCCGCCATCGAGATGCGGCGCTGCCACCATGACCGAGGTGGCATTCAGTCGTCCACGCGCGATCAATTCGCGAATGCCGGCATTGACCGCAGGCGAAATACCGTAATCGTCGGCGCACAGCCAGATCTGGCGCGTGCTGCTATGTGGCAAAGACTTACTCCGCCGCGCGCGAAACGGTCGGGCGCGCTTTGGCGGTAACGCTGGCGTTCTTCACGCTGTGGTCGGCGACGAAATAGACCGGGCGCGCTTTGATCTCGGACAGCATCTTGCCGATATATTCGCCCAGCACGCCGATCATAAGCAGTTGCACGCCGCCAATCACCATCACGCTGACCACCAGCGATGGATAGCCGGGCACGTCCTTGCCGTAGAGCATGGTCTGCAACAGGATCCAGCCGCCGAAGAACAGCGCGGTGACGGCGAGCAGCAGGCCGAGCATGCTGGCAACCCGCAGCGGCGCCACCGAGAACGAGGTGAGCCCCTCGATCGACAGGCCGATCAGCGACCAGAGATTCCAGGTCGTCGCGCCGTGCGCGCGTTCGCCCGGCTCATAGTCGACGCGCACCTGGCGGAAGCCGATCCAGCTCGCCAGTCCCTTGAAGAAGCGGTTGCGTTCC
>SHVM01000054.1 GCA_009694265.1 Pseudolabrys sp.
TCGCTTTCATACCGCAAGCCCTCGCGCCTATACTGTCGCCGAGTGATTTCGGTCCAGGCCATCGTGCTCTCCTTCGAATCGATCCAATCCGAAGGAATCACAACTGGCTGAAATCACTCAGCTTCTTTTTCAGTCAGACACTAAGAGGCAGCCCTTCGGCTGTCGAATGTCTTGTTCGAGAAATGTCTGACACTGGCGCACGAATAAAATTTTCTACGCCACCACCACCGATCGATTTTCTTGAATTGAATATACCGATCAAAGGTCGTAATTTTTCAGCCAAAGTAATATGGCGAGCAGAAGACGAAATTGGTGTCGCCTTTGAAGCGGATTCTGCCGCAGGTAATGCAGAAGCGAACGACAGTGAGCTATCTGATCGTGTTGCAAGGCTTGAGGGCGAGATCGCCATGCTCAAGCAACTCATAAAGCTTCTGCAAAAACCTTCCAACATTAAAACAGAAGCGGCTTGATCACCGTAGGATTTTTATGTCTGCAAACTATCACTTGGAAATCGCGAATGGCCCAAACAATCATTGCGGCTGCGAACGTGGTTCCAAGTATGGAGTGTGTGACGGCGCCTTGTCCGAAATGCGCCACGTCCATGGTACTTGCGTTCATCGTGCCGCATCCTATGAATACTCGGATGGAAAAATACACATATCTCTGCGCCAAATGCAATCAGACCAGATCGTATGCCTTGCCCGCGAAAAATTCGACTGATCCAAAACATAGCCATCAGATCGACGAGGTTCGTGCTTCTGATGACGAAAAGGATGCATGCAAATTTACCGCGCGCAGAGATTTCAGGATAGCAGAACTCGTAATTGATCCCCTTTTCAAAAAGGGTTGGCTGAATCAATCCGTAGTGAAAGAATTTGCCGAGGCAAAAAGGATCGACGAAGTTCTTTTTGCAATCACGCGTCTGGCGGGAATGCCCACAGGCGCTATCGAGCGTTTGATTATGCGTTTTTGGTCCAGCCCAGTTGGCACCCTTCTCAAAGAAATCAATTTTAATTTGGCAACAATAGACGCGATTTATTGCGCGCGCCCCTCAAATGGTGGGTTATTGGCTGATGATCTAAAGGAAACAAAACTCGAATTTATGAAACTTACGCGTCCCGCAGCGGAACGAATTATGCGGTTCTACAAAACTCAACAGTTAAGCACCCGACAGGGCGATGTTTAAGACAACGCCGCATCTCTGCATGCAGTTCCAATCGGATGCATATTGCGTATCGACGAATTGATCGACGGTTGGCGCAGCTAAGCGAATCTGCGGTGCCACCACAGCGCGAGCGGCCTGATACGCATACAGATGATACATTATTTAGTGGCGCTTCCGATGAGCAATTTGAGTTTGCCGGGATGTTCGCTTTCGGGAGCAAAGCAGACATGCCTCGAACATCGCGGAATGGCAAGTTACGGAATATTCGCTTGACGGTGCATATTTTCAAGGACTGGATGAAATCAAAACGTCAATTCTTCGGATATCAGTGTTCATGGCGTTTCCATTGACGTTGATCTCGGCGCGCATAGTGTAACGGCCGGCCGCAAGCTTTCCATTAAAATTCACCTGGAACGTGGCATCGTCTGCCAGCGGGGCAAGGCCCGCGAGCACGACACGGCCCTCAGTGTCTATCACAACGTATCGGCATTGCGGGGACGCGCGCTTGAGCATGTCCGGCGGAACGGAAGACAACGGCCGGCGCACGATGTCATAGCTCCGCATGCGTTTCTCGATCAGCTCAATGTCGCCGGAAAGCCTGATCTCGTTACCAAACTGCTCGACCTTGGTAATATATCCCCGGCGCGGAACGGCATAGGCATCGTAGGAGCCGACGCCGAGCGGATAGCTGAGATCGCGGAAGGCTTCGAGCGTGACGGCTCCGGCCGACCAGTGCTTGAGCCGGTACGGACCGTTGGCAACCAGGAAATGTCCGTGCTCCCTATAGAAGGCCGCGAGCGCGGCCCAACGGCGGCGCGCCGCCTCCGCACTGACCAGAGAATGGAGGCGCTCGGGACGGTATCCTTCGCGCTCGAACTGCTCCACGAGTGTGGCCAGCCGCCTGTTCATGTCGGGCGAGCGGACCAGATCGAGCCATTCGACGCCGCGCCGCGCGACTTCGGCCTGCGAAAACGCGGCCCAGCCGCGCTCAACTGCCTCTTCCATCAGCACGAGCAGATTCCAGGGCAGCGTGCTCCACGGCGGCGCAACGATCGCGTCCTGCTCCGGATCCACCGACGGTGCCAAGGTGTAGACTTCGACCACGAACAGTTCGCGGGTATATTCAAAGTCGCCAAAGCGGATCGACTTGGAGCTCGAGTCGGTTGCTATACTCTTTATCGCCAAAAGCTGCGCGCGCATAACAGCGGTCGCGGTGGCGACTACCGGGTCGGAATGCGATTCTTCGCCGCCAGCGCCCCAGCGATAAGCGAACATGGTAGAATAAAGCAGATCGGCGCCGCTCATTCGGCTGCCATCGTGGAAGGCGGAACCGAGCATGCGGTAAGTCAACTTCTGTCCCGCAACTTTTCCCGCGCCAACCGCAAGCAATCGGCCGCTTCCCGGCTCGGGGATTACCGCGTCGGCCGGAACAGCTACCTCGCGGCTGGTTATTTCCGATGGTTGCGCGGGCGCGCGGCGGTTAATAATCGGTTCGGCGAGAATCGAGAGACTGACGAAGGTGTAGACCACCATCAGCGCGGTCAGCGGGATTTGCGACCTGAGCGCGGCGCTACGCGTGCCCAGCGTCTGCAGCGCCTTGAGATGGGCGAGATAGACCGCGGCGATGTGCCCAAGCAAGATTGCCGTCACCGCCGTGATCCAAGCGAAGCGCGCGCCGACGATGGCGATGTCGACGCGGTACGCTGCCGTCCCAAACAGATTCCAGCCGAAGCCGAACGGGTCCGACACCAGCGGAATGATGTATTGCCCCTGGATCAGCAGAAACGTGAGGTAATGCGCGAGATGATAACCGATGGCGATCGGCACCAAAGTGAAGACAAAGTTCCGCGCCATGCCGAGTGGAGACAGGCGCCTTGCCGTCATCGCACTCATCGCTGCACTGATCGCGACGTAGGCCCAGAAGAACACGAGCCAGAACACGACGAGCCCGGCGGTTTTCACCGCCATGAAGCCGAAATCGCCGGCAGGCAGGTTAGCGGCGAGCGCGCCTTCCAGGTTGCTCCATTCCGGGGTGCCGAGCACGCCGTCGTAAAGAACGCTCGCGAGCAGAAGGAGCACGAATGCGGTCGTTGAGGTGGAAACCGAGCGCGTGTCGATCAGCCCGGCGCCGAACGGCCGCAATGCCAATTGCCGTGGATTGAGGCTCGCTTCGATCGGCGCGAAACGGGCGAAGGTGCCGAAGACCAGGGAAAAGACTTCGCCATGCCTGAGCCAGGTCTGGCAACCGAATGTGAACATGCCAATCAAGGTCAGGACGGTATAGCCGATGGCCAGGCAGGCGATGTGCGACGGCACGGCTGGGCTTGGGTAGATCAGTTCGACCCAGAAAAACGCCAGCAACAGCGCCACCGCCGGCCAGGCGCCAAGCCATTCGGGATAGGGCAGGCGGAGAGATAATGAGGACCGCTGCGTCACCCCGCGATAGATCGTCTCGGCCGTTTCGAAGATCGTTCGCCAAGGGTTGATCAGCGCCCACAGGTCGCCGAAAAAGGCCGACACATAGGCGAGGCCCACCCAGCAGACGATCCATACCATGCTCGGTGCGATGTTCTTATAGGGGTTCTGGTCGCCGCGAATTCCCGCGATGACGACCACGATAAAAAGCGCAAGCGCGGTAAACTGCAGAGCAGAAGCGAACCCGCCCCGCATCAGCCACCGGCCAATGGAATAGTGGAGTAAATAGAAGCGCGGATAGCCATGCGCGCGCGGCGCACTGCGCACGAACAGCCCGACGATGACGAAGGACACCAAGACGGCGGCCGCCGCTCCTGCGAGATAGAGCGACAGCGGCAGCGGCAGATCGTAGCGCTGGCCGAAGCCGTGCGCGTGCGTGGAAGTTACAAAACCGCACACGGCCGCGGCAGCGGCCGTGAAGAACGTTGCCGCCAGGCGCCGTCTGGAACTAGGGATAGACCTCGATGGTGACAAGCACATCCCCGTGCGCGTGGCTGCCGGATGGCGTTTTCGCGAGGTGAGGTTCGATCGTAAACCGTCCAGTCGCGTGAGCGGTGAAAGTCATGTCGGTGACGGCGCCCGGAGCAACTTGCTTTTCGATGTCGTAGCCGTGCAGATGCACCGACATGCGGCGATCCGTGCTCCATTGCAATTTAACAATGTTGCCTTGCTTAATGCGGATGAGCCGCTTATCGGTCGGTACATGGCCTTTCTCGATGCGCAGTACGAAGGTGAGTTCGGCGGCGCGCACATCGACTACGGCATCGCCCGTCCAAGCAAGCGACAGCGCCAGTGCGGCTCCTGCAGCAAAAGTCCGACATGAGATCATGGCATCGCTCCGTCCCATCATTATGGCGAATTCGGCGGGATGTCGGCGATGCGGTTGAGCATCCAGCCCGCCTCGTAAGGCGAAGGGACTAAGGCCGGGTCGCCCACGGCAATCCACATCAGTCGCCCGAACCGGTCGTTCATGCCGCCAATCGGATTCCAAGCGGCTTTAGGCTGCGCGTCGATTCCGAGCGCCAGCCAGCCGTTCCAGGGAAAGTCCTTCAGCTTCACCGTTCGAATGAACATCGGCGATTGCAGGCCTTCGATGGCGTCGTAGCCGACGTTTTCGATTCCGGCCGAGAATTCGGCATTGAAGTATTCGCGCTTCACCGTATAGCCGGCGACGACGTTGCGGCAGCCGGCGGTGAGCGCGGTGACAAGGTTGCGTTCCAGATTGATGCGTTCCGCCACGTCGTGGAAATCGCTCGTGGTAAGGCGTTGCAAATCGGCTTCAATATGTTGCTTAGCGGCGGTCTCGTTGACGGTGCCGGCCAACAGACGTTCGGCATGGAACCAGCCGGTTCTCACCCAGGGCGGTGCGAGCCAACCGTTCACCGCGAGCATCGCGGAAGCCACAAGCTCCGCGGCATTGATTTCGACCACTTCCGCGTCCCAGTCCGCGTCCTGCGCGGACCAATCCGGATGGCTCTCCGCCAGGCGGCCACTCGCTCTGATCTTCAATGTGCTGACTGCGGTCGAAGGCCCGGCCGCGGTGTCCGAATAGCGCGCCTTCGCAGCTTCGGCGAGATCGGCGTGATGGAGGTAGTCGCCGTGAAAGGGCGTGACCGGATAAGGATGAAAGATGAATTCTTCTGGCTTGCTCGCAAGATCACGGACCACGCGTTTTACGGCGGCGCAGGCCGCAGCGCCATCCGTTGCCGGCGAAGATTCCGGATTCATACGGACGACAACGAAAGAGCCGAGGGACTCGACCGTTCGGATCGAGTCCGGCAACGGAACGGCAAAGCGCGGCGGCGGGCCGACATAGGCATGGATGTCGGCTTTGAGCAAAGCGTCGGCCGCCTGCTCGCGCGCGAGTGGGCGGATTTCGATTTCATGCGGATAAAACGAAGGGTAGATCGGTACTTCGTGGCCGCCACGCGCTACGGTGACGAGTGCCGCCGCAAGCAGCAGAACGACAATCGTGCAAAACTTTTTCATTGACGCGTCCACCTGCGATGAACCGATGTCAACCCCGCAACGCCCGCATCACTCCCTCGTTCGCCAGCGCGTCCTTGGGGGTGCCGTGGAAGATGACCTCGCCACGATCGATGACATAAATCCGGTCGGCAATCGCCGAGGCGCTGGTGAGGTTTGAATCCGCAAGCAAAAGTGAGATACCCATGCCCTTGATCATCATCACCGCTTCGCGGAACCGTTTCACCACCACCGGCGCCAGCCCTTCGAAGGCCTCATCGAGAATCATCAGCGATGGCGCGAGCGCCATCGCGCGCGCAATCGAAACCATTTTCTTTTGCCCGCCGCTCAGATTAAGACCCTGCCGGTCGAGGAACTTGCGCACTTCAGGAAATACCGTGAGCGCCTGCTCCTGGGCGTCGATGTGCTGGGTGGCGCCGCGCACGGTCTTGGTGGACAGCCAGCGGCTGATCATCAGGTTTTCCGCCACACTAAGTTCCGGAAAGATGCCGGAATTCTCCGGCGCATAGCCGATGCCAAATTTGGCGCGCTTATGCGGCGGAAGCTTGCCGATGTCATCGCCACGGAACTTGATGCTGCCGCTGCGAATCGGCAACAGGCCGGTGATGCTCTCGATGATCGTGGTGCGGCCTGCACCGTTGCGTCCGACCAGCGAGACGACTTCGTTGTCGCCGACATTCAGCGATATCCCGCGCAGGATGTGCGCTGGGCCGCGGAAGGTGTTAATGTTGTCGACTTCGAGCAGCACGCGTTTTCCCTTCGTTAGCTCAAATCAGACCGAGAGCGGTACGCCGAGCAGGATATTGGCGACGTCTTTGTTCATCTTGATTTGATCGGGTGTGCCATCGGCGAGGAATGCACCCTCGTGCATCATCACGATACGGTCGGAGTAGCGGAACACGACGTCCATGTCGTGCTCGATGACGACGGCAGTCACCGTGCCGGCGCGCACCACCGAGGACACAGTGTCCATGATTTGCGCCTTTTCATGCGTGCTCACGCCGCTCGTCGGCTCGTCGAGAAAGAGCAGCTTGGGGCGCAGGGCATAGGCCACCGCGACGTCAAGCAGCTTGCGTTCGCCCTGCGCCAATCCGCCGGCCAGCACAGCGGTCTTGTCGCTCAATCCGAACTGGCCAAGCACTTCGAGCGTTTCGCGGCGGACATCGTCATCGTGCTCGGCTAGCGAGATGATCTTCCCGGCCTTGCCGTCGCGCGAGAAAATCGACAGCGCGATGTTGTCGAAGACGGTAAGCCCGTCGAACAGATTGACAATCTGGAAGCTGCGCGCGATGCCAGCCTTGATCCGCTCGCTCACGGTCATGAAGGTGATGTCCTTGTCCTCGAACAGGATCTGGCCTGAATCGGGCGTCAGATGCGCGCTGATCAGGTTGACGAGCGATGTCTTGCCAGCGCCGTTCGAGCCCACGAGCGAAAGAAATTCGCCCTTGTGGACGACGAAATTCACGCCGTCGCAGGCGCGCGTCTCGCCGAACTGCTTGCGCAGGTCCACGGTCTTGAGCAAGATCGTCACGACTTCCCCTTTGCCTTTAGTCTGTCAGCCAGCCTTGATACCGCTCCGACAATTCCGGTTGGTAGCACCAGGATCAGCATCACGAGCACGACGCCGAGCAGGAGTTGCCAATATTCGGTGGTCGCCACCGCGTAAGTCTTCAGATACGTGAAAACAATGCCGCCGACGATCGGCCCGCTGAAGTTGCGGAAGCCGCCGAGCAGCGCAGTAAACACGATCTCGCCGGAGAACGGCCAATACAATATTTCGGGTGTAGTCAGCCCGTTCAGCGGCACCCACAGGATACCCGCGAGCGACGTGAACGTTCCTGAAATTAGAAAGGCCACCCAACGGAAGCGGCTGATGCGCAGGCCGAGAAAGGCGGCGCGCACCTCGTTGTCGCGGATCGCCTGCAGCGCCTTGCCGAATGGCGAGTGCACGATCACCCACATGACGACAACGCAAACCGCGAATACCGCGAGCACATAATAGTAATAGGAATTGACGAAGCGCAGGAATGAGCCCGGGCCGGAGAAGCTGACTAGTCCGGCAAGCAGCGTCGGCCGCGGCACCCGCAACCCGTCGCTCCCGCCAGTCACCCAGAACAGCTTGTAGGCAAGGCTGTAGAGCACCTGCGAAAGTGCGAGCGTGAGAATGCCAAAGAAAATTCGGGTGTGCCGAACGGAAATGTAGCCAAACAACGCGGACAAGAGGGCGGAGATCGGAAGCCCCAGAAGGATGTAGAGCTCCATCGAATGGATACCAGCGTCGCGCGCAAGAAAGGCGACCGTATAAGCGCCGATGCCGAAGAAGGCGGAATGGCCGAACGACAGCAGGCCAGTGTAGCCGAGCAGCAGATTGAAGCCGAGCGCGGCGATGGCCGCTATCAGGCCGTAGGTCAGAAGCTGCGTCTGATAAACGCCGATAAAGGGAGGCAACAGGGCCAGCAGCAACAAGACAGCGGCCGCAACCGCGGCCAACTGAACTTTCGAGCGTTCCCGTAGCCAGCGCATGCTACCCTTCTTTACGCATTTCCAAACAGCCCGGTCGGCTTAATCAGCAGTACAATGGCGGCGATGAGGTAAAGGACCGCGAGCTCGATCTCCGGAAAAAACTGAATTCCCGCGGTTCGCACGAAACTCACGATGAGCGCGCCGACCAGCGCGCCCTGCAGGCTGCCAAGCCCGCCAATGACTACAACGACGAAAGCAAGGATCAGCGCATCGACGCCCATGCCGAGCACGGCCGCCTGGCTCGGAACGATGATGGCGCCGCCAAGACCAGCCATGAAGCAGCCGATAGCGAAGGCCGACATATAGACTAGCCCGACATTGATGCCGAGCGCCGAGGCCATGCGTCGGTCCTGCGAGGTCGCGCGCAACATGACGCCGAACTTGGTGCGGTAGATCCCCGCCCATAGACCTATGGCGGCGAGCGCACCGATGCCGATGACTACAAGATTGTAGCCAGGATAAACCAAGCCGCCGATGTGCATGATCGGCACTACGTCCTGCAACGTGTCGGCGGTGATCGGCATGCCGCCCCAGAGGAAGCGGATAACGTCTTCGAGGATCAGCAGCAGGCCAAAGGTGACCAAGAGCTGATATTCCTCGGCGCGCCGGTAAAACGGCCGCAGCAACAGGGGCTCGATCACGAATCCGGCGAGCGCGACGACACCGGCGCCTACCGGCAGCAGCAGGAACAGCCATCCGAGCGGAACGCCAAGCGCGATCGCTTTGCCCATGAGCCAGGCGGTGACATAGGCGCCCACGGCATAGAGCGTGCCGTGCGCCATGTTGACGATGCGCATGACGCCGAAAATGAGGCTCAGACCCGCAGCGATCAGGAAAAGAACCGAGGCGTAGAACAATGAATTCAGGATTTGAATGACCAGTATCGACACCGATCAACCCCTCTCACGCCACTTAAAGTCGTTCTATCACGGCAATCCCGTGAGCGCGCGCAGTCCCCGCCGGATACGGTAGCAACTGTAGGTCCAAAAACCAACCGCGCCCGAGACACTCGGGCGCGGTCATATTGATCACCGTGCGGAACCGGTTAGCCCACTGACTTCGGCCAGGTGGTCTTGATCCAGTTGGCCGCCGCCGTCGACTCATTATGCCCTTTGCCGGGCTTCGGCCAATTCGCCGGCGCCGTGATATTGCGGATCGGAATGGTGATGATCCGGTTCTGATCCCAGGTCGGGAACGGGTATTCCGGGTTGTTCTTGCTGAACCCGGTGACCGCGTCCTTGTAACCTTGGTGATTGTCGGGCCGGATGTAGAGATAGCCCGATGGCGTGTCGAAGCCCATACCCTCGAGTTGGCCGATAATCATCTCGTCGTCGGGCCAACCGCCCATCAGCTTGTTGGCGCGCTCGATCGCCGCCTTCAGCATGTGGAGCGTGACGTAAGAACCTTCCGACTGGAAGTTCGGATATTCGTTCCAGCGCTTGAAGTAACGCTGCACGAACGACTTGTTGATTGGCCAGCGGTCGCCGCCCGGATAAGTAAAGTGATAGTTGGAGTGGACGCCGGCGAGCACGCCTTCGGGGTGATCCTTACCGAGCGCGTGCGGTGCGACACCGAACGCAAGCGTGGTGGCGACCTTCATCTTATCGAATAGGCCGTAACGCAGCGCCTGCTTGTACCAGGCCACATAGTCGCCGCCCCAGACCGAGGTGAACAACAGGTCAGGCTCCGACGACAGGATCTTGGTGATGTGGGAGGTGAAGTCGGTGGTGCCGAGCTTCGGCCAGCTTTCGGATACGACCTGCGTGCCCGGCAGCAGCCGCTCGATCGCGAGCGTGAAGTGCTCGGAAGCATTACGGCCGTAACTGTAGTCCGGGTGCAGATGCGCGATCTTGCGGGTTTGCGGCCAGGCCTGTGCCGCGCCGATCGCCGCCGTGATTCCATCCGCCGATTGGATGTTGGTGAGGCGGAAGGTGTATTTGGGATTCGGAACGGCCACGTCAAACAGGAAGTCGGTGCAGCCGTCCACGAACATGGTCAGCAGCGAGAGTTCCTCGGCCACCGGGCCGAGCGCCGGTGTGTTGCCGCTCGAGATGACGCCGGTAAATAGATCGATCTTGCCTTCGAGCTTCATTCGCCGCAGTTCTTTGACGTTGGCGTCGGTGCCGGCGGCTTCATCCGCGGTGATGGTCTCGATCTTGCGCTTGCCCAGTAAGCCGCCCTGAGCGTTGATTTCCTCGGCGGCCATGATGTGGCCCTTCAAGGAAGGATCACCGAGCACCGCGGCGGGGCCGGTGAGGAATGTCATGTGGCCAGTCTTGTACGGCGTGTCCGGAATCTTGCCTTTGGCTGGCTCGGTCGCGGCCTTGACGACTTGCGGAGCGATCAGGCTGGCCCCGGCAACGCCGACGCCGCCAACTGTCACGCCGAGTGCGCTGAGAAATTTTCGACGATCAACGGTATTTGGTTTGTCCATAAGGACCTCCCTGGCTGACAGGTCAGGCGGCAGAATTTCTCTCTGCCGATGCCGTCATTAAAAAGAATAGTATCACAGAATACCCCCGCGTGAGGCCCAAATTAGCGCTACCCTGGCTGCCTTATTAGAAAGTTGAACGGAGGCAAATAGTGCCCGGATTCAGCACGGAATTTAAGATGAAGGCCTGCGGGCAACTGCCCACTTTCCGGTTCAACGCACCGGACGCATAACATCCGCTTACGGCTCCAAAGCGGACTCTCGGCAGCTATCCGACATAAACACCTCTGCATTGCCGAGCCTCCTTGATGGGGAGCAATCTCGGCGAGCAGAAGCCACCTGCGAGTGGATCAACGCCGTTGGAACGGTCAGCTTTTCAAATTATTTGCGCTAATACGAGTAGTTGAACCTAAGAATGGGGGTCGCGACGATGGCGCACCGAGGCGATTGTCTTGGGGCGTGATAACGAGGGAAGTGTCCATCTTTGGTCCAACGAAGATGTTGTTGCATACGGAAAAGCAAAAACTGGATTTGATCTTCGTCGTTGCTCACGAGGTGTTGGTGGGCGGCATCGCGGTCTTGGTGATTAACGTAGGATTGTTTTAGTACTGCCTGCCACGTAATGGCAAATACCACAGATTTGTCGGAACTGAATTTGAGACGTATGTCGGCGTCGCGTTCACGGCTACGACGGCCCTCGGATTTACAATGGTCCTGTCATGAATTCTGGACCTTCTAGCAAAATGAGCGGCAGTACGTCTCATCGGTTCAACCCCGCCTATCAACAGGGGGCAGGTCCGGTTTTGGCACAGTCGCGTCATTCGCTGTGCCGCAAAATTCGGTCGCTTTCGAACTGCCAGCTCAACCGGTCGATGCAACACAGGCGTTAAATCTCTCTGCTGGGGTTTCGACCATAAGGCGCTGCGCGTCACTGCTACGAGCGCCGGGGCGAAGCCTCAAACGGCCTAACGGCCCTAGGGGCACATCAAAAGCGCTGCCACCTGGCGCCTTTCTCCGGAACGAGGTTTTGAGCGATCAATGGCTTAGCGGTAACAGACCGTTAACCTTGCAGCCCCTTTAATTGCGCAAGGCGCCGAAAGGGGACTGCAATGGGCGAAGTCATCCGATTTCCCGACGAGGCGGGCTACGCGCGTGGCGGCAGATATATCGACGCCAATACCGAGCCCGCGACCGTCATCATCCTTCCCGTGATCCGGATCGAGCGCGACCCGGACGGCTCGAATGGTCTCGAACCGGACACCGGCAATAGTGCCGGCCGCCGCCGCCGCCGCCGTATCGCCCGCTGAACCGAAACGACCGCCGAAGCACCCGATGCACATTTCGTCGCCGCTACCGCCGCGGGTACCCATTTGGCACCGCCATTTGGCCGCGTTGGCCATGGTGGCGCTGCTCGCCGGCTGCGCCAATGGCGATTTTGGGGAAGTCCGCCCCACGCTGGTGCGCGATAACGTTCACGACTGGCTTAGCCTCGATGCTATCGCCGGACGTCCGGCCTTGCCGTCGGGCTTCGAGCTAACGGATGACGAGCGCCAGTTTCGCGACCTTGCTTACCGCTGATCGAGCAACCTTATGACCGGCAGCAAGAATATTCCGTGGCCGGAGAATATGGCGTGATCGGCTCCAATCATCGGGCGAGATACGACCGGACAAACTATGCGAGCCACTTGTTCGGGGCGCGCTATTCCCAGCTCACCGACGACATACGCAATGATGTCACGCGCATTCCGCAATTCTTCGAAACCGCCGTGCGTGTAATCGATATCGATCAGAAACGGCGCAAGAGCCTAAGTTACATTGGCAATTTGTTCCAGACGGAACGGGAACACGCACTTCGGCGCATCCGCGAGAATTCCTTGCTGGTGTCGCTGGTCTGCACAAAATTGGTGCAGCGTGTCACGGGCTATCGTTTTGCGCTCGAACGCCTTGTTGTCATGACACCGTCGCCGCAAGCGGTCGACGTCGAACGCTCACTCAACCAACTGCAAGCTAAAATTGCATACTATCGCACCCGTTCCGCGCCGACATGGGCGCGTGAGCAAAGCTTGGCTGCGGCACGCAAATTATCGGGAAGGCTTAGGTTCATCTTGTCGCTTGCATTGCGCAGCGGCGATGGTGTTTTGCGCCATTTGCAGCAGCCCTGGCTCCGGCGCGAGCGCCCGGATCGCGATTAAGCCTGTGAGCGTGGGCGATTCCACGATCAGCCGGTCGGCGGCGGTAATGTCCTCGTCTTCCGGCAACTGGTTGCGCTGCTCGACGGTCATCAGTTCGAGTTCGATTACACGCCTGCCGGCGGCGCGATCGTTGATGGCGTAATAGGCCACGTCGTAGCGCGTATAAAAAGAGACCGATGTATAGGCGAGGCTCACCGGCACGGTGAGTTTCAGCGTGCCTTGCGAAAGATCATAACGGCAAATCGCGCTGGCGAACGCCGGATCCATGAACGGCATCGGTGCACTTTCGTGTGTGGGTGCGGACAGGACGGTCATCGTGTTCGCCGGTGCAATCCGCGCCAAACGGGAAAAAGCGTCCTGCGTCGCCGTACGCGGCATGATGATAATGGTCGCGAGATGCACAATTCCGCCAAGTAAAGCGCCTCCGACGAACAAGAGCAGCCATCGGATCATGGGCAGCTCCTGGGGTTTATAGCTGGCATGGGAACCTCGCGGCCGGCTTTGGTCGAAACTCCCACCGCCGTGTCGTAAAAGCGGAGCACGAGCGCGAATCGCTCGACTCCGCCAGTCGGCAGCCAGTTTCCTGGGCTTGCGCGCGGTCCAACCGCGATTTCGAAACTGCCGTCAGCGAGGCGAACGATCTCTTGGCTGGTGAAGCCGTATCGATTGACTGAATTGGCGACGAGCTCGCCATCAACGTTATAGAGCGTCAGAGTCCAGAAGCGCGCCGCCGGCGTGACGCCTGAAAGCACCACATCGCATCGCCCGTCGAGAAGCTTGCCACCGTCGTCAGTCTGGGCTGTGAACGACACACCGTCGCCAAGGGCGATCGGCAATTGGCCGGTGCGTGCTATCGTTGCCCGCGCATAGGGGTTGACGTCTGCGGTGCCGGTTTTTGACCAGGCGCTCCAGCTACCGATCGATAAGGTGCCGAAGGCGGCGCCGCGGGTGAGCGCTAGATAAGTCGCGCCGAGGCCGACGATTGCGGCGACAGCAAGGGCAAACAGCGATCCGAGTAGCAGCCGCACGATCGATCCGCTGGTGGAGAGGAAACCTTGATTCGTGTCAGGGAGACTACGCTGGCCGTGACGTGGCGGCTAATCAGTTCCGGCCGCCGAATGCCTGACCCTCTAACGCAGACGCGAGGGCGTCGACTTTTGGCGGGACCGCAGCCTGTTTTTTCTTCTCAGTGGAAACCGTCGGTCGTACGGGGCCCAATGCCCGTTGAGCGTCATCCATCATACGTTCGACGCGGACCAGGATATCGGCTCCGCGCTTGGTCAGCACGGTGGGGCGTAACGGAGGCGGCGGTTCGCCTGATTTCGTTTTGACCTCGGCAACCACGGGCTGTTGGCGCGCCGGCGGTACCGGAACGCCGGGAAGCTGCTTTAGCTCGATGCCCTGGTGAGCATAGGTCATAATTTTGTGCCATGTCATCGCCGGCAACGAGCCGCCGGTCATGCGGTTGGTCGAGGCATAGTCGTCGTTGCCGAACCAGACGGCGCAAACGAAATTGCCCGTGTAACCCACAAACCACGCGTCGCGATAATTATTGGTGGTGCCGGTCTTGCCGGCGGCGGCAATGCCATCGAGTCGTGCGCGGCGTCCGGTGCCGTTTTCGACGACATTATTCATCATCTTGACCATGTCGGCGGCAACTTGCGGGGTCAGCACTTGCCGCGGCTTCGGTCCGTCGCGGTCATAACGCCAGATTAATTCGCCGCTGCCGGTTCGCACCTCAAGGACGGCATGCGGCGTCACCGCCTTGCCGAGATTGGGAAAGGTCGCATGGGCGCCGGTATGATCGAGCACTGTAACTTCATCGGCGCCGATTGGAAGTGACGGGGTGTCCGGCAAAGGCGTGCGGATGCCCATGTCGTGCGCGGTCTTGATAATACGCGCGCGGCCGAGCTTTGGATTTCCGTCGCCAATGGAAATCGAAAGGCGCACGGCTATGGTGTTGATCGACTGGGTGAGCGCCGAGATCAGCGTCATCGAGCCGGCATAGCCACGGCCGTAATTTTGCGGACACCAGTTGCCAAGGCAGATCGGTGCGTCGACCACAATCGAGCTTGGCTTGAATCCATGCTGGAGTGCAGCGGCGTAGACGTAGGGCTTGAACGAGGAGCCGGGCTGACGCATTGCGTCGGTCGCGCGATTGAATTGGCTGGCGCCATAGTCGCGCCCGCCCACCATGGCGCGCACCGAGCCGTCCACGTCCATGAGCACGGAAGCAGCTTGGCGGGCGTGATATTCTTGCCCGTATTGGCGCAGCGAGGTCTCGACCGCCGAATCGGCGGCCTTTTGCAGGCTGCTGTCGAGCGTGGTTCGCACCACGAATACGCGCTCGGTCATCGATTTCGGGAAAGTACCGACGAGCTTCTTCATCTCATCGAAGGCCCAGTCGAGATAATAGTTCGGCGAGCGTTCGTCGCGCCGGTCGACCGGTGTGGCTGGATGACGGCGGGCACCGAACACCTGGCCTTCAGTCATGAAACCGGCTTCCACCAGGTTATCGAGCACCACGTTGGCGCGCGCACGCGCGGCCGGCAGGTTGACATGCGGTGCGAATTTTGTCGGTGCCTTGAACAAGCCTGCGAGCATCGCGGCTTCGGCGAGATTTACATCGCGCGCGGACTTGTTGAAATAATATTGAGCCGCTGCGTCCACCCCGAAGGCACCGCCGCCCATATAGGCGCGATCGAGATAAAGTTTCAGGATTTCGTTTTTGGTCAGACGCGCTTCCAACCACATCGCAAGAAATGCTTCCTTGATCTTGCGTTCGAGCGTTCGCTCATTCGACAGAAAAAGGTTTTTAGCGAGTTGCTGCGTCAGGGAGGAGCCGCCCTGCACGACGCCGCCGGCGCGCGTGTTGGCGAGAAGGGCGCGCCCGGTGCCCGGCAAATCGATGCCGAAATGTTCGTAGAAGCGCCGGTCCTCGGTGGCGAGCACCGCCTTGATCAGACTGTCGGGGAACTGGTCGAGTGGCACGGAATCGTTATGCTTGATGCCGCGCGAGCCGACCTCGTTGCCGTAGCGGTCGAGCACGGTCATCGCCAGTTCCGACTTCTTGAGCCAGTCGTCGTCCGAGGTCTCGCGGAACGCCGGCACCGCCAGCGCCAGCATCAGCACCGCGGCGGCCGCGCCCAGCGTGGCGCCTTCCGACACCATCTCGACAAAGCCGCGCCGCCAGCCGGCGGTGTGGAAGCGGTCCATGAAGGTGGAAAACCGCTCATAGGCCTCGCGCGTGCCGGAGGCTGAGCGGAACAGGCTGAAGTCGACCCAGGCGTCGAGCCCGAGCAGCCGCTTCTTGAGATTGGGCTTCCAGTCCTCGGGGAAAAGGTCGCGCAAGGCTGCGGTGCTCTTTCAAAGGGGCCTGCGGGGCGCTACCCCCGCGAAGCGGCAACTTAGCCGATCGCGGGGGTAGGGGGGGGCCAATGCCGGACCCAGCCCGCGGGCCGGTTAACACAGCCTAAGGTGAACACAAATTGCGGTGGAAAAGGGCCTTACTTCTCCCTCTCCCCGTTGGGGAGAGGGAGAAGTAAGCGCGCCCGTCAATGACGGAATCGCCGGCAGGGGCTACAACGGGCGCAAAGGACACCCCGTATGGCGGAAGAAAAAGTCCCGTTCTGGCGCACCAAGGCCATGAGCGAGATGAGCAAGGCAGAGTGGGAGAGCCTGTGCGACGGCTGCGGCCGCTGCTGCCTCAACAAGCTGATCGACGAGGACACCCACGAGACCGTCTACACCGACGTGGGCTGTAGGCTGCTGGATGGGCAGGCCTGCCGCTGCACCGATTATTCCCATCGTCAATCGCGCGTGAAGGACTGCGTGCGGCTGACCCCGCGCAATGTCAAGCGGCTGACCTGGCTGCCGCCGACCTGCGGCTATCGCCTGGTGGCCAATGGGCGCGACCTCTATTGGTGGCACCCGCTGGTATCCGGCGACCCGGAAACGGTGCACGCCGCCGGCGTCTCGGTGCGCGGCCGCGTCACGGCGAGCGAAAAGGACGTGCCGGACAAGAAGCTCGAGGAATATATCGTCAGTTGGCCGGGGAAGTGGCCGAAAGGGGCGCGGCGCAAGCCGAATCCATAACGAATTCATGGCACGAAAGCGCTTCCTTGCCCGAAAGCCATTTTTGCTATACATGTATAGCAAATAGGAGTTCACCCGATGCTTGCCCTTCGCCTTCCGCCCGCGATCGAAAAGCGCCTTGGCGTGCTTGCCAAGAAGACCGGCCGCACCAAGAGCTATTACGCCCGCGAGGCGATCCTGCGGCAGATCGAGGACATCGAGGACTATTACTTGGCGCGCCGGCGGCTCGCGCGTGGTGGCCCGCGCGTTACGCTTGAAAGTGTTGAGCGCCGCGTGAAGAAGGCTGCGGTGCGCTGATGGCGGCGCCGGTCTGGCGGGTCGAGATCGATCGTGCCGCGGCCCGCGAATTGCGAAAACTTGGCTCGGAAGCCGAACGGCTGATCTCGCGCTATTTGCGCCAACGCATCGCCGGCAGCGACGACCCACGCCGCTCCGGCCATGCACTCACTGGCGACCGCAAGGGGCTATGGCGCTACCGCGTTGGGGACTATCGTATCGTCGCCTCGATTGAGGACGACCGCTTCGTGGTGCTGGTGGTCACGGTTGGCCATCGGCGAGAGGTTTATCGGTGAAGGATAGGCATGCGCCTTGACTGGAACGATATTCGCGCTCGCGCGGCCGCGTCACCGCGAGCGAAAGGGACGTACCGGACTAGAGGCTTGAGGAATACATCGTCAGTTGGCCGGGGAAATGGCCGAAAGGGGTGACCTGACCTGGCTTTTTTGGACCAAGCGTTGTGAGAGAATAGCTTGGAAAGGAGTTTGGTGGAGTTTGGTCATGCCGAAGAAGAGGTTTGGTGCAGAGCAGATTGTGACGCTGCTTCGTCAGATTGAAGTGTCGATGGCACAGGGCAAACCTACGCCTGTAGCTTGCCGGGATGCCGGTATATCGCAGCAGAGCTACGCGATGAGCTGCTCAGTGGAGAGATCTTCTACAGCCTGAAAGAAGCACAGATCGTCATCGAGCAATGGCGAAAGCACTACAACACAGTCAGACCGCACTCATC
>SHVM01000055.1 GCA_009694265.1 Pseudolabrys sp.
ATCAGCAGCTGGGAGAAAAGTTATGGCCATTGCGAAATGCGCACCGGCAACCTCGAAAACCGAACCCGGCTCGATCTGGACAATCGGTAATATCGGACTTGTCGCGGCCATCGCCGCTCTCGTGATTGTCCTGCTGCTGCCGACGCCCGCCGGCTTGCCGGTCGCCGGCCACCGCATGCTCGCCATTCTCGCCTTCGCCGTCATCATCTGGATGACCGAGGCGATCGATTACGCGGTCTCCGCCATCGTTATCGCCGTCTTGATGGCATTCCTGCTCGGCCTGGCGCCCAGCGTCGCCAACCCGAATGTTCTGCTCGGCACCAGCGGTGCACTCACGCTCGCCTTCGGTGGTTTCGCCAATACCGCGCTGGTGCTGGTCGCCTCCGCGCTGTTCCTGGCCGCCGCCATGACCATCACCGGCCTCGACAAGCGCATTGCGCTGAGCATCCTGTCGCGCGTCGGCACCGAAACCCGCCACGTCGTGATCGGCACCATTCTGGTCGGCTTCGTGATCGCGCTCATGGTGCCCTCGACCACCGCGCGCGTCGCCTGCCTGGTTCCGATCACGCTCGGTATCATCGCCGCCTTCGGCGTCAACAAGCGCGGCGCCTTCGCCAGCATGCTGATGATCACCACGGTGCAGACCGCCAGCATCTGGAACGTCGGCATCAAGACCGCGGCGGCGCAGAACATGGTCGCCACCGGCTTCATCGAAAAGGCGTTCGGCCAGACCATCACCTGGCTCGAATGGCTGATGGCCGCGGGGCCGTTCGCCGTGTTGATGTGCGTCGCGCTCTACTTCGTCATAACGATCATGATGCCGCCGGAAGTGGCCGAAGTGCCCGGCGGCCGCGCAGGCATCCGCAAATCGCTTGCAAAACTGGGCCCGATGAAGGCGTCCGAAATAAAGCTGCTCGCTTTATCGCTGGCCCTGATTGGCTTCTGGTCGACCGAGGGCGTGCTGCACAGGTTCGATACCAGCACGACGACGATCACCGCGGTGGCGCTGATGTTCATGCCCGGCGTGGGCATCCTGACCTGGAAAGACGCGCAGCCGAGGATTCCGTGGGGCACCGTCATCCTGTTCGGCGTCGGCATCAGCCTCGGCACCGCCTTGCTGCAAACCAACGCGGCAACCTGGCTCGCCAATATCGTGGTGGCCGAATTCGGCCTGAAGAACGCCACCGTTCTGTTCATCCTCGGCGTGATGAGCCTGTTCCTCGTCATCATTCATCTCGGTTTTGCCAGCGCCACCGCGCTAGCCGCCGCGATGATCCCGATCGTGATCGCCGTGCTCAAGAGCGTGGCGACGCCTGGAATCAACATGATCGGCATGACCATGCTGCTGCAATTCGTGGTCAGCTTCGGCTTCATCCTGGTGGTGAACGCGCCGCAGAACATGGTGGCCTATGGCAACCGAGACCTTTTCGGCGCGCGACTTTGTGCGCACCGGCTTCGTGCTCACCATCATCGCGCTCGGCCTTGTGATGCTGCTCGGCGCCACCTATTGGCGCTGGCTTGGATATACCTGAGGGGGCTTATTTTTTTGTCATTCCGGGACGCGAGCGGACCCGGAACCCAGTTAAGCGCTCGTAATTTGGCTCTGGATTCCGGGTTCGCCGCTGCGCGGCGCCCCGGAATGACAGCTACCCCAAATTCAATTCCTTGAAAAAATCATTGCCCTTGTCGTCGATCACGATGAAGGCGGGGAAGTCGACGACCTCGATGCGCCAGATCGCTTCCATGCCGAGCTCGGGATATTCCTGCACCTCGACCTTTTTGATGCAGTGCTCGGCCAGGTTCGCCGCCGAGCCGCCAATCGAGGCCAGATAAAATCCGCCATGCGTCTTGCAGGCGTCGCGCACCTGTGACGAACGATTGCCCTTGGCCAATGAGATCATCGAGCCGCCGGCCGCCTGGAACTGGTCGATGAAGGAATCCATGCGCCCCGCCGTGGTCGGGCCGAACGAGCCCGAGGCGTAACCCGCCGGGGTTTTTGCCGGACCGGCATAATAGATCGGGTGGTTCTTGAAATAATCCGGCAATCCCTTCCCGCTTTCTAAGCGTTCACGCAATTTGGCGTGGGCGAGGTCGCGGGCGACAATCATGGTGCCGGTTAGAGACAGCCTTGTTTTGACCGGATATTTCGACAGCTGCGCGAGGATATCTTTCATCGGCTTGTTGAGATCGATCTTGACCACCGCGCCACCAAGCTTGTTCTGGTCGACGTCGGGCAAGTACTGCGCCGGATTATGCTCGAGCTCTTCCAGATAAACGCCTTCTCTGGTGATCTTCGCTAGAGCTTGCCGGTCGGCCGCGCAAGACACGCCCAGACCGATGGGCAGTGAGGCGCCGTGCCGGGGAAGCCTGATCACGCGCACGTCGTGGCAGAAATATTTGCCGCCGAACTGCGCGCCGACGCCGGTCGCCTGCGTCATCTTCAAAACTTCCGCCTCCATCTCGAGATCGCGGAACGCGTGCCCGTCCTCACTGCCCTTGACCGGCAGCTCGTCGAGATATTTCGTGGAGGCGAGCTTGACCGTCTTCATGGTCAGCTCGGCGGAGGTTCCGCCGATCACGATCGCCAGATGGTAAGGTGGGCACGCGGCGGTGCCGAGCGTCAACACCTTCTCCTTCAAAAACGCCAGCATGCGGTCATGCGTAAGGATCGCGGGCGTCGCCTGGAACAAAAACGCCTTGTTGGCCGAGCCGCCGCCCTTGGCGATGAACAGCAGCTTGTAGACGTCCTCACCCTCGGCATAAATCTCCACCTGCGCCGGCATGTTCGACTTGGTGTTCTTCTCCTCGAACATGGAAATCGGCGCCAGCTGCGAATAGCGCAGATTGCGTTTGAGATAGGCGTCGCGCGCGCCCTCGGCGAGCGCGGCTTCGTCGTCGCCGGCGGTGAAAATCATGCGGCCCTTCTTGCCCATGATGATGGCGGTGCCGGTGTCCTGGCACATCGGCAGCACGCCGCCGGCGGAGATGTTGGCGTTTTTGAGAAAATCGTAAGCCACGAACTTGTCGTTGCTGCTCGCCTCCGGGTCGTCGAGAATTTTGCGCAACTGCTTGAGATGCGCCGGCCGCAGCAGATGATTGATGTCGGTGAAGGCGGCTTCCGCCAGCGCGCGCAGCGCCTCGTGGCTGACCACCAGCATCTCGCGGCCCATGATCGTCTCGACCGTGACGCCCTCGGCGGTGACTTTGCGATAGCTGGTCTTGTCCGGCCCGAGCGGGAAAAGAGGCGTGTGCTTGTAGGGCGGAAGCGGGACGGTGGGGGCGTTCATGGCTTTGATCTCTTGCTCAGGGCACCGTCATAATCTGATAATCGCTTCTTGATGCTTTTTAAATAGGAACATTGACGACCAATGTCTGGAGGCTGGGATGGTAACGGGTCCGCGCCTTGCGCGGCCCGTTGGGACCTCCTCAGGATGAGGCGGATTGAGGCCGCCGCTTGCCGTTCCCGCCCCTCCCCCGCACCGGCTCGAAACTGATCTTCAGCCGATGCCCGGTCGCCTTGGCAAAGCGCGAGAGCGTGCGGGTCGAGGGCTTGCCGCGTCCGCTTTCCAGCCGCGCCACCGTACTTTGCGTCGTCTTCATGCGCTTGGCCAATTGCGTCTGGCTCAAACCAGAACGCATGCGCGCCTTCGCCAATGCCGCGATCAATGCAAACTCTTCTTCCAGCGCATCATATTCCTTGCGGTAGGCCGGATCCTTCATAAGCTTCTTGTGCAGGTCCCTGATCTTGATCATGTCACATCCTTTGCTCGCTGGCGGGTTATTTCAATTTCGCGCGGCGGCGTCTTCTGCGTCTTTTTCACGAAGACGCGTAGGATCACCACGCGCCGGCCACTCGCCGTCATGTAGATTGCGCGGGAAATTCCATCCCGCCCGGTCATGCGCAGCTCCCACAGCTTGTCTTCGAGATGCTTGACGCTGTCGGGCGGCAATGCGTGGAAGCCAAGGTCTTCGATAATCCCGGTGAGACGGACAAAGCGGGCGCCCATATCCTGCGGCAGCGCCGAAATCTCCTCGGCGACGGCGGTGCTGAAGGCTTCCACCGTCCAATGCATCGGCTCTAATATAGCAAAAAAAAGATAGCCGTCAATGGCTGTGGATGGGCCGCATGGATGGCCGGGTCAAGTTTACACCCGGGTCGGCCGAAGGCCGGACCCGGTTGCCCGGCCACGACAGTAGAGGTTGACGCGGCGCATTTCATCTGCCAATCCGCAACGCCCCGTGTTTGGAATTCAACTCCGCAATGTCAGCAAGACCCTATCGCATCGGCCGCGCGCGCACCGGCCTCGGCCTGTTCGCCACCAGGCCGATCAAAAAGCGCAGCCGGATTGTCGAATACAAAGGCCTCCTGCTCGGCAAGAAAGCGGCCGCCAAGGCCGAGTGCACCAGCAACCTGTATCTCTACGAGATCAACAAGCGCTGGACCATCGACGGCACGCCGCGCAGCAATGTCGCGCGCTACGCCAACCACTCGTGCAATCCCAATGCCGAGACCCACGACGTCAAGCGCCGCGTGTTCATCCGGGCGCTGCGCAACATCAAGCCGGGCGAGGAAATCGTCTATGATTACGGCATCGATTACCTGCGCAACGTCATCGGCCGCTCGAACTGCCAATGCTCGCGCTGCCGCAAACGGCGCAACCGCCGCGCCGTGCAATTGCGCGCCAAACGCAGGCGCAAAACCGCCCGGCTGTCGAAGGCCCGCGCGGCCAAGCGGCGCCGCAAGAAAAGCTAGCTCCTGCTTACACCCCGCGAATGAGGCACTCGGCGCCTTGCGCCTTCAGGCTGTTGCACAGTTGCGAGGCCTGCTGCTCGCTGCCGATCGGTCCGATCACCACGCGGTAGAACACGCCTTGCGGCAGCGACACGCGGTTGATGGTGGCCCATTGCTGGGCGAGCTGGTCGGGGTATCTGGCGCGCATGCTGTCGATCAGCGCGCGCGCATCCGCTTCGCTGCGCACCGCCGCGATTTGCACGCCGTATTTGCCCTGCGGCTGCGTGGCGGTTGCGGAAGCCTGCCGCGATGCTCGTATCGACCCGGTCGCGGCTGGGGACGCCGGCGCGGGAATTGTCGCGGCCGCGACCGGCTCGGTGCTTTGCACCACGTCGAAGGTGGCGAGCTTGCCGTCGTTGAGCCAGAGCACCAGCCGGTGGCGCGCCACCAATGTATTCGGCGACACGCCCAGCGGCTCGACAAAATACAGCGCGTTGCCGGCGTCGCGGCTGTCGAAGGCCAGCCGGCCGGGATACATGGCCTCAAGCTGCGCCTTGGTCATGCCGGTTCGCAGCTCGCTCACGCGGAACGAGGGATCGGCCGTCCGCACGATTGCCGCCGGTGCCGGCGGCGCCGGCGGCGCCGACGCGTAATCGGACCATCCCGGCGATCCGGAAAATAAAGGTAGTTCGGCGCAGCCGGCAAGTAACATCGCTTGTAACATCGCCAGCAATAATGCGCTCCCCACGCGCACATCCATCGCACACCCCCATCACGCACCAGTACAATCCCCAGCACCTTGGCGGCGTCTTATGGACCCTAGAATGAACCGTTCCGGCGCGCCCGGCAAGCATCCCGGCCATTCGATTTTGCCCCTGCCGGGACGCGCCGCTCTTGTGCTAGGCAAGCGTCCCGTCCCGCCGCCAGAGCCCTCCGGTGACATCGGAAAACCTCGACCAGCGCCGCCCCGCGCCACCCCAGCGCTCCGACCGGGTCCCGCTCGGCATTCTTTTTATGCTCGGCGCCACCGTGATGTTTGCCGGCTCGACCGCGCTGTCGAAGTGGCAGGTGGCGACCTATCCCTTCTCCGAGGTGCTGCTGTTCCGCTCGGCGATTTCGCTTGTCACCTGCGCGCTGCTGATCATGCCGCGCACCGGCCTCGCCGTTTTCCGCACGCAGCGGCTCGGCCAGCACGCCGCGCGCAGCGCGACCCAGACGGCGGCGCAAGCCTGCATCCTGATCGCGCTCAGCATGATGCCGCTGGCCGGCGCCATGGCGATCAATTTCTCGGCGCCGTTGTTCGCCACGCTGTTCGCCGCGTTCTGGCTGAAGGAGAAGGTCGGCATACCGCGCGCCTGCGCCCTGGCGGCCGGCTTTTTCGGGGTGCTGCTGGTGGCCTCGCCCGGCGCCGACACTATTCGTATTGGCGCACTGTTCGCGCTCGCCAATGCCGTGCTTTACGGTAGCGTCACCGCGGCGGTGCGCGGCATGTCGAATACCGAATCGGCGGAAACGCTGACCATTTATCAGATGGGTTTCATGACCTTGTTCTTCCTGGCTGCCCAGCCGGTCATCGGCTTCACCATGCCGAACGCGAGCGATGCCGCCGCCATGATCGTCATCGGCGTGCTCAATGGCTTCGGCCAATACTGGTGGACGCGCGCGCTGTCGCTGGCGCCGCCCTCAGCGGTCGGGCCATTCTATTACTTCACGCTGGTCTGGGCGATCGTGCTCGGCTTTTTGTTCTGGGGCGACATCCCGACGCTCGCCCTGCTCGCCGGCTCCGCCATCGTGGTCGGCTCGGGCCTGTTCCTGCTCTGGCATGAGAGCAGCAAGAAACCGCTTCCCAGCGCATGATTCCGAAAAAGCCTACCCTCGGACTTGATCCGAGGGTGGGAACCGGTTTTCGGATAAGCTCATGCGCAAAAAAATGCAAAGGAGTACATTCGATGAGCTTGCAGATCCGCCGCGTCGTCACCGGCCATGACGGTCAAGGCCGCGCCAAGGTGCTGATCGACGAACAGGTGAAGAACGTATTTTCGCAACGGGCCGGCGCGCATTACAGCGTGATCTGGTCGAGCGAAGGTTTTCCGATTAGCAACGATGGCGACGCCGATCCGTCTGGCAAAAAAGTCGGCACCACGCTCGATAATGGCACGGTGTTCCGCGTCGTCAGTTTCGGGCCGGGCGTCGCGCCGCGCAATCACCGCACCGATTCGATCGACTATGCGGTGGTGATGTCCGGCGAAATCGACATGGAGCTCGACATCGGCAGCGTGCACCTGAAAGCCGGCGACGTGCTGGTGCAGCGCGGCACCATCCACAATTGGGTGAACAAGGGAACAGCGCCTTGCGTCATCGCGTTCACACTTGTCGCGGCGAAATCCGTGACTGCCGGCGGCAAGACGCTCGCCGCGCAGGGTTGAACTTACGCATCCAATTCCGGATAGCGCCGGAATACTCCCATCTCGTTGAAGGCGATCCGCTGCTTTGACCTAAGATAGGTCTTGATGCGTGGGCGCGCGGCGACGCGGCCGCGCAACGCCACGACGTTCGGCACCTTGCGCTCGATGCGCATCATTGCCTTGGGAAACGCGTAGCGCAGGCCCTCGACTAGCTGGAACAGCGAGAGATCGATGTAAGAAAACTTGCGCCCAAGCATGTAAGGCCCGCCGCTTTTCGCCAGTACGGTTTCAAAATAGCCGAGATATTTTGGCACGCGGTCTTTCAGAAAATGCCGCGTGAACTGCTTGGCTTCCGGTTTCTGGTCTTCGTAATAAAGGCCGGAGGCAATGGGATGATGCGTATCGTGAATTTCCTTCACGAAATCGGTCACCGTGAGCTGCAACTGATGCAGCCAGAGCCGGCCGGCCTCATCGCGCGGGCTCAGCTTCAGGCGCGGCCCGAGATAAAACAGGATATTGGCCGACTGCGCGATCACGATTTTGCCGGCCTTGAGGAATGGCGGCGCGAATGGCGGGTGCTTGTCGCGACCGCCCTCCATCATGGCCATCATCCGGTCCAAGCCAGCAGACTTGCCGGCTTTGCTGCGCGCGACGTCGTCGTATTTCGCACCCGCATCCTCGAGCGCGAGCCGCACGAATTCACCGCGGCCCTGGATTTCCGGCCAGTAGAACAGCTGGTAGCGCATGGACATAATCCTTGTTGCGATGCAATGACCGGCAATGAATTCATACGCACAGACTGCAACAGAACTGTCACAGTGCCGGCCTAGCCTACCGCGACCCTTCCGCAGGAGTAACCCATGCGCGCCTTCATCACGCTGCCGTTTGCCGCCTTATGCCTTGTCGCTCCGGCCACAGCGCAGACCCTCTATCCGATTGACCGGGCCGATATACTTGCCGGATCGCATTTCGACTTTAAAGTCGAATATCCAGGCCTGCAAAAGCCCGGCAGCGTGCCGGTGACCATCAATGGCGAACCCTATGCCAAGGTTCTCGGCCGGACCGCGGCCTTCATCGAGCGCGAGGACGGCAAAGACCAATCGGCGCTGCTGCTGCGCGACGTCGCGCTCAAGCCCGGCACATATAAAGTTCAGGCCGGCGCCTCGACGGTCACCTGGAATGTCTTCGCCACCGGCCCGCGCAAGGCCAAGAACGTCATCCTGTTCATCGGCGACGGCATGTCGCCCGCGCACCGCGTCGGCGCCCGGCTGCTGTCGAAAGGCATCGCGCAAGGCAAGAGTCTCGGCAAGCTCGCCATCGACGACATGCCGCATATGGCACTGGTGGCAACCGCCGGCAGCGACTCCATCATCACCGATTCGGCCAATTCCGCCAGCGCCTACGCGACCGGCCACAAGACCGCCAATGCTGCGATGGGAGTCTATGCCGACCGCACCGCCAATCCGTTCGACGACCCCAAAGTCGAGCCGATCGCCAAACTGGTGAAGCGCCGGCTCGGTCTCGCCGTCGGCATCGTCACCAATACTGAAATCGAGGACGCCACCCCGGCAGCGATGGCGACGCATACCCGCCGCCGCGCCACCTATGACCAGATCGTCGAGCAGTTTTTCGACGTGAAGCCCGACGTGCTGATGGGCGGCGGTTTGGCGAACTTCCTGCCGAAGGACGCCGCCGGCTCGAAGCGCAAGGACGCCATCGATTACGTCGCCAAGTTCCGCGACGCCGGTTATCGCTATGTCACCACCGCGTCCGAACTCAACGCGACCGGCGCCGATGCATCCACCAGCAAGCTGCTCGGCCTGTTCAATCTCGGCAATATGGACGGCGCGCTCGACCGCAAATTCCTCAAAGGCGGAACGGTCAAAAAATTCCCTGAGCAGCCGGACTTGACCGAGCAGGTCAAGGCGGCGCTCACGATATTGTCAAAAAACGAGCGCGGATTTTTCCTGATGGTCGAGTCCGGGATGATCGACAAATATGCCCATGCGCTCGATATGGAGCGCGCGGTCTTCGACACGATCATGCTCGACAACGCGGTGCGCCAGACCCGCGACTGGGCGAAAGCGCGCGGCGACGATACGCTCATTTTGGTGCTGGCCGATCACAACCATCCCAACAGCCTGGTCGGCACCATCAATGACGACATGAGCACGGTCCCCAATGTTCCGATGCGCGAGCGCGTGGGCGTTTACGAAAAAGCCGGATTCCCGAATTATCCAAAGCCCAATGCCGAGGGTTATCCCGACCGCATCGATGTCAGCCGGCGGATCGCGATTTTCTCGGCGAGCCTGCCCGACCACTATGAGACCTACCGCCCCAAGCTCGACAATCCGAATGTGCCGGCGGTAGCGGGAAAAGAGCCGCTGACCTTCGTCGCAAATGAAAGATACAAGGACGTCCCCGGCGCGATGCTGCGCCCCGGCAATCTGCCGGCTATGATGAACGCCAGCGTGCATTCCGGCGAGGATGTCATCCTCACCGCCGCCGGCCCCGGCAGCGAACGCGTGCACGGCGCGATGGACAATACGGAGGTGTTCCGGGTGATCGCCGAGGCGTTCGGGCTGGCTCACGGCGAATAGCAAAAAAACGCCCACGCCGGCTGCCCGGCGCGAACGATTGCAACGGATCAAACGGTCAATTCGCCGCGAAGCAATAGAGCAGCCCGTCGCCGCCGGTGCTGCACAAGTCGGCCTGCGAGCAGCCGCCCTCCGGACCGAGCGAGGGATGCGACGCGTTCCACGACTTCGCCGGCGCGCTGTCATCCAAACCTGTGCGGTCGGCATGCCCGACCATGGCCGAGCCTTGCATGCTGCTCGTCCAATTCTTGCAGGTCATGTCCTTGTCGGGCGGAAACGCGGTGCCGTCCGGTTGCGAACCGGTGAGCACGTCATGCCGGTTAGGCGTGTCGCCGCGGCCGTTGATGATCTCGCCCTTTTCCGACAGCGCGGACTGTTTGGTCAGCTTATTGGCGCCGTGCAATTCGGCGACGTCCTTGGCGACGACCATGCCTTTGGCATTCATCCACGGACCCTTGCCGATGCGATCGCGCGCGTTCGCAGCGCCAGCGCCTTGGCTAGAGAGATCAGCGTGCCAAGTCTTGCCGCCCGCGCCCGCCGCTTGCGCAAGCGTCTGGCAATGTTTGTCGGTGCCAGCAAGCCCGCCGAGATCGGCGCCCTTGCCCTGGCCGGTGCTGGTGACGAAAAAGCTCATGTTAGCCTGCTGCGCTTGCGCGGGCGCCGTCCAGAATATCGCCAAACACGCCGCCAGTGGCGCGCCGATCCGGACAAATGACATTGGAGACCTCCCAAACGTGGCGCGGCCCGACGCCGCACCATTCGGGAAAGCAGGACCCCGGCAGCCAGCCGCTATTCCGGGATCACTAAATTTTGTCTTTGGACAGTTTGCCGCAGCCGATCAGCCGGCCTTGGCCCCGTATTGCGCGTCGGTCACCGGTTCCAGCCAGGTGACATGCTCGCCTTTCAGGGCTTCCTGCATGGCGATGTGCTCCATGCCATGTTCCGGCGAGGCGCCGTGCCAATGCTTCTCGTCCGGCGGTATCCAGACCGTGTCGCCGGCGCGGACCTGGCGGATCGGCCCGCCCCAGCTCTGCACATGGCCGATCCCGGACGTGATGTGCAAAGTCTGTCCGAGCGGATGGGTATGCCAGGCGGTGCGGGCGCCCGGCTCGAAGCGCACCCAGGCCGACCGTAAAATCGCGGGCTCCGGCGCCTGGATGATGGGGTCCTGCCACACCGTTCCGGTGAAACTCGGCGCGCCCATCCGCTTCGAGGGCCGCGATCCGCAGGCAATGATTTCCATGATCAATTCCCTTCCCTAGAACCCATTTTATTGATTTCGTGCGTAAGCTCTAGCACGGACGAACGCCATACAAAAAGCCCGGCGTCGCCGTCGGGCTTCATCGTCAAAATCAAATGCTGTTGGGCTCTAGGCCGATTGCAGATTACCCGCCGCCTGCTTGCCGCGCTCGGTGACGATCTCGTAGCTGACCTTTTGACCCTCGGCCAGCGAGCGCATTCCCGCCTTCTCCACCGCTGAGATGTGCACGAACACATCCTTGGAGCCGTCATCCGGCTAAATAAAGCCGAAGCCTTTTTGAGTATTGAAGAACTTCACAGTTCCAACAGGCATCGCAGTTCCTTTCACGCTTCTCGTTGAACGCCCGCGCGCGCATCGCGTTGACGGCAACACTTAAGTTTTGGGGGATCACTTGGAAAGCGCAGCCCAAAGCCGGGAGCGTGTCAGCAAGGTGAGCCGAAAACCAGGTTGCGGGCGGCGACATAAACGGAATCCGGTGTTTGGTCAACGGCCATGCCGCCAGATCGCAGCGGCAATGCGCCTGCGTCCTATAGCGCTTTATGAATTGGTAATGGCCGGCCCGCTATAGTCTGGAGGACAGCGACAAGCGTTAACGGATGGTAAATTCCGGATCGCGCCTATCCAATGCGAGAGCGACGAGGCGACATGATCAACGACAAACGAAAAGCAGCGCGCCGGCCAATACGCTACTCCGCATGGATCGCGCTTGAAGGCGACCAGTTGCACGGCTGCGTGTTATCGGACGTTTCGGAGACCGGCGGGCGCATCGATATCGATGAATCCAGGGCGATCCCGGACCAATTCATGCTGTTGCTGGCGAGCAATGGCTCAGCGCGGCGTAAGTGCCGCGTGATGTGGCGTAAGCCGCGTCAGATTGGAGTGAGCTTCGACCGCGGGCTCTCCCTTAGCAAACGGACCACGCTGGTGCCGAAACTCGACGCCGACGTGGACGCCGCCACGGCCTCGACCGAACCGGCCAAAAGCGCCTGATCCGTTATCCCCCGCGACGCCTCGCCCGCATTCAACGATCGTCAGAAAATCACGCCTGCTGGATCGCCGAGAGCAGCCAATTGCCGCCGCGCGCGCGCCTGAAGGTCCACAATTCGGTGACCTCGTCCGCCTCGCCACCCTCGACCGTGCGGCCGCTGGCGCGCTCCACCAAGCTGTCTTTGAGCGCGAAGTGCATAGCGACGGTCGCGTATTCGGCAGTGCCTTCGTTCCAGGCTTCCGCCAGATCGCCTTGCAGCAGCTTCACGTCGGTGACGCGATTGACGAGGCCGCGGCTGCTGTTCTCAGTCAGCTGCTCGGAGAAATAGGACAGCATCTCGGGCGTCACTTTCGCACGCAGCGCATTTAAATCTTCCGCCGAAAAAGCGGCCTGGATGTCGGCGAGCAATTGCTCGTAAGCGTCGTAGTCCTCCTTGGCGATGGTGAGCGGCTCGCCCGCCGGCTGATTACCGCCGAACATGGCGCCAAACTTGCCGCCGAAGCCGGAAAAGCTCTGACCGGTCGCGGGATGCGCCGCCGCATAAGCGGGCGCCGGTGAATTGCGACGCTGCCACCATCTAAAGAGCAGCGTGCCGACAATGACGACCAGCCCGACCTGCAGCAGCAAGCCGATGATCGAGGCAAAGCCCGCCATGCCGCCGAACAGTCCGTGGCCGAACAGCATTCCGAATAGGCCGGCGCCGATAAAGCCGGCGGCAAGACCGCCTAACATTCCACCACCGAACAATCCGCCGCCCAGCAGACCAGGCTTGCTCGCTGCCTGACCGACGGTCGAGGTGCTGCCGGGTTGCGTCACGCTGCGCTGGATCGGCGCGGCCGTATTCGGCGCGGTGCGGGTGGCGGGCGGCGCGGAGAATGTCCGCGAGCCTCGGTTGCCGGCCGAGGAGCCACCGCCAACGCGGGCGTCAGCATCAGCGGCAACAAGCACAAACGCAGTCGCAATCGCGGCAAGCGCAATCACCCAGCGGTGGCAAATCATGGTGTGTTTCTCCCGGCCCAATCGGCGCTCAGGAGAATAGGTACCCTCTGGACATATTGTAAGGGGGCGGCAACGCCTGCGCTTTCTAGCCGCAGCCATGTTGCACTGCGCCATTCACACGAATGTCATGCACCAAGCCCGGAACTTGCAGTCCCCCAAGTGATTAATCATGCGGGGGCTGATGGAGATGGGCCGATGAAAGCCTCGATCACTTTAGCGTTGTTTCTGGCCCCAGCGGTTTTAGCGCTTGGCGTGACCGCGCAGGCCAAGCCCGCGCCGGTCGAAACGCAGACCGTTGCGATGCTGTCTGAAGACTCGACGATCGACAGCGGAGCTTCCGGCGCCATGCTGGAATCGAATTATTTCCATGCGCCGCAATCGCCCCATGCCACCGGACGGGTATTTCTCTGCCCCTTGCAGCTACGGCTGTTCGACAAGACGCGGCTCGCGCGAGCCTGTAACTGAAGCGAACTTTTATTCCGCCAGCGCCGTCTTCACGACGGCGACCAGCTGCTTGAGCGTGAAGGGCTTGGCCAAAAACGCGTATCGTTCCTGATCGGCCAAGTTCTTGCTGAACGCCTCTTCGGCATAGCCGGAGACAAAAATAATTTTCACAGTCGGATCGCGCCGCCGCAGTTCCTTGAGCAGCGTCGGCCCATCCATTTCCGGCATCACCACGTCCGACACCACCAGATCGACGCTGCCATGCTTTTCGAGGACTTCGATCGCTTCCACGCCGTTGCTGGCCTCCAGTACGGTGTAGCCGCGTGATGCCAGCCCGCGGGCATTGAGCGCGCGCAGACCCTCCTCGTCCTCGACCAGCAGGATGATGCCGTGGCCGGTGAGATCGGTGGCGGCTTTCGCCATGGTTTCGGCAGCCAACATCGTGCCGGCAATCGCCGGCGCATCAGCGGGAGAAAGTAGCGCCAGAGCTTCCTCGGCGCCCGGAACGTGACGCGGCAGGAAGATGCGGAATACGGTATTGCCCGGCTTGGAATCCGCATAGACGAAACCGCCGGTCTGCTTGACGATGCCGTACACGGTCGAAAGTCCCAATCCCGTGCCTTTGCCGACATCCTTGGTCGAGAAGAACGGCTCGAAGATCTTATCGATAATATCGGCCGGAATGCCGGTGCCGCTGTCGGTCACTTCGACCAGCACATAGTCGGCGCTCGGCATGCCCTTGTAGGCGAACTTGGCGCATTCATTGGCCGCCACATTGGCGGTGCGCACCAAGAGCTTGCCGCCGTCCGGCATGGCGTCGCGCGCATTGACCGCCAGATTGACGATCACCTGCTCGAACTGGGAAATGTCTACTTTCACCGGCCACAGATCGCGGCCGTGCACCACCTCCAGCGTCACTTTCTCGCCGATCAGCCGCTTGAGCATCATGCCAAGGTCGCTCAGCGTCTCGCCGAGGTCGAGCACCTGCGGCCGCAATGTCTGCTTGCGCGAGAAGGCGAGCAGCTGGCGCACCAGCGCCGCGGCGCGGTTGGCGTTCTGCTTGATCTGGATGATGTCCTGGAACGACGGATCGGTCGGTTTGTGGGCGTTGAGCAGGAAATCGGTCGCCATCATGATGGCGGACAGCACATTGTTGAAGTCATGCGCGATGCCGCCGGCGAGCTGGCCGACCGACTCCATCTTCTGTTGCTGATAGACCCGGTTCTCCAGCGTGCGCTGCGCGGTGGTTTCGAGCGCGTAGACGATCGCCGCCTCGCCGTCGCGATCTTCCTCCTCGACCGCGGAGACGAAAAAGCTCGCCCAGCGCTCATGGCTGCCGGCCAGCGCCGATTCCACCGGCGCAATGTCACCCTGGCCTTCGGCCGCCTTGCGGATCGCGCTCTCGAGCGCGGGCCGGTCACGCTCGGCCACCACGGTGAGGATCGAGCGTCCTTCGTTGAGCATGCCTTCGAAGGCGGAAGCGAAACGCGCATTGCTGCGGGCGATGCGGCCCTGCTTGTCGACGGTCGCAATTGCCATCGGCGTGTTCTGGAAGAAGCGCATGAAGCGCACTTCGGCCGCCCGCTGCGGATCGGTGCCGTCGTCGCGTGCGCGATTGAGCACCAAAGTGCGCGAAACGCCGGCCGCGCCGTCGGCGCCGAATGCCACTTTATGGAACAGGCGTACCGGCACCGGTTTGCCGCCGCGCGTTTTGAGATCGAGGTCGAGCACTTCGGTCTTCACTTCGCCGGGCGCGGCATTGAGCGTGGTCAGCAGCGCCGCGCCTTCGCCGGCGACAATATCGGTGAGCTTGAGCGAGCCGGCGCCAACCTGGGCCAGATCGTGATCGAGCCAGGCCGCCAGCGTGGCATTGAGATAGACGATCGATCCGGCCGCATCGACCGAGAAGAAGCCGGCCGGTGCATGGTCGAGATAGTCGATGGCGTGCTGGAGCTCCTGGAACACGTTTTCCTGGCGCTCGCGCTCGCGCGTCACATCGGCGATCGACCACACCGTCATGCGGGCATCGCGCTTAGCCGTCCCCAGCGGGCGCACGCGCAGCCGCAGCCAGCGCGCACTCTCGGCCGTCGCACTCGCGATACGCACCTCCTCCTGCAGCCGGCGGCCTTCGCGCGCGGCCTTAAGCAGGCGGTAGATCGATTCCGACACATCGGGATCGCCGATGAACACCTGCTCGATCGGGCGCACGTCGTTGTTGTCGGCGGCGCCGATAAGGTCGAGGTAAGTGGCATTGGCGTAGAACACGCGGCCCGACTGGTCGGTGACCAGGATGCCGTCGAAGGCATTATCGACCACCGCCTTGAGCAAGGGATTGCCGTGCTCCTTGCTGGTGAGCCGCATGATGCCGGAGGCCATGGCGAACAGCGCGAACACGCCAACGGTTCCGAGTGCCGCCAGCAGCGCCATCATGTAGGTTTCCGCATAGGCACGGCCGACATAAATGAGGCCGGCGGCGGCGCCGACCAGGGCCAAGGCGACCAGCAGCACCAGGCCGATCGAGCCGCTGCGCGGCGCGCTCTGGGTCTTGTCAAATGCCTGCCGACCCTGCCCTTCGCTGCGGTCTCGCGCCGGTTCTTGGGTTGCCGGTTCCTGGGTTGCCGGATCCTGACCTGCCATGACGGTGTCAAACCCTGTCTCGCAGCGGCGTGAGCGGCGCGCCCGGACTCTTGAGTGCCTTAAGCCGACCTATCGGCGCAAGAGCCAGCCTGCGCCAATCCCGCCCTTTGGATAAAGTCAGTCTTTTGGCGATTACCCGGGAACCGCCCGGCAAAGCTTCATGACATAGCCGATCATTTCGGCCACCGCCTTATAGTGTTCGGGCAGGATCGCCTGATCGACCTCGACGGTGGCATGCAGCGCGCGCGTCAGCGGCGGGTTCTCGACCACGGGAATCGAATGCTCGCCGGCCACCTCCCTGATCGTCAGGGCCAGCGAGTCGACGCCCTTGGCGACGCAGACTGGCGCGTCCATGCCGCGGTCGTATTGCAAGGGCGACCGAATAGTGGGTCGGGTTGATGATGATCACCGCGACTTTGGGCACCGCCGTGATCATGCACCCCCCCCCAAATGCGCCCGTTGGCGACCAAATCTAATTGTGAGACTTGCCGCACTAGGCAGACCGTGCCGGGCGTATGGTTAAAGGGGGGTAAATGGATATGGTTGGAACGGAGCGCCTCGGCGGCCGTTTACCATGTGTTAAGTATCCGCAGGCCCCATAAGCCTTGCGAGCAACGACCGGATGCCAGAGGGGTCTTTATTTGTTAAGGCTCTGTTAGTATTCTGGGCGACAAATTCTGCCTACGGTGTTAACTATTTGGGCGATTCTCGTCCGATGGGTGGCTGCATGAAGAACGGAACGCATTGATGTTCGAGACCCTGTTCGGCTCGGAGATGCCGTTGGCTGCCCGCTTCTTCATCGCCTTCCTGGTGGTGCTAGCCCTGATCGGGCTCACCGCCTGGCTGGTGCGCCGTTTCGGCTCCAACCGGCTGGGCGGCGCCGGCGCGCGCGGACGCCAGCCGCGGCTGGCGGTGATCGATGCCGCCGCCGTCGATGGACGCCGGCGCCTGGTCCTGATCCGCCGCGATAATGTCGAGCATCTTTTGATGATCGGCGGCCCGACCGATGTCGTGGTCGAGTCCAACATCGTGCGCGCACTCGGCGCGCGCGAGATGACGCGCGAGCAGGGGCGGGTCACCGTCCCGACCGATATCACGGCGCGCGATAGCACTTGGCCGCTGCAGCCGTCGGGCGAGCCGACGTCGATTCCGGCGCCGCGCCCTTATCGTTCGCCCGCCACCAAGGAACCGTGGCTGGCGCCCGAGCCGGACGCGCGTCCACGCCCCGCCGACAGTCTCACTGCCCTCGCGGCCGAATTATCGGCGCGTCTCAACCCTCCCGACCTCGGCACGCCGCCCGCGCGCAGAGAAGCCGCGCCACGCACCAGCGCCACGCCGGCGGCGACCACGGAGCCTGCAGCACCGGTGCAGAGCGATCACAATCTGGCGGAGATGGCCCAGCAGTTAGAGGCCGCACTTCGCCGCGCGCCGATCACGGAAGGCAGCCCGCCGGTGACCGATCCGCTGGCCACGCCGAACCGGGCCGCCGATACGCCGCCGCGAACCCCGCCGCGCGATTTCACGACGCGCGTCGAGTCCAAATTCGATGCCAAGCGCGAACCCAAGTTCGAGCCGGCTGCAGCGCCAGGCAAAAATCTCTACGACGACCTCGAAGCGGAGATGGCCAGGATGGCCAGTTTGTTGGGCCGTCCGTCAGGAAAAACCTGACAGGCATTACCGACCGCCGTGTCCGTCTTGTGATGGCGGTGGTCGGAGTAGCCGGGGTGATGGCAGCGGCG
>SHVM01000056.1 GCA_009694265.1 Pseudolabrys sp.
GAATGGTCACGAACAGCCGCTCATTGGGATCGATCGGCGCGCCGACACTGGCCTTATGCGCCGGGTCCGGCGGTACCAGCGACGGCCAGAGATAAGCCAGATCCACGCGTTCCTGCGTGCCCGGGCGGCGCTGGACGCCCTGGCGGATCGCCGCCGGCTCGATGTTGAAGGTTACGCTGGCAACGATGATCGGCAGCGACGGCGCATCGAGCGCCACCGGCGCATCCGGCCAGCGCGGCCACAGTACATAGGCCACATAGGCCGCGGCGATGGTTGTCACGGCGGCAAACAGCAAGACCGGCGCGGTGAGCGGGCTCGCCCCGGCGTGGCGTTTCCTGGGCCGGACTGCACTGGGCGGCTCATGCGTGAGATAGGCCATGCGGCTCCCGATTTTCGAATCAAAGGGGATTATGCCACGGCGCATGCTCTAGCCCGGGTTCCTGCGTTTACCAATTATTAAGGATTGGCTGGCGGAAGGCCGCCGACGTTGTAAAAACACCGTCTGTTGTTGTTGCGTTCGAGGCGGAAATGACCCCGGAATCGTTGCAGAACTTGCTTTCGCTCGCGCTCGGCTTTGCCGCCGCCGGGCTGTTCAGCTCCGCTTATCAGCTTGCCACCAGCCGCCTGCCAAGCTTCAGCCTGCTCTCAACCGGCCCCAGCCCGCAGGCCTTTGCGGCGGTGCCGCTGCTGATGGTGGCGGCGCCGTTCCTGATCATGCGCAACACCATACTCGGCCGTCAGCAAGAAGGCCGCCGCTTCGAATTCGTCTTCCTGGCGACCCTCATTGCCGGCTTCTGGAGCCTGATGTCGGGCATGGTGATGGTGAAGAGCTTGCAGGCCGCCAGCCTGCTGTTCGCCTAACCCGATACTTCCAATTTCCCGCTTACATTGCGAAGCTCGCTCTATCAGGAGGCGGGAATGCCGATCTATGAACTCGACGGACAGGCGCCGGAATTTCCGGGCGAAGGCCAATACTGGGTCGCCGACACCGCGGTGCTGATCGGCCGCGTGCGGCTGAAAACTGAGGCCAGCGTGTGGTTCGGCTCGGTGTTGCGCGGCGACAATGAATGGATAGAGCTCGGCGAGCGCTCGCAGATCCAGGACAATGCCACGCTGCACACCGATCCGGGGTTCCCGCTCACCATCGGCTCAAATTGCGTGATCGGCCACAAGGTGATGCTGCATGGCTGTATCGTCGGCGATAATTCGCTGGTCGGCATGGGCGCGATCCTGCTCAATGGCGTCAAGATCGGGAAAAATTCGCTGGTCGGCGCCGGCGCGCTGGTGACCGAAGGCAAGACGTTCCCCGACAATTCGCTGATCGTGGGCGCGCCGGCGCGCGCGATCCGCACGATCGACGAGAAGACGCTCGCCATGATCCGCGGCGGCGCCGACATCTATGTGCGGCGCTGGAAGCAATACGCAAAAGGATTGAAGCGGATCGATTGAATATTCCTCACCCCTAAACAGGGTGCGGCCGGCCTTGGGGGAGGCCGGCCGCTCGCGAACCCGGTCTGGGGACGGGGAGGGCTGGGGACGTGACCGGGGTCGCGAATTAGTTGTTAGCGCTCCGTGTTTGTTGTCAGCGTGAGGACACGATGGCCGGGCCGGATCGCGGATCGCCAAGCGCGACCCAGCTATTGGGATCGGACTGCGACTGGCGTTTCACGAAGCGGTAGCCGGTCTTGTTCCAGGCCAGGACTTTCGCTTCCTGGTTATCGAGAATGAACTCGCCGCGATCGGTCTTGACCGTGAGCACGGCATGGCCATCGCCCTTCTTGTCACGCACCACCGTGATCAGCAGCGCCTCGCGCGGCCAGCCGGCCTGCATCAGCATGCGCCGCTTGAGCAGCACATAGTCCTCGCAGTCGCCTTTGCCATCGTCGGGATAATTCCAGCGCTCGACCACGCCCCAGTGCTCAAGGTCGGTGATCGGCAAGATGGTGTCGTTGGCCCAGCTATTGACCTTGACCATGTCGCTCCAGGCCTTGGGCGTGAGCACGACATCGCGCGGCGTCGACGGCTTGGTCGCGCATTCCGCTTTGTACTCGACGCAGAACTCGACCCAGCCGATCGGCGCGCGCGTCGGTTCGCCAACCGCCACATAGGCGATCCGCTCGGTCGATGCGTTGCCGAGAGACGCAGTCCGCTCGGCTGCATGAGTGCCGCCCACCGTGACGGCGAATGCCGCCGTGCAGGCCATGACCAGTGCGCAGCTGGTCCGTAGTGATTGTTTGAAACGCCAGCCCATTTTGTGGCCCCTTCCCGTCTTGTTGGGACCACAATTCGCATAAAGTTTTTGCAGCGCTGCTAAGTCTAGTCAGCAGATTTGAAGAGAACCAAACTAAATAAAGAGATGAATACAGTATAATTTCAAATAGAATTCGATTAAATTCTTACATAATACAATTTATCTAAAACTTTATACATTAATATACTTAGAGCAGCATTGGCGCGCCCGCGCGGGTTGCCGCGCGTGCAAAGTTTACCGTGATGGAGATCGGGATTCCGCCACGGCAATACCGGTGGCGATGGGCCGGCGGCGCAAAAATGCAGCCGCCGGCGCGCGCAATTTTACGCGGGCCGTTTACCGTGCGGTGACGTTATTCGCCGGTGACGTTGGTTTCGACGGAGTCGGGGTGCTGCAGGCGGGTGAATTCGATGGCAAAGCCATCGTCGATATGACGGACCACTCGGCCCGTCGTCTTGCCAATGGTGATCGCCGCGCCCACGTCCGGCCGCAGTTCGGGCGCGATCGCGACGGCCGTGCCCGAGGCTGAAAGGTCGATGACGCGGCAGGTGACATTGGTGCCGTTCGGCAGGATCAGCCGCGCCATCGTATTGCGCGGCGTAAAGCGACCGTGGCGGCGGTCTTCCGGCAAATTGAGGATCTGCCGGTTGGCGAGCCAGGTAAGCTGGGCGGCGAGTTTGTCGCGCTTGCGCGAGGTCGCCGAGATCGTCATGGCAAAGCCATTGTCGATCAAGCGCGCGATCTTGCCTTCAAGCCGGCCGAGATGATCGACATAGGCCGATGACGCGTTCGCCCGGGGCGCCCACGACGGGCGTGATCAGCGCCATTCCGCCCGGCGACATATCGACCACCTGGCAGGGGAAATCGCGCCGGTCCGCCAGCATATAGCGGCCGAGCAGGTTGACCTTGACGCGTTGATGCCGCCGGCGTTCTTCAGCCCGCGGCACGGTTCTCGGTTTGGTCAATGGTATTGCCATGGCGGTTGGCATTTTGGGGCGCGTTCTCCCGCAGCCAATGACCCTATGAGTCTATCGTTAACGGCGCGTTAGCCGGTCCGCTCTCCGGACGGTATCTCGCGGCCGCCGCTATAGACCACGAATCCGTGGCGCAACCGGACATCCTCGTTCGCCGGCGCAATACGGGGCGCGCTGAAGCCTTCCAGTTCCGACCCGATATGGCGCAGCGTGCCGAGTTCCAGGGTAACCAGCGGCTTTTCCCCCAGCCAATAGGGCGGCACGACCGGAACCAGCACGCCAAGTGCGCGAATGCGGGCGTGGCCGGTATGAGCGAGCGGCAGCAACAGGAATTCGAGATCGATGTCGGTGCTATCGGCGGTGCGGCCAGTAACCCCGGCCACGGCGCCGACCGTCTCGTTGCTAACGACGGTCAGCAGGTCTTCGATTAACTTTTGACTCGTCTCGCTCCAAAGCGTGTGGAACTCTTCGCCCTTAATCTCCCGGCAAAACAGCGCGCAGACGCGCGTTCCGGCGAGGCGGAAGCGGAGCCGGTCGACGAAATCCGCCGCCAGCATGAAAGTATCGCCGAGCGCATGGCGAATTGCGGCCGGATCGATGTCGGCTCGCTCAGGCGCCGGACGATTTCCTCGCCGTTCGTTCCAATAGTCGAACAGTGCTCGCGTGGATGCATGCTTCATGGTCGCCACCTGTTCCGTCGCGAGACGGTGCCGGCGTCTGGATGTCCCCGTTCGGGACATCCGTGCCGGCTTTTCGCCGCGACATCACGACAGGAGCAAGCGCCGTGCCGCGGGCGCGAGGGGACACCGGCGAGTGCCGGTTAGTGTTAAGACCGCTATCGCCGGAACGGCCGTATTTTGCCGGCGCATAACCTTGGCCGGCCTTTCTTCGGCTTGCGGAGCTACGGGCAAGTGGTTAACTCAGGTCTCCCACCGGGTCCTCCTCGTGAAACGCGAACCGCTATTCAATATTCCGCCGGTCATCATCGCGGTGCTGGCATTGCTGGCGCTCGTTCATGGCGTGCGCACGTTGCTGCTCAGCGACGATCAGAACGTCGAGTTCCTGCTCAGCTTCGCGTTTATCCCGACGCGCTACGACTCGTCGGTCGTGCTCGGCGGCGTGCTGCCGGGCGGCTTCGGCGCCGAGGTTTGGACCTTCGTCAGCTATTCGCTGATCCATGCCGACTGGAAACATTTCGGCGTCAATGCCGTATGGCTGTTACCGTTCGGCAGCGCGGTGGCGCGGCGGTTCGGCGCGCTGCGATTTCTCGCCTTCTTTGCCGTTACGGCTGCGGCGGGCGCAGGCTTGCATCTTGCGACACATGCTGGCGAGATGTTCCCGATGGTCGGCGCGTCGGCTTCGATTTCCGGCGTCATGGCTGCGGCGATGCGTTTTGCGTTCCAGCGCGGCGGGCCGCTCGGCATGCTGCGAGTTGACCAAGATCAAGCCTATCGTGTGCCGGCTATCCCGCTCACCGGCGTGTTGAGCGACGCGCGCGTGCTGATCTTTCTTGCCGTCTGGTTCGGCATCAATATCCTGTTTGGCTATGGGTCGTTGCCGATTACCGGCAGCGATCAGCCAATTGCCTGGCAGGCGCATATCGGCGGATTTCTCGCAGGATTATTCCTGTTTTCCTGGTTCGATCCGGCGCCTGATGAACCGCGCCAGGACGATATTCATGACGATATTGGTGCAACGCCGCATTAAGCAATGCGACCGCGGCAGGCCTGCTGCATTACGTTTGTCCTTGACGGAACCGGTATTGCGGCAGGATCGTTAGCCTCGGCCCGGAAGTGCGGGTCCCTCCGTAGCCGGGCGCATTCTGCTTTTGCTCAAGGGAGGCTGCGATGAACGTCAAAGCAATCTTGGCCGCCAAGGGCGGCGAAATCGTTTGCATCGAGCCAACCGCCGATCTCGCGGCGGCAACGCAGCTGCTGAGTGCCAACCGGATCGGTGCGGTCGTGATCCGCGGCGCGGGCGGGCACATCGCCGGTATCTTGTCGGAGCGCGATATTGTGCGTGTCCTCTCCGAGCACGGCGGCGCAGCGCTGGCGCTTCCGGTTGGGCAGGTGATGACCCGTAACGTCACGACCTGCGGCGAGGACGACACGCTTGCCAGCATCATGGAAAAGATGACGGTGGGTAAATTCCGTCACATGCCGGTGGTGACCCAGGGTAAATTGATCGGCTTGGTGTCGATCGGTGATGTGGTCAAGCAGCGCGTCGAAGAAATCGAGCACGAGTCCGAGGCGCTGCGCGATTATATCCGCACGGCCTAGCGCAAATTAAAGAAATTACCTCGCGGCCCCGTTCGCGCTGTAGGGCGTCGACAAAGCGGCGACCGCTTCGCTGATCGAATCGATCGCCTTCTCCGTCGCCTCGGCGCCAATGGCGATGGCCTCTTGTGCGCGATGGAAATCGAACCAGCCGATCGGGCCGAGCCGCGGACTGATCAGCACGTCGGGCGGGTCGCCGGCAAGCCGCGCGCGGGTGATGCGGTCCTGCATCACATTGAACGCTTCGATCATGACGGTTGGAATGACGGGCGGGAAAATTCCCGGCAGTGCGTAAGAGGCGCGCAGCGCGTCGGCCAGCCGGCCGCGGGTGAGCCAGATTTCATGGCCGGTGTTGAATTCGGTGGCAATCGCGGCGAAACGGATCGGCAGATCGTCGATGCGGCTGTCTTTCAGCGCGCGTTCCAGCTGCTTGGCGAGATGGCTGCCGCGAATAAGGCCGGCGCCGGACAGGCTGATATCGAGGTAGCTGAGCACGTTGCGGACATTGAGACCACGCGCCCAGGTCTCCAGGCTGTCGAGCTCGCGGGCGGCATAACAGCCGCCGACCACGGCGCCGATCGAGGTTCCAACGATGACGTCCGGAACAATGCCGCGCGCGGCGAGTGTGCGCATCACGCCGATATGGGCAAAGCCGCGCGCCGCGCCGCCGCCGAGCGCGAGCCCGATGGACGGCCGCGTGGCGGCAGGCCGCAAAGTCTCGGCAGTGGCGTCGGCGGAACGGTCGCCATTGCGCACGCGTGCGAATAAACCTTCAAACACCAACGTTTTCTCCCCGAGCCCGATAATTGAACCAGTCCAATTCTCTGACAAGAGTTTCACGTCAACATGGTGAAAACAGCTGACGGAGACGTGTGACCAAAACGTGACAGAGAACGTGCGCTTGGGTGATTACGTTATGGTTAAACAATGCGGCGCGGTTAAGTTTCCGGCCGCTGCATCGAAAAGACGCTCTCGACCACGGCGTACTGGTCGTAGCCGCAGCGGGCGATCGGCTTCATCGCCGCGGTGTCGAGCAGGCCGTCGACGATGTAGCGGTCGTCAATATGCACGCCGACCACTTGGCCGAAGACCACGTGGCCATCGACCGGTTTGCCGTCGGCGGTCTCCAGGGCGACGATCTTGATGAGCTTGCATTCGAGCGCGCAGGGTGAGGCCGCCACGCGCGGCGGTTTGACCAGCCGCGACGGCGCGGGCTCAAGCCCGGCGCGCTGCATCTCGTTGATTCCGTGCGGCAATGGCGCCGCGGTGGCGTTCATCGCGTCGCGCAGATCCCAGGTGGCGAGATTGCAAACGAATTCACGGGTTTCGGCGATGTTGTTGAGCGTATCCTTGCGGCCTTCGCTGGCGAACATGACCAGATTCGCGCGGCTGTTGACGCCATTGAAATAGGAATAAGGCGCGAGATTCACTTCGTTTTTTGCGCTGATAGAAGTTATCCACCCGATCGGGCGCGGCGCGACAATGGCCTTGAACGGATCGTGGCGAAGCACTGATTTATCGCGCTTGTCAGGCTCGTAGAACATCAGTTCCTCGGGGGCGAATACCGGGTGACGATGGTCTCGAGCTTCGGACGTTCGCGTTCCTCGGGCGGATTGGCGGGGCGCCCGATATGCACGAAGCCAGCGACGCGTTCGTTGGCGGCGAGACCGAGCGCATCGAGCACGCGCCGATCGTAGGCATACCATTCGGTGATCCAGCTGGCCGCGTAGCCCATGGCATGGGCGGCGAGCACCAAGCTCATGGCGGAAGCGCCCGCCGACATCTGCTGCTCCCATTCCGGGATCTTGGCGTGCGGAGAGGCGCTACTGACCACCGCGATCACCAGCGGCGCGCGCGCCAGCCGGTTTCGCTCAAACTCGATCTGCTCGGGCGTGGCGTCGGCGTGGTTGGCGCGAAACGAATCGGCGATGATCGCACCGGCGGCGAGACGCGCGTCGCCGGTAAATACGATAAAGCGCCAGGGCGTCAGTTTGCCGTGGTCCGGCACCCGCGAAGCAATGCCCAGCAAGGTGTCGATCTCGACCTCGCTCGGGGCCGGTCCGGTCAATTCCATCGGCTTGACCGAACGGCGGGTCTTGAGCAGGTGCAAAGCGTCGGGCATTTCGTCCCCTATAAAACAGTCGCTTGCGGCCCTAGCATAGCGTCAATGGGGTGACAAACTCGGGTCTATCGGCTTGAAATCGCCGCGATTTGGGTCGAAAACACCGGCGTCATGAGCAGCGCATCCACATTTGCCGCGGCGCCACGCCAGCTTTGGCCGGTCTTTGCGTTCGTGCTTGCACTTGTCATTGTCACTCTCGTCCCCCAAGCGGCATCGGCGCAGTCGCCCCTGATCATGCCGAATTCCCCCGCGGCGGTGGCGCCGGCGCCGTCGCCGGATGTTCCGGCAGGCCAAGTTGCGCTCGCGCTCAGCGCGCATTTCGGCAAGGACGCGCCCGCCATCGGCGGCGGCCTCACCTGGCGCATCTACGCCGCCAAGGCGCAGCAGGGCGGGGGCTTCGAGCTGCTTAAGGAAGACAAGTCGCCCGCGCCCACGCTGCTGCTGCCGCCCGGCGGCTACATTGTGCATGTCGGCTTCGGGCTCGCTACCGCGGTCAAGCCGGTGACATTGAGCGGGTTGACCGTGCGCGAGGAATTCAACCTGCCGGCCGGGGGCTTGCGCATGGAAGGCCGCGTCGGCGACGTGCGCGTTCCAGCCGGGCAGATTTCATTCGAAGTCTACAAAGGCAGCCAGTTCGAAGCCGGCGACCGCCGCCCGATCGCCGAACACGTGATGACCGGCGAAGTGGTCGTGGTGCCGGAGGGCACCTATTACATCGTGTCGAACTATGGCGACGCCAATTCGGTGGTGCGCTCCGACATCCGCGTCGCCGTCGCCAAGCTTACCGATATCACCGTCACCCACCGCGCCGCCACGATCACGCTCAAGCTGGTGGGCGACAAGGGCGGCGAGGCGCTCGCCAATACCGCATGGTCGGTGCTCACGCCCGGCGGCGACGTGATCAAGGAATCGATCGGCGCCTTTCCGCGCGTGGTCCTGGCCGAAGGTGAATATCGCGCCATCGCCCGCAACGAGGGCAAAGTGTTCGAGCGCGAATTCAAGGTCGTCACCGGCGTGGATGGCGAAGTCGAGGTGACGGCGCGGTGACAGCGGGAACGATTCATCCTCGTTGATAGTTGATATAGCTCACAGCGGACGTACGCCGCGCCGCCGTATAAGAGCGCTTAAAATCAACCCATCCGAGGCCGCCCCCCATGAATCGAATTTTCGCCGCGCTGCTTTCGCTCTCCGCGGCCGCCGCACTGACGAACGCGGCGGCGGCAGCCGATGCGGTTAAGGGGCAGACGCTGGCCAAGCGCTGGTGCGCCGCCTGTCATGTGGTGGCGATCGATCAGCAGCGCGCCAACGGCCAGACGCCGCCATTCTCCGCCATCGGCAAGACGCCTGATTTGGATCCCGCCAAGCTCGCGCTGTTCCTGCTGGTGCCGCATCCGAAAATGCCGGACATGAATTTGTCGCGCGCCGAGGCGGCCGATATCGCCGCCTATATTGTGACGCAGGGCAAGTAGCGTCAGGCCTTTGCGCGCCGCACATCCGGCGGCACGGCTTCGTCGGCCAGCATCTTGAGCGCTTCGTCGAGCGGCATGACGCTCTGGCCTTCGCTGCCGAGGCGGCGGATCGACACCAGGCGCTCGCTAGCTTCCTTCTTGCCGATGACCAATAGCGCGGGCACCTTGGCGAGCGAGTGCTCGCGCACTTTGTAATTGATCTTCTCGTTGCGCAGGTCGCCTTCGACGCGCAGGCCGAGCTTGCGCGCGGCCTCGATCACTTCGCGCGCATAGTCGTCGGCATCCGAGGTGATAGTGGCGACCACCGCCTGCAACGGCGACAGCCACAGCGGCAGATGGCCGGCATAGTGCTCGATCAGTATGCCGGTGAAGCGTTCGAGCGAGCCGAACATGGCGCGGTGCAGCATCACCGGCGTTACTTTGTTGGAATGCTCGTCGATGTAGAACGCGCCGAGACGCCCCGGCAGATTGAGATCGACCTGCACGGTGCCGCATTGCCATTCGCGCCCGATGGCGTCGCGCAGCACATATTCGAGCTTGGGCCCGTAGAAGGCGCCTTCGCCCTTGTTGAGCGTCCAAGGCCGCCCCGAGGCTTTGAGCGCAGCCATCAACGCGGCCTCCGCCTTGTCCCACACCGCGTCCTCGCCGATGCGCTTGTCGGGCCGGTCGGAGAACTTGATGCTCACGTCGTCGAAACCAAAGTCGGAATAGATCGACAGAATCTGGTTGTTGACCTTGAGCGCTTCCTCGGCGATCTGACTTTCCATGATGAAAATATGCGCGTCGTCCTGCGTGAAGGCGCGCACGCGCATCAGTCCGTGCAATGCGCCCGATGGTTCAAATCGATGAACCTTGCCGAACTCGGCGATCTTGAGCGGTAGATCGCGATACGACTTCAGGCCGTTCTTGAAAATCTGCACATGGCCTGGGCAGTTCATCGGCTTGATGGCATAGACGCGCTCATCCTCCTCGCGCTTGGCGGTGAGGAACATCATGTCGCTGTAGGTCGGGATGTGGCCGGTGGTGACCCACATTTCGCGGTCCATCAACTGCGGTGAGTTCACCTCGATAAATCCAGAGTCCTGCTGGCGGCGGCGTATGTAGTTTTCCAGCGCCTGGAACAGCGTCCAGCCCTTGGCGTGCCAGAACACGGAGCCGGGCGCTTCCTCCTGAAAATGAAACAGGTCCAGTTCGCGGCCGAGCCGGCGATGGTCGCGTTTCTCGGCTTCCTCGATCTGTTTCAAATAAGCGTCGAGTTCTTCTTGTTTTGCAAAGGCGGTGCCGTAGATGCGGGTGAGCATCGGATTTTTTGAATCGCCGCGCCAATAGGCGCCGGCCACCTTCATCAGCTTGAAGGCGGCTTCTATTTTGCCGGTCGATGTCATATGCGGGCCGCGGCACAGATCGAACCAGTCGCCCTGCTTGTAAATCTTGAGCGACTGGTCGGCCGGAATGGCGTCGACCAGCTCGACCTTGAAATCCTCGCCGTTGTCGGCGAACACCTTCTTGGCCTGGTCGCGCGACCATTCCTCCTTGGTGAAGGGCTTATCACGCGCGACGATCTCCTTCATCTTCTTTTCGATGACGGGCAGGTCTTCCAGCGTGAACGGCTGGTTGCGCGCGAAGTCGTAATAAAATCCGTTCTCGATCACCGGGCCGATGGTCACCTTGGTGCCCGGCCACAGCGCCTGCACGGCTTCGGCCAGCACATGCGCGCAGTCGTGTCGGATCAGCTCCAGCGCGCGCGGGTCGTCGCGGGTGAGAAATTCGATTTTTGAGTCACGTTCGATCTTGTCGGCGAGATCGACGATGGCGCCGTCGAGCGCCATGGCCACCGTGCGTTTAGCCAGCGAGGGCGAAATGCCCTTGGCGATATCGAGCCCGGTGGTGCCTGGCGGATAGTCCCGGCGTGCGCCGTCGGGAAAGGTCAGCGCGACCATAGTCGTCTCCTGTGGCTCACTCCTGCGAACGAGCGCAGGTAAGCGGAATCAAAACTTGAGAGGGATATAGCAGCCGATTCCGGCTACGCAACCACTTTTAGCGCGGCTCCGCCTGCGCGATCCCGATCCGATAGGCGCCCGCCACGATGAATATGCCGAGCGCGATCACAAGCCCGCTCAGATTGCCGAGAAATTGGCTGGCCGCTTCGATATTGCTGCCGATCCAAAAACCCAAGCCCAGATAGGCCGAGGTCCAGATCAGCCGGCCAACCAGAGCGAACCCCAGGAAATGCGCGAATCGATAACGGCTGACGCCGGCGAAAATACTGACCACCGAGCTCAGGGATGATGTCAGCGTGCGCGAGACGATCACCGTGATGCCGCCCCATCTTTGCAGCAGCGATTGGATTTCGTCTCTGCGTTGCGGGGTGTACCCGATCCAGCGGCCATGGCGGGCGAGGAATTTGTCGCTGACGGCGCGGCCGATTCCAAAGGCGATCATATCGCCGGCGAATGAGGCCATCACGGCGATGACCCCGGCCCATTCCCAGCGCAAGTTTCCCAGCGCCGCGAGCGAGCCCGCAAGCACGGCTGCTATTCCGATTGGCAGCGGCAATCCGATGGCGCCGAGCAGCAGTGTCAGCGCCAATGCCGGATAGCCGTAGATCAGCAACGCCGAGAGGATGCGGTCGGTCAGGCCACCAGAGCTTTGAGTGCTATCGGGTGTTGGCACGGATTGACCCAGTGTGCGCTGCACCTCGCGTACGAAATCGAAGCGCGATGTGCCGCGCTTGTCGGCGATTGCTCTGAGGCTTTCATCGCGGCTCGTATCGGCCGGCAGACCGAGGCGCGGGATCAGTTCGTTCAGCGGCACGCGATAGGCCGCCGCCACATGGTCGAGCGTCATCCAGGCGCGCAGACTGCTCAGCTGCGGCCGGCCGGCCTCATAGGCCGAGCGCAAGAGCAAATACGAGCCATGGCTGCGCAATCCAAACAAAACCGACGCCAGCGCACTCAGCGCGATCACCGCCATGAGAATTCGGCTGCCGCGCGCGCTCATCCCGGCGCCGTTTCATTCGTCCCGCGCCACCGCCCGTAGCGCCACGGCATCCACCAGCGTGCGCCGGGCGGCACATCCGCCGGTACGAAATCTAACCCATGCGTGCCCCAGGGCCAGCAACGCAGGATGCGTGCGAGCGCCATCCATCCACCGGCCCACAGGCCGAATCGCGTGAGCGCTTCGTCGGCATATTCCGAACAGCTTGGCAGATGCCGGCAGCGCGGACCGATTAGCGGCGCCAAAGTGTAGCGATAAAGCGTCACCAGTCCGCGCCCGGCCAGCCGCGGCAGAAGCGCAATTCCGCTTGATGGGGTCTGCTGTTCGCTCATGTCCGGCATCGAAGGTTCAAGAAAGTTCCATCGCGCGGAACCTGCTCAGGTTTTGCACATATTCGGTGACCGATAGCGACCTTTTTACACTAGACCCGAATCCAGGCGCTTACTAAATTTGACGCGTTCGGGGTTCTAAAAGCCGCCTAAGCCCAGAAGCGTGGAAAACCACGGTCAACAATAAGGAGGGGCTCGGCGGCCAGAAGGGGGAAGGATGCTTCGCTCCCTTAGGTTTGCCGTTGCGCTTGCTTTTGCAGCGCCCGGATTTCTATTGCCGGCGACGGCAGGGGTGCCTGATCGCGCGTTGCCGATGCGCTTTGAGCTGCGGCTGCAAGGACCGGCCGACGCCTGCGGCACAACATGCAAAGTCTGGATCTCGGCGACCGGCTCCATCACTGCCGATACGCCACGCGATTTTAAACTTTTCGCGCAAGGTCACGATCTCAGCATGGCGACCGTGGTGCTCGATTCCGACGGCGGCTCGGTGCTCGGCGCCATCGCGCTCGGCCGGGAAATCCGCCGCCGCGCACTCTCCACGACAGTCGGCCGCACGATCGATCTTGGCATCACGGAGCGCGGCAAGGCCCGCGCCGTCCTTTCGCCGCATGCGGCATGCGACTCGATGTGTGCTTTCTTGCTGCTCGGCGGCCTGAACCGCAATGTGCCGCCCGAGGCGCGCGTGAGGGTGCATCAGATTTGGCTCGGCGACCGCCGCGAAGATCCGACCGCGGCGAACTATTCGGCCGAGGATCTCGTTCTGGTTCAGCGCGATATTGGGCGGCTGGCGCAATACACAACCGAAATGGGCGCCTCCATCGATCTGCTCGATTTGGCGCTGCGCATCCCGCCGTGGGAACCGATGCATGCCATGACGCAGGATGAATTGCACCGCACGCGGCTCGCGACCGACGAGGCACGCGCGCCCACTGCGGCAACTCTTGCGGCTTCGCCGCCGCCGGCGGCGGCGCCGCAGCCTGTTCCGCGCGTGACCGACGGAAAAATCAATCGCTTGCAGGCTTCGCCGATCAGCGAGCGGCGCTGGGCCATGGTCGACCGCGCCGGCGTGGCGTCGCTGGCGCGCCGCCATCCGTTGACCGTCGAAGGCGACCACATCGGCAGTTTCGATCTCGTCGTGGCTTGCGGCGAAGGCAGCGCGGGCTACGATGTGAGCTATGTCGAACGCCGACACAGCGCCGATCTTACGCCATTGCCCGCAAAGCTTGGCAAGATCACTCTACGGGTCGGCGCCTCGACGGTGCGGCTCAAGCTGGCCGCGTCCAAGCGCCACAGCGAACAGGGCGAACTCGTCACCTACGCCACTGGCGCGGTGCCGGCTGCGCTGATCGGCGCCTTTGCCTCGGCCGGCAATCATTCGATGGTGATCGAGACCGAGAGTGACGGCATGGTGACCGTCATCCGCCTCGGCAATACCGGCGCGCAGCAGAATTTGCCGCGGCTCGCGGCGAGTTGCGGAAAAGCCGGCGGCGATCGCGCCGAGTTGCCGGAGAAGAAGACCGGCGGCTTGGCCGCCGCGCAGTAGTTATGCCCGCTTGGCCTCGATCGCATCGACGGCCTGCACCACCGCATCGAAGGTGAGCAGCGTCGAAGCGTGCCGCGCCTTATAGTCGCGCACCGGCTCGAGCACCGCGATCTCGGCCCATTTGCCGGACGGCGGCGGGCCGTTCTCCTTGAGCATTTTGCGCACGGTCTCGCGCAGCTCACGCAATTCGGCGGAATTCGAACCGACCACATGGCGGGCCATGATCGAGGACGAGGCCTGGCCGAGCGCGCAGGCTTTCACATCATGGGCAAAATCCGACACCAGCGGGCCGTCCATCTTGACGTCGACGGTGACGGTCGAGCCGCACAGCTTGGAATGGGCGGTGGCTGAGGCATCGGGCGCGGCCAGCCGCCCCAGGCGGGGGATATTGCCCGCCAGGTCCAGGATCCGGCTGTTGTAAACGTCATTAAGCATTGAGGTTTTATCGTTTTTCCCGGCCTGCGGATTGCTTACGTCCTGCAAACGAATATATAGGTGATGACCCGATGGCGCGAGAAGGGGTTCTCGCATCAGGTATGGCGAATACAGCCATGCCGAATGGGAATGCGGCGTCATACCGGCGCGGCCACCCCGGTGACACTCCCGGTGCAGCCCTTAGGGGTGAGTGCCGGTCGAACGGAGAGACCGTCAATGGACGCCAAAAATACAATTGTAACGCCGTGGCCGAAGCAGGGTTTGTCCGAGCATGTGCGGGCAGCGCCCGCGCCGGTCGAGCCGCGCCCGTCGCGCGACGAGGCGGAAGCCGCCGTGCGCACGCTGATCGCCTATGCCGGCGACGATCCGAGCCGCGAAGGCCTGATCGAGACGCCCAAGCGCGTGATCGGCGCCTATGAGGAAATCTATCAGGGCTATCGCGAATGCCCGGTGGAAGTGCTCGACCGCACCTTCAGCGAGACCGGTGGCTATGACGACTTCGTGCTGGTCAAGGACATCACGTTCAATTCGCATTGCGAGCACCACATGATGCCGTTCTACGGCAAGGCGCATGTCGCCTATATGCCGGTGGAGCGGGTGGTGGGGCTTTCCAAGCTGGCGCGCCTGGTCGATGTCTACGCGCGGCGCTTGCAGACGCAGGAGCATCTCACCTCGCAGGTGGCGACCGCGATCGACGAGATATTGAAACCGCGCGGCGTCGCGGTGATGATCGAGGCCGAGCATATGTGCATGTCGCTGCGCGGGGTGGAGAAGCCTGGCGCGCTGACGCTGACCACGCATTTCGCTGGCGCATTCCGCGAGGACGCCAACGAGCAGGTGCGGTTCATGACCATGCTGCGCGGCGGCCAGCGGTAACAAAAGTTGTCATGCGCGGGCTTGACCCGCGCATCCATACTGCGTTTCAACGCGTAAATTCTTACGATGGATTGCCGGGTCAAGCCCGGCAATGACGGGTTTGGCTATGTCCGACAAATCGCAAACCGAAATCGAAGAAGGCTTGGCCTTCGCGCCGAAATACGACGCCGATGGCCTGATCACCGCGGTCGCGACCGACGTTAAGTCCGGCGACGTGCTGATGGTCGCGCATATGAACGCCGAGGCCTTGCGCAAAACAATCGAAAGCGGCGAGGCCTGGTATTACAGCCGCTCGCGCAAACGGCTGTGGAAGAAGGGCGAAACGTCCGGCCACATCCAGCGCGTGGCCGAATTGCGCGTCGATTGCGATCAGGATGCGCTCTGGCTCAAGGTTGAGCAGCTTGGCCCCGGCGCCTGCCACACTGGACGGCGCGCGTGTTTTTATCGCGCGGTTCCGCTCGGCAAGGCCGGCAGCGTGACGCTTGAATTCCGCGACGGCGGCAAGACCTTCGATCCGGGCAAGGTTTACGACAAGAAATGACTAGCGCTTGACGCTGTCGAGCAGGTGTTGCGCCCGCACCAGATGCGGGCGGTCATACATCTTGCCGTCGATGCCGACCGCGCCGGCGCCGGGCTGCGCGGCAAAGGCCGCAACGACCATTTTCGCTTTTTCGATCTGCTCGGGGCTGGGTGTGAACACTTCGTTTATCACCGGCACCTGGCTAGGGTGAATCGCCAGCCGGCCGGTGAATCCATCGCGGCGGGCGTCTTGCGTATCGCGCCGCAAGCCCTCGGTATTGCGGAAATCCACATAGACCGTCTCGATCGCCGGGAGCTTGGCCGCCGCGGCGCCATAGAGACATATATTGCGCGCTAGGCGGTAGGGCTCGGTGAGCATGCCATGTTCATCGCGGTTGGCTTCGGCGCCGAGTTCGGCGGAAAGATCCTCCGGACCCCAGGTCATCCCGATCAGGCGCGGGCTCACATCGCGGAAAGTGCCGGCGGCGAACAGTCCGGCGGCGGATTCCACGGCTTGCGCCAGAATCTTGATGGAGCCCTTGGGCAATCCGGCTTTGGCTTCGCGCGCGGCGAGCTTGCCGTCGAGCTGCACGACGCTTGGCCCGCCTTCCGCTTTCGGAAACACGACAGCGTCGGGCCGGCCCGGCACAATGGCGTCGAGATCGGCATCGGTCATGCCGGTGTCGAGCCCATTGATACGCACCAGGATGCGAGGACGCTCTTTCTTGGCGCCGGTTCTTTTGAGAAATTCCAGCGCGGAGGCGCGCGCAGCAACCTTGCGCTCGGGAGTGATCGAATCTTCGAGATCGATAATGACAGCGTCGGCGCCACTCGCCATCGCCTTGTCTAGCTTAGGCCCGCCATCGGCGGGAACGAACAGGAGCGACCGCATCATTTCGGCCGCATGACCATGAAACCCTGGCGATGGCATTCGGCCACCAGCGTGCCGTCCTGCTTGAAGGCCTTGTGATGGAATTCGACGATGCCGGCGCCGGGACGCGATTTCGACGCCCGCTTGCTCACGACTTGCGTGGTGCAATTCACCGTGTCGCCCTCAAACAGCGGATTGGGGAATTTCACGTCGCTCATGCCGAGATTGGCGATTGTGGTGCCGACCGTCATGTCGGACACCTGAATGCCGATCATCAGGCCGAGCGTGAACAGCGAATTCATCAGCGGCTGGCCCCACTCGGTCTCGGTCTCGCAGAAGTGGCGGTCGATGTGCAGCGGCTGCGGGTTGAGCGTCATGTTGGAGAACAACATATTGTCCATCTGGGTGACGGTGCGGGTGAGGGGGTGCTCGTACAGCTTGCCGACCTCGAAATCCTCGAAATAGAGGCCGCCTCGCTTGTGCCGCTGGATTGTCTCGGACATCCCTTGCCTCCGGAAAAATGCTGATGCGGGTAGGCGCATACTCCCGCCGTTTACGATTCATTTACCATAATTTCCCATGGTCAACAGGGCTCGCGCATCGATTTAAGGCGCTTAGCAGCTGCGTTATTTGCAAGGCGCAACCCGATGGCCATCAATTTCGCTACCGCCCATGCCGCCCCGCAGATCACCGGCGCGATCCGCCAAGCGGCGCGCTCGAAGCGGCGTCAAACCGGAGTATTTTCTACGACAGCGCCGGTGACGTCTATGCCAAGCTGTCCAGCCGTTTCTAGGTCGCCCGCGCCATCAGCTTCGCGCCCGGGCTGCGCACCGTCGCCAACACGGCTGTCCATACCGCCAGCATGATCGCGGGCAAAACCGGCGCTGCGCCGATTTTGTCACCCGACACCGGGTGTGACGAGAGCTTTTGCGCAAGCCCGTTACGAGCTGACCTGACGGATTTTTTATACCAGCGCGATGGAGAGACTATTGCACTTGCGCGGCCTGATCTAGCGGTGTCAGGAACGGGCTCATCGTCTGTGGCGCCGGTGGTCGATATCCGAGCGATGAGTGCGGCCTGACTGTGTTGTAGTGCTTTCGCCATTGCTCGATGACGATCTGTGCTTCTTTCAGG
>SHVM01000057.1 GCA_009694265.1 Pseudolabrys sp.
GAATGCGGCGCCCGCAACGTGATCCGCACGAAGGTTCATTCCATCACTCGCTTTGCATCATAGGAACCGGCCTCTCCCCGCACTTCGCGGGGGAGGGGAGCCGCTACCCGACACGGCCGATCAATTTCACCGCCTCATCGGAGCGTTTAGCATCCTCCGCCCAGAACTTGGCGAAGTTGGCCGCGTTGAGATGAGCGAGCTCCAGACCGGCATTGGTCATGGCAATCTTAAACTGATCCGAATTTGCGGCCTTCTCAATCGCGCCGTTCAAAGTAGTCACGATACTAGCGGGCGTGCCTTTCGGCGCGAAGATGCCGACCCACAGATAGTATTCCACGTTATAGCCGAGCTCCTTCAGGGTCGGCACATTGGGCAACGCTTTCGAACGAGTGCCGCCGAATGACGCGAGCGGACGCAGCTTGCCGGCTTTGACGTGTTGGAGCGAGGCTGAGACGGTCTGCGTGCTCGCTTGTGCGTTGTTGCCGAGCAGAGCGGTGATGGCCGGCCCGCCGCCATTGGTAGGCAAGTGCCGGAGCTTCGGAATCCCGGTGGCTTTTTCGAGCAGCGCCACCGGCAGATGGCTCGCGCCGTAGAGTCCGCCCGAACTGTAGACGATCGCCTCCGAACGCTTTTTGGCGTCGTCGAGAAACTCCTTGAGTGTCTTGTAGGGCTGCTGGTCATTAACAAGAACCAGGACAGGGTCGGCAACCAGTCTCGCCAGCGGAATGAAATCGGAGCGAGTGGTCTTGGGTTGTCGCCCGAACAACTTATCGACTTCCTCGTAGCCGGAAATTCCGTTGTTGTGCGACAGCAGCGTGTAGCCGTCCGGTTTGGCGCTGGCGCCAACCTGTGCGCCAACCTGCCCTGCTGCGCCCGCCTTGGTCTCGACCACCACCGGCTGTTTGAGAGCCGGCTCGAGCGCCGAAGCGAAAGGCCGCGTCACGAGGTCGTTGAGGCCGCCGGGCGGAAATGCGTTGATGATCGTGACCGCATGCGAGGGAAAAGCGTCTTGCGCGAAGGCCGGTCCGGCCGCGAGCGCGGTGGCGGATGTGGCGGTGCCGATGACGAATGTGCGGCGATCCATGTGCGCCTCCCATAATTTTTTTAGATGAAAGCCGCGCGAGCACCCAAGGTGACGCGCGGCATTATTAACGTGGAGCGATCGCTCCGTTATCCCTGTACGCGGCCGATGTCGCGGACGGCGGCCTCGATGGTCTTGGCGTCGGCATCCCAGAATTTGGCGAATTCCGGCTGATCCTGGTAGCCGAGTTCCTGACCGAGATTGCTGATCGCGGTCTTGAACAGATCGGTGTGCACGGCCTTGCCGACATTGGTGCGCAGATAGGTCACCACATTGGCTGGCGTCCCCTTGGGCGCGAACAGGCCGACCCAGAGATAATATTCAATGTTGTAGCCGAGCTCCTTCATGGTCGGCACATCGGGCAGCGCCTTCGAGCGCGTGGCGCCAAACAAGGCGAGCGGCTTCGCCTTGCCGGCTTTGATCTGCGCGAGCGAAGCGGAGATCGACGACACCAGCACTTGCGAATTGTTGCCGAGGAAGGCGGTGAGCGCCGGGCCGCCGCCGTTGGTCGGCAGATGGCGCAGCTTCAGACCGCCGGCCGCTTTCATGTACAGCGTGGTCGGGATGTGCAGGGCGCCATAAAGACCGGAGGATGAGAAGATGATTTCGTCCGGCCGCTTCTTGGCGTCATCGGTCAATTCCTTGAGCGTCTTGTAGGGCTGCTGGTCATTGACCAGCATCACACAGGGATCGGCGACGAAGCGCGCGATCGGGATGAAATCTGCGTTGGTGAATTTAACCTGGCGGCCGAACAGTTTGTCGACTTCGGCAAAGCCCGAGATCGAAGTGATGTGCAGCAGCAAAGTGTAGCCGTCGGGCTTGGCATTGGCGGCAACCTGCGCGCCGACCGCGCCGGCGGCGCCGGCCTTGGTGTCGATTACGACCGGCTGTTTGACGATCGGCTCCAGCGCCGCGGCGAGCGGGCGGCCGACCACGTCGGCGGCCCCGCCCGGCGGGAACGGATTGATCATGCTGATGGCGTGGGACGGATAGGCGTCCTGCGCGAACGCTGGATGAACGGTGAGAGCAGCTGCTGCAGCGGCGCTACCGGCGACAAAATGACGTCTGTCCACGTGAATCCTCCCCTGATGGTGCGTTTTTGACCGGCAGGTTACCGGCCTTGTTATTGTGGCCTGGATGCTATCGCCCGGCACGGTGGGCAATCAAGCATCAATGCAAATCTTCTAATCAATGATAGCCACCGCCCGGGTCCAGCCGGCTGACCCGCCGCGTACTTTCACCGGAAAGCAGCTCACCATAAAGCCCTTGGCCGGTAATGCCTCGAGATTATGCAGTTTCTCGATATGACAATAGCCGATCTCGCGGCCGGCCCGGTGGCCCTCCCAGATCAGTTTGGCGTCATGGGTCTCGGCGTATTTCTGCTTGGTGTGGACGAATGGCGCGTCCCAGCTCCAGCCATCGGTGCCGGTCACGCGCACCCCGCGTTCGAGCAGATAGAGCGTCGCCTCGCGGCCCATGCCGCAGCCCTTGGCGACATAGTCGGGGCGTCCATAGGCGCGCCCTGCGCTGGTGTTCATCACCACGATTTCAAGCGGTGAAAGCGTGTGGCCGATGCGTTTGAGCTCCGTCTCGACGTCGGCGGCGCTCGCCACATAGCCGTCGGCGAAATGGCGGAAATCGAGCTTCACAGCCGGCTGAAAACACCATTCCAGCGGCACCTCGTCGATGGTGATGGCGCGCTTGCCGCCATCCATGGTGGTGGCGAAATGATAGGGCGCGTCGAGATGGGTGGTGCAGTGGGTCGAAAGTCTGATCCATTCGATCGCCCAGCCCTCGCGATCGGGCAGATCGTTTTCGGTCAGGCCGGGAAAGAACTTTACCACGTCGGGCGCGGTCTGCCGGTGGGTCTGATATTCGATCGAGGGACCGTAGCCCGGCGGATCGGCGGCCACATCGTTTTCGAGCGGCACCGAGATGTCGACGATCTTGCGCGGCATTTCGCTATAACCGATGTTTGCGGGATAGATTGAACTCAGTCTCAATCACCGTAACGACACTGTCCAGGAGAGAAAACATGCCGGCTTATTGGGTTGCACGTTCCAAGATCAACGATCCGGTCGAATACAAAAAATACACCGACCTGGTGCCCGGCATCATCGCCAAGTTCGGCGGTAAGGTGCTGGCGCGCGGTGGACGGTTTCAGATCATGGAGGGGCCAGACAAATTCAGCCGTTTCATCGTGATTGAATTCCCGACGCTGGAGGAGGGTGCCGCCTGTTTCAAATCGCCCGAATACGACAAGGCCGCGGCCTTCCGGCGCAGCGGGGCCGGCGAAGTCGAAACCATCATGGTCGAAGGGGTTTAGGGCGCCCACCTCCCCGGGCAGCCCACTAGCGTGGGCCGCTCGATTGGGCTTAAACTGCCGCAAAAGTCCCGGTCATGGCTAGCGTTTACGGACCAATTCGCGGGTGGACCAATGCGCCCTGCGCTGGCATTATCGGCTATCTAAAAAAAATGAAACCATCGGGAGGAGACAATATGTTGCATCACTTCAAGTCCCGGACATTGGCCGGCATCGCGGGGGCAACCGCCGCCCTTGCGGCCTGCGCGATGTTCGTTGGAAGCGCCGCCGCCCAGACCAAGGAGCCGATCAAGATCGGCTTCAGCATGGCGCAGACCGGTCCGCTCGGACCGAACGGTCAGCAGGCCCTGCTCGGCATGAAGATCTGGGAAGAAGAGACCAACGCCAAGGGCGGCCTGCTCGGCCGTCCGGTCAAGCTCATCTATTACGACGACCAGTCCAATCCCTCGACGGTGCCGGGCATTTACACCAAGCTGCTCGATATCGACAAAGTGGACCTGGTGCTCGGCGGCTATGCGACCAACATGGTGGCGCCCGCCATGCCGGTCATCATCCAGAAGAAAAAGACCTTCATCAGCTTGTTCGCGCTCGACGTGAACGCCCCGTTCAAATATCCGAAATATTTCGCGGTGCTGCCGACCGGACCGAAGACCAAGCCTTCGTTCACCGAGGGCTTGTTCCAGATCGCGATGCAACAAAATCCGAAGCCCACGACTGTCGCATTGACCTTCGAGGACGCAGAATTTTCGCAAAACGCTTGCGAGGGTGCGCGTGAGAACGCCAAGACCTTCGGTGTCAAGATCGTCTATGACAAGAGCTTCCCGTTTAACACGCCCGATCTCTCGCCGATCGTGCGCGCGATGCAGGCTTCGAACGCCGATATCGTCATCGTGTGCTCCTATCCGCTCAGTTCGGTCAACATGGTCCAAGCGGTCAATGAAGCCAACTACAAGCCCAAGATCATCGGCGGGGCCATGGTCGGCTTGCAGGCCACCGTGTTCAAGAACAAGCTCGGCCCCAAGCTCAACGGTTTCGTGAACTACGAGACTTGGGTGCCGACCGAAAAAATGATGGCGCCGGCCGCGGCCTTCTTCAAGAAGTACCAGGAGCTGGCTCCCGCCGCGAAGGTTGATCCGCTCGGCTACTATCTCGGCGGCTGGGGCTACGCCTATATCAGCGTGCTGGGCGATGCGGTCAACGGCGCCAAGAGCCTCGACGACGACAAAATCGCCGCATATCTGCGCAAGACCACGTTCAAGACCATCATGGGCGATTGGGCCTACGGTCCGGGCGGCGAGTGGACCAAGTCCGGCATGATGCAGGTGCAGTATCACGGCATCAAGGAAGGCGCCGGCCTGGAGACTTGGCGCGGCATGTCCTACCAGACCATACTGACGCCGGCAGCTATCGCGACCGGCAAGGTGGTCTATCCTTACGAGAAGGCGAAGTGATTTAACAAGCTTCGCGTTTCGAAAATAAAGCGGCGCGGGAGAAATCCCGCGCCATTTTTTTACATCCCCAGATAAAACTGCCGGATCAAATCGTTATTGTTGAGTTCGTCGGCGGAACGGCCTTCAAAGGCGATTTTGCCGTGCACGATCACATAGCCGCGATCGGCGATGCGAATGGCCTGGGTGAAATTCTGTTCCGCCATCAGCACCGTGAGCTGATAGTGGTCCTTGAGCTGCTTGATGGCGTCGATGGTGCGGGCGACCAGTAGCGGTGCGAGACCAACCGAGGGCTCGTCCACCAGCAAAATGCGCGGCGCCAGCATCAATGCGCGCGCCAGCGCCAGCATCTGCTGTTCGCCACCACTCATGCTGCCGGCAAGCTGCTTGCGCCGCTCGGCCAGGTGCGGAAAAATTTCGCAGCAGAATTCCATATTGCGCTTGATCTGGGCGCGCGCCTTGGGCCGGAACGCGCCGAGCAGCAGGTTCTCTTCCACGGTCAATTTCGGGAACAGCCGGCGGCCTTCCGGCACCAGCGCGATGCCGAGATCGACGATCTGCTCGGTCGGCATGCCGACCAGGTCGTGCTTCTCGCCGTCGATTTCCGCGACGATGCTGCCGGCGACGGGCTTAACGATGCCCATGATGCATTTCATCAATGTGCTTTTGCCGTTGCCGTTGGTGCCGAGCAGGACCACCGTCTCGCCGGCCTTGACCTTGATCGAGATGTCCTCGATCACCCGCACCGCGCCGTAGGCGGCGTGCACGCTCTCGATGGTGAGGCTACTACTGGCCAAGATAAGCCCTCACTACTTCAGGATCGCGCACCACGTCTTCCGGCTTGCCATCGGCGATTTTCTTGCCGGACACCAGCACCGCCAGGCGCTGCGAAAAGCTCATCACCGCGCTCATGATGTGCTCGATCAGAATGATGGTGATGCCGCGTTCGTTGAGCCGCACCAGCAGCGCCAGGATGTCCTCGATTTCCGAATGCGACAGGCCGGCCATGGATTCGTCGGCAATCAGCAATTTCGGCTCCGCCGCCATGGCGCGCGCCAGCTCGAGCTTGCGCATCTCGACCTGGGTGAGATCGCGCGGCATCTGCTTGGCTTTCTTGGCAAGCCCGACCATTTCGAGGAGTTCGTGACAGCGCGAGTCGAGTTCACCGGCCGAGCGCAGCAGCCCCCCCAGGCGCGCATGCACGGTGTAGAGCAGGGGAATGCGCAGATTGTCGGCGAGGTTCATGCTGTGGAACGGGCGCGGCAGCTGGAAGCTGCGCGCGACGCCGCGATGCGTGCGCTGGTGGGCGGCAAGGCCGTCGATGAGGTGGCCGTCGAAGCGCACGGTGCCGCTCTCGTTTTGCAGCGTGCCGCAGATGCAATTGACCAGCGTGCTTTTGCCCGACCCGTTCGGTCCGATCAGCCCGAGCCGCTCGCCCGGCTGCACCTCGAGATCGATGCCGTCGAGCGCGACAAAGCCGCCGAACCGCTTGGAGATATTGTCGACATGGAGAAGCGCGGTCATGGCTTCCTCCAGGCGCGCCGCCATCCCTGCACCAGTCCGACCAGGCCGTTGGGTGCGATGATGACGAAGGCCACCAGCATGAGGCCTACGATCAACAGATTGACCGCCGAGGAGATCGTCACCGTGGCATATTGCTGCGCGGAGCCGAGTAGAATGGCGCCGACCAGCGGCCCGATCCAGCTGGTGGTGCCACCGATCATCGGCATGGCGATCGAATTGACCGCGTATTCGAGGCCGAAGGCCGACGACGGTTGCAGATAGCCGATATAGTAGGGGAACGGCGCGCCGGCCATGCCCATGAAAGCGCCGGAAATGGTGGTGGCGATCAACTTCAAGCGCAGCGTGGGAACGCCGGAAGCTTCCGCCGCCAACTCGTCGTCGCGAATGGTGGCAAAGCCAAAGCCGAGTTGGGAGCGCTCGATGGTGCGCGCGGTGATCAACGCGATCACCGTCAGCAGCAGCATCAGGCCGAACAAATATTCGATGTAGTTGATCGTGATGCCGGCGAATTCGAGTTCCTCCGGACGGATTATGTAGGCGCCGCGCGAGCCGCCGACATAGTCCCAGTTGACCACCAGGGTTTGCAGCACCACGGCGAGCGCCAGCGTTGCGATGGCGAAGAACGAGCCGCGCAGCCGCAAGGTCAGATAACCCATGCCGAAACCGGCGATGCCGGACACAATGGCGCTAATCAGGATCAGCACGGGAACCGGCAGCGGATAGAACTTGTGCATGAAGACGGAGGCGTAGGCGCCCATTGCGAAGAAGGCGGCCGAGCCGAAATTCACATAGCCGCAATAGCCGCCGAGAATATTCCAGGCGGTCGCCAGCACGATGAATTGCAGGATCGTGTAACTGGCGAAGAATAGATAATCGACGTGCACCCAATGCGCGAAGGCCATGACCACGGCGCCGGCTGCGATCGTTATGAGTGAAAATTTCGCCGTGTTCACCGAGGTCACCGTCCCAATAGTCCCGCCGGCCGGAAGGCGAGCGTGAGCAGGAGAAAGCCGAACGCCACCGCTGGCGCCCATGACGGACCGTAAAAGGTAGCCGTGATGCTCTCGACCACGCCGAGCAGCATGGCCGCGATCAGCGTGCCGGGCATGCTGCCGAGCCCGCCGAGAACGCAGATGGCAAACACGCGGCCGATATATTCGCGCCCGACCGAGGGCTCGACCGGCTGGATGATGATAAGCAGCGCGCCGGCCACCGCGGCGGTCGCAATCGAGATGCCGAAGGCGATGCGTTTGATGCGGATCGGATCGACGCCCATCAGTTGCAGCGCCATCTGGTCCTGCGACACCGCCATGATGGCGCGGCCGATGAAAGTGCGCGTGATGATGAGCTGGATTCCGATGAACAGCGCCAGCGCCGCCAGACATGGCACCAGCATGCGCAGCGGAAAGTCGACAATGCCGATATGCAGGCTTGGGCCGATATAGGCGGCCTCGACATAACGATAGTCGACGCCGAACACCAGGATCAGCGACACTTCGGTGACGAACAACAGGCCGAAGAAAAAGGCCAAGCCGCGCAGCGCTTCCTGCCCGCGTTTTTCAAACGACAAATAATAGACCTGATAGACCGAAGCCCCGAGCGCGTAGAAGAACGGCAGCATCAGAATGCTGACCAGGATCGGATCGAGGCCGTAATTGATGTTGATGAAATAAGCGAGGTAGGAACCGAGAATGACAAAGGCCGGATGCGCGATGTTGACGATGTCGAGCATGCCGAACGAAATCGACACGCCGGCGGTGACCGCCGCGTAGAAGCCGCCGAGCAAAAGGCCCGCGGCTATCGCATTGAGCAACAGATCCCAGGAAATATCCATACACTCACACCCGGCGCAATCGCTTGACGTGCCGGACTTGTTTCCCCTCTGAACTCACGTTTCTTTTAGCCGGAGATGTATCCGGAACATTGCGCGGCAGTTTGCAGGAAGGTCACCGGCTTGGCTAGCCTGTTGATCGGTCAACCGAACCTTGACTTGTGAACTTTTCTTGCGGGACAAAATGAAACGCCCGCCGCCGGGCCATCAAACCCAAAGGTGGGCGCAACTCGAAACGATCGGTCAGGCGGCTGCGGCTTGCGGCCGCACGCCCTCCGGCAGTTGCATCGGCTTATTGGCGCTGTCTTTGAACTCGACGGTCATGAACACCATTTCACGGTCGCCGAGATTTTCCAGATCGTGCACCTTGAATTCGTTGACGCCGTAAGTCTCGTGGCGCGTCTCGCCCGGCTGATAGGAATATTCGACCGTGGTGCCGTCATTCACATGCTGCCGGCCGCGGCCGCCGCTCACCGAGGTCCAGAAATAATCCAGCACATGGCGGTGGAACCCGATGCGCTCGCCGGGGGCGAGCCGGATGATCCAGACGCGGGTGCGGTCGGTCTCCGACAACAGCGTGGAGCCGACGCAGGGGTTCGGCTTCTTAGCCTCGCGCTCGAATTCGGCGGCGATGTCCGCCGGCCACTGCGACTTGTCCTTCTTCTCGGCGGCTTTATCGAGCATGGTGAGAGCCATGGGAATTCCTCCGGTGCTATTTGCCGTCATATATAGCATATTTCCGTAAACTGAAAGATTGAGGAAGATCAATTGGCTGGGTCTCGGGCAGGGCGTGCGGTGGTCATTGGCGGCTCGATGAGCGGCCTCTTGAGCGCGCTTTTGCTGCGCCGGACCGGATGGGCAGTGGATATCTACGAGCGGGTGGAAAGCGAGCTGTCCGGCCGCGGCGCCGGGATCGTTGCCCAACAGGAGCTGATTGAACGGTTGCGTGGGCTGGGGCTCGAGACCTCCGCGCTCGGCGTCCAGATCACCACCCGCAAGATCATCGACGCGCAAGGGCGCCTGAGCGAAGAGATCGAATGCCCGCAGGTGTTCACGGCCTGGGAACGCGTTTACCGGCTGCTGCGCGACGCCTTTCCGCCGGAGCACTACCATCGCGGCCGCGGGCTCGCCAAAGTCACGCAAACGCCAAGCGCGGTGGTGGCGCATTTTTCCGATGGTGAAACCATCGAGGCGGATCTTCTGGTTGGCGCCGACGGCATCCGCTCGACCGTGCGCCAGCAATGCTTGCCGGAGGTGACGCCGCTCTATGCCGGCTATACCGCATGGCGGGCGCTGATCGCGGAAGACGCCATTCCGCCGGACACGCATCGCGACCTGTTCGAATTCATGTCGTTCGGTCTGCCGCCGGGCGAACAGTTTCTTGGCTATCCGGTGGCGGGGCCGGACAACGATCTGCGGCCGGGCCACCGCCGCTTCAACGTGGTGTGGTACCGGCCGGCGGACGAGAAGACGAAACTGCAATGGCTGCTCACCGACGAGCAGGGCAAAACCCATGCGATCTCGATTCCGCCGCCGCTAATTCATCGTGATGCAATCGCGGAGATGCGCGCCGACGCCGAACGGCTGCTGGCGCCGCAGTTCCGGCAAATTGTCCGATTGATTGAAGAACCGATCCTGCAGCCGATTTACGATCTCGAATCCCCGCGCATGGCGTTTGGACGGGTGGCGATTGCCGGCGACGCGGCTTTCGTCGCGCGTCCGCATGTGGCCGCCGGAGTCTCCAAGGCGGCGGACGATGCGGCGACGCTGGTCGGGGCATTGCAAGTAGAATCAGACGTCGAAAGCGCGCTCAAGCGTTACGAGACGGCGCGGCTGCCGGAAAATTATCGCATCATCGAACGCGCGCGCCATCTCGGCGCCTATCTGCAGGCGACGCAAACGCAGGAAGAGAAAGCCCGCGCCGGAAAGCATAATTCCGACGCGGCCGTGATCGCGGAAACCGCGGTGCTGGATTTTCTTTACGCCTGAGTGGCGGTCACTTCATCCCCAGCATCTTCTTGGCGTTGCCACCGGCGAGCGCCGCGCGCGTGCTGTCGTCGAAGTTTACGACCGAATTGATATGACCGATCGGATCGTATTCCAGCATGTCGAACGGATAATCCGTTCCCATGATCACGTGGTCGAGGCCGAAAGTTTTCACCAGCGATTCGAGTTGCAACGGCGTGAACACCACGGTGTCGACATAAACCTGTTTGAGATAGCTGGTCGGCGGCTTCGGCAGATTGGCCTGGCAGTCCGAGCGCGCGCCCCAGGCGTGATCGATGCGGCCGGAATAGGCGCCAAGATAGCCGCCGCCATGCATGGCGAAGATTTTCAGTTTCGGATGCCGCTCCAGCACGCCATCGAAAATCAGATAGTGCAAAGCGAGCGTGGTCTCAAACGGATTGCCGATGATGTTGTTGAAGTAGAAGCGTGACAGCCGCTGGCCTTCGGTGAATCCATTCGGGTGAATGATGACCAGTGCACCCAGCTCCTCGGCCTTCTTCCAGAACGGTGCGAAGGTGGGATCGGACAATTCCTTGCCGGCGACATTGGTGAGGATTTCGACGCCCTTGAAGCCGAGCGTTTTCATGCAGCGCTCAAGTTCCTTGGCCGCCTCCGGGCCGTCCTGCATCGGCACCGTGCCGCAGGGGATGAAACGATCCTTGTGCTTCGAGACGAATTCGGCGACGCCGTCATTGATCATGCGCGCGGCCGGTACCGCGTATTCGAGCGCCACCGTGTGATAGCACTGCGGCGGCGGCGGCATCACCAGCTGCTGATCGACGCCCATCTTGTCCATAATGGCAAAGCGCTCGTCGTAGCCGGTCATGCAGCCGCGGATATCACCTTCCTGCTTGGTGTTGATTTCCTTGGTCTCGGCCGACGCGAAATGCGCCAACGGAATGGTGGAGACATCGAGATACGGCTTGATGAATTGGCCGGCTTCTGGAACCGCAATGTGCGTATGGGCGTCGATGGTCACGCTTTTCGGCCGCTGCTCGCGCCCCGGCTTGCCGTGTTTGCGCGCCGCGGTGTTCGCGTATTTGTTCCAGATCGCCATTTCGTGCCTCTCTTGATGCGTGAAAATTCTCAGAAAACCCCGAGATGCTGCCTTAGATCGACGCCATCCTTGTTCAATTGCGCCGGCGTGGAGACGACCGCCACGCGGCCGGTGTTGAGGATGACGATGTCGTCGGCCACGTCGAATACCAGTTTGGGGTTCTGCTCGACCAGCACGATCGACAGCCCGCTTTCTTTCAATTTGCGGATGGTGGTCATCACCTCGGCGACGATCTGCGGCGCCAGACCTTCGGATGGCTCGTCCATCAGCAATATGCGCGGATTGCCCATCAGCGCGTGGACCGTCAGATCCCGAGATAGCTCGACTTGATCTCGTCGTTGGCCTTGAGCTCTTCGGGCTTGGCTGAATAGACCACCTTGCCTTTGCTCATCACGTGCACGTAATCGACCAGTTTGAGGGCGAGATGCGCGTTCTGCTCGACCAGCAGAATGGAGAGGCCATCTTCCCTAAGCTTGCTGATCGCTTCCCAGAGACCCTGGATGATGATGGGAGCCAAGCCCTCCGAGGGCTCGTCCATGATCAGGCAATCCGGGTTCGTCATCAGCGCGCGGCTGATCGCGAGCATTTGCTGCTCGCCGCCCGAGAGCGTTTTGGCGCGCTGATAGCGGCGCTCGTGCAGCCGTGGAAATAATTTGTAGACGCGGTCGAGATTCCAGCCATGGCGATCCGGACTGCGCTCGGCGACCAGCAGGTTTTCTTCCACATGCAAAGTTGGAAATACGCGGCGGCCCTGCGGCACCAGGCCCATGCCGCTGCGCACGGTCTCGAACGAGGCCTTGCGCGTAATGTCGTCGCCCTTGAACACGACCTTGCCGCGACGCGGCGGGTTGAAGCCGACGATCGAATTTACCAGCGTCGTCTTGCCGACGCCGTTGCGGCCGAGCAGCCCGAGAATCTGGCCTTGCTCAAGCTGCAGCGACAGCCCCTGAAGAACGTAGGCGTCGCCGTAATAGGTGTGAATGTCCTGGACTTCGAGAATGGCCATGAAACTATATCCCTTGGCGCATGATCTTATCCGACCTTCCTTCGCCCGCCGAAGCGGGCTTCGCGAAGGCGGGAAACCGGTTCCCACTTTTCGGGATCATGTGCTAGTCGGTCCCCAGATAGATTTCCTGCACGCGCGTGCTCTGCTTGATCTGCTCCGGCGTCCCGGTCTCGAGCAGCTCGCCGAAATGCAGCACGGAGATTTCGTCGGCGACGTCGAACACGACGTCCATGTCGTGCTCGATCAGCAGGATGGCGAGCGTCGGATCGAGCTTCATCAAAAAATGCGCCATTTCGGTCGACTCGCCGGACGAAAGGCCGGCGGCCGGCTCGTCGAGCAGCAGGATTTTCGGGTTGCTGGCGAGGCCGAGCACGATTTCGAGCTGGCGCTGTTCGCCGTGGGACAGGTTGCGCACCTCTGTATCCTTGCGGTCGAGAAAGCCCGCCTGTTCGAGCAAAGTGTGGGCCTTGTCATAGACGTCCTTGTAGGACGACTGGAAACGCCACATCACGAATTTGGTCGGGCGCAATCCTTCGATCGCCAGCAGCACGTTGTCGATGACGGTGAGTTTCGGAAACAGGCTGGTGACCTGAAACGTGCGCGCCATGCCGAGCGCGGTTCGCCGGTGGCTCGGCCAATTGGTCACGTCCTGCCCGAACAGGTGAATTTGCCCGGACGTCACCGGATGGATGCCGGTGATAAGATTGAACAGAGTGGTCTTGCCTGCGCCGTTCGGGCCGATGATGGCCTTGCGGTCGCCCGGCATGACGCGCAGCGTGACGTCGCGCGTGGCCTGCAGCCCGCCGAAGCTCTTGCAAAGATTGGTGAGCTTAAGGACCGGCGCCGGTTCGTTCATGGTCGTGTCGGTGTTCAAGGAATACTTGCCTTTAAAGAAAGAACCGCCGGGGCCCGCTGTGAGCTCCGGCGGCTTCGATTATTCGCAGAACTTACAGGGCGGGAAGTCCTTGTTGTAGACCGGCTGGGCCAGGAACTTCTCTTTGCCGTACGTCCAGAACTGGCTGACGTTCGGGTAGGTCTTGATGACCGTGTTCCACAGCTCATCCTTTTCGTAACCGAACATCTTCTTCTTCTCGACCTTCTTGATGTAGATGTTCTGGATCGGGTTGCGCATGTCGTCGAACGATACCGGCCCGCGCACGGCGTCGAGCTTGATGCTGACCATGATCTTGATCAGCTCTTCCGGCCCGGGGAATTTGCCGCCGGCCTTCTTGAGCGCTTCGTCCAGCCACTGCGCGGTGGTGTAGTTATTCTCCGAGTAATACGACGGCACCTTGCCGAACTTGGCGCGATAGGCCTTCACGAACGCGATGTTTTTCGGCGTGTCGAGCGCCGCGCTGTAGTGCAGCGCGGAGACGTCGCCGATGGCTTCGTCGCCCATGAACGGCAGCACGAATTCGTCATAACTGGTGCCGCCGCCGAGGATCGGCTTCTTGAAGCCGGCGCCGCGCATTTGCTTGATGAATTGTGCGGGCATCGGGCCCACCATCAGCGACAGCACCGCGTCGACGTCCGCCTTGATGGTCGGGATGAACGGGCCGAAGTCCTTGGTGCCGAGCGGAGGCCAGATCTTCTGGATGATCTTGCCGCCGCAGTCCTCGAACGTCTTCTGGAAGCCGCCGACCACTTCGTAGCCGAAGGCGTAGTCGGCCGCGATCGTGGTAATTTTCTTGTAGCCCTGGTCGCAAGCCCATTGGCCGAGTGGATGATGGGGTTGCGAGCTCGACCAGCTGGTGCGGATCAAATACGGGAAGTCCTTGAGCTGGCGCTGGGTGAGGTCGTCGGCCGCCGGAATCGACGGGATGTACATCGTCTTCGTTTCCGTGCTGACCGGCGCGAGCGCATAACCGGTCGAGGCCAGCACGCCGCCGATGAACATGTGCACCTTGTCCTGCAGCACCAGCTTTTTCGCCTTGATGACGGCGACGTCGCCTTTGCCCTGTTCGTCTTCGATAATGAACTTGACGTCCATGCCGCCGAGCTTGCCGCCATGCTCGTCGAGGTAGAGCTGGAAGCCATCGCGCATGTCGATGCCGGTCTGCGCGAGGCCGCCGGTCAGCGGCGCGAGATAGCCGATGCGGAGCTCTTCCGCGCCCGCCGGAGCGGCCATAGCGAGGCCGGCGGCCAGTGCGGTCCCCATCAGCACGGGAGCAAGTCGTTTTCTCAAGATGCTTGTCATTGTCGTTCCTCCGTTGTTGTCGTCGCCTTCCGGCTCAATTCAAGAAGGCACAGATGCCAAGTTCTTCGTAGTGCGTTTCTTCTGAGTTGCACGCCATTGCCGCAGGCGCTCCGGAACTCCCATCAGGCCCATCGGCAAGTAAAGAATGGTCAGAACGTACACGGCGCCGAGCACATATTGCCACCAGGGCACCAGCGTGCTGCCGAACTCCCGCAAGCCGAACACGATCGCGGAGCCGATCGCGGCGCCGACCAGCGTGCCGGCGCCGCCGAGCACAACCATCAGCAGCGCATCCACCGACGTCGTCAGCACGACCGTCTCGGGCGTTATGATGCCGTTGGTGTGCGCCCACAGCACGCCCGAAAGACCGCCGAACGCGCCGGCGATGATGAAGGCGACGTATTTATGCAGCCACACATTGTAGCCGAGGATCTTCATGCGCAGCTCGCGCTCGCGGATGCCGAGCAGGCTTTTGCCGAACGGCGAGCGAACCAGCACATAAAGCGCAGCCAGCGTCGCCGCAAAAAACGCAAACACGAGATAGAAGAAGGTGACGTCGTTGGTGAGGTCGAGTCCGAATTGCGGCCGGCCGCCCTTCATCGTGATGCCGTTGTCGCCGCCGGTCATCGAGTTCCAGCGATAGGCGAGGCCCCACACGCATTGCCCCAGCGCCAGCGTGATCATCAGGAAATAGGTGCCGGTGGCGCGGATCGCGAACAGGCCGAAAATGGCCGCCAGCGCCGCGCCGGTCAGCATGCCGAGGGGAACCATCAGCCAGAAATCCCAATGCAGGCCGAAGCCGTAGCGGTTGGCGAGAATCGCGGTGAGATAGGCGGCGACGCCGAAATAGGCGGCCTGGCCGAGCGAGGCCAGCCCGGTGAAGCCGAGCAGAATGTCGAGGCTCATCGCCAGGATCGCGAACGCCAGTGCGCGCGTCACCAGCAGGACCACGAATGAATTGCCGCGCGGCACGATCACTGCGAGCGCGACCAGGCAGAGCACCACGGCGGCAATCTTGATCGTTTGTTTCGACATGCGCTTCAATCCCGTCCGAACAGGCCGGTCGGCTTGATCGCGAGGATCAGCACCATCGGCGCGTAAAGCGTGAAATAGGCCAGCTCCGGAAACAGCGCCTTGCCGAAATTGTCGGCGAGGCCGACCGCCAGCGCGCCGATCGCCGCGCCGCCCAGGCTGCCCATGCCGCCGATGATGACGACGGCGAAGGCGAGCGGCAGCATTTCGAAATCGAGGCCGGGATAGACGCCGAGAAAGGCGCCGCCAATCACGCCGCCGAGCGCGGCCATGCCGGCGCCGAGCGCGAAGATGAACATCGAGATGCGGTTGGTGTCGATGCCGACGCCGCGCGCCATTTGCGCGTCATCGACGGTAGCGCGCACCGCGGCGCCCATACGGGTTTTTTCCATCGCCAGCCACAGCACCAAGCCGATCACCGCCGCGGTCACGATCATGAAGACGCGATAGAGCGGAAGATAGATGCCGCCGATAACGAGGCTTTGAGTCAGCGCGCTTGGCGGCTGAATGTCGAAATTGTTGCCGCCCCAGATGTCGAGGGCGGCCTGTTGGAACAGGAATGCGAAGCCGACTGTCATCAAGACTTGCCGCAGCATATCGGCTTCGATCGCGACGGCGGACACGCGCCGCAGCGCAAAGTAAATCGGAATCGCAAAGACGATCACGACCAGGGTGACTTGAATGAAATTGCCGATCGCGCCCGGCAACAGCGGCGGCAATATTCTGCCGACCGCCAGTTGGATCAAGAGCGCGATTCCGACCGCGATGACGGCGTCGCGCACGACTTTGGCGCGGCCTTCCGGCCGCAGGAATAGCCGCTCCATGACCAGGCCGACTGCCGCAATCGTCAGCGCCGCGACCGGGATCGAGAGCACCCAGGAGCCCGTCGTCCAGATGACGGACAGCGCGACATAGCCGCCAAGCATGAAATACGAGCCGTGCGACAGGTTGACGATCCGCATGACGCCGAAAATCAACGACAGGCCGCTGCCTATAAGGAACAGCAGCGCCCCATAGGACACGCCGTTGAAGGCCTGGACCACCCAGAATTGCGTATTCATTGTCCCCCTGAGCCTTCTGTTACATCGAAGGTTGCCTCAACCTTAACCCAGGTTGGATGGAAATGAACACCCCAAAAGGCTGCGGGTAGCCGATGTAAGGCGATGCGGCCCGGCGCTCCGGTTAAGGTTGGCCAGGTTGCGATTGCAACCGGCGCTATTTACGCCCCCGCTTTTTACCGGCTGCCTGTTTTTTCGGCGGGATGATCGGCAACAGCAGATAGGGTGCCTTGCCGCCGCCAAAATGCAGGGCAGTGGTGCCGCCAAAAATGGCGGGCGGCCTGTCTTCCGGCTTGTTGTGGAGGAACGGACCGCAGCCGGTCAGTTCGTTCTTGAAGTTCGACAGCTTGCCGCCGCTGGCGCCGCCATATTCGTAGTCCTTGCCGCGGATCGATAGCGCCACGCGGTAGCCGGCCGGCACCGCGATCGAGGTCGGCCAGATCTCGATATCGAGCTCCACCGGCTTGCCCTTGGTCAGCGGCTGCTTCTTGTCGTGGCTGTGATAGGGACGATAGGGCGTCGACAGTTTCTTGTCGAGTTTGCGATGCGACGCGCGCAGCCAGCCTTGGGCAATCGGCGTATGCGGGTCGATCGCGCCTTGGAACACGATTTCCTTCAAGTCGCCGGTGAACACCCGTAGCACGATGAAGATATCGGCGTCCCTGGTGGACGACGACGCGAACAGCTTGATCGCCGACGGGCCGGTAATCTCGGTTTCCTTTGGCATCGGCGGGGTCATGAAGGTGAGCCCTTCGCCCATGGCGGCGAATTTAAGTTGCGCCTTGACGGACGGCTTTTTGGTGCTCAGCGCCATGCTGGCGGGGTCGAGATAGAACTTGGTCCATTGCGTGCGCTTGATCGGCCATTCGTTCTCGGCGCGCGCGACGAATTTCTCGCCGGGATGGCGCACCTGCAGCAGCACTTTCGGCTGCTTGCTCCAGCCGGCTTTCTTGCCGTGCAGGAAGTAGTCGAAGAAGCGCAGCTGCTG
>SHVM01000058.1 GCA_009694265.1 Pseudolabrys sp.
GCAGCCACAAAGGCAAAGCCGTCCGCCAGCTCATCCGTTCAGCCGGTGCCAAGCTGATCTTGCTGCCGAAATATTCGCCCGACCTCAATCCCATCGAACAGGTCTTCGCCAAGCTCAAGCACTTGTTGCGCAAAGCCGCCGCTCGCACCGTCGACGCCGTCTGTGCGGCAATCGGTCAGCTTCTCCAAGCCTTCTCACCACAAGAATGCGCCAACTACTTCAAAAACGCAGGATACGCGCCAACCTAATTGCATCATGCTCTAGAGCACTCGAAAGTACGCTTTTCACAATCCGGCTCAACGGGATCGATGCGTGCGAGCATCATTTGCATCCCGCACCGGGGGCAGGCCGGGCGAAGGACCGAATCCGAATGATCTGTCGGCGTTTGATACAGGGACATGATGGTCCATCGGACAACAACCCTCACGGTCCGTCTGTTCAAAATTGATCAAACGCGCAGAATAATTACCCCATCTCAAACTGCAATTTCGCCAGCCGCGCATAGAGCCCACCGCTCGCGGAGAGCGAAGCATGCGTGCCCTGCTCCACGATGCGGCCGTGGTCGAGCACCAGAATGCGGTCGCAGGACTGCACCGTCGCCAGACGATGCGCGATCACGATCGAGGTGCGCCCCTGCATCAGCCTTGTGAGCGCTTGCTGCACCAAAGTTTCGCTTTCGGCGTCGAGCGCCGAGGTCGCCTCGTCCAGCAGCAGCAGCGGCGCCTCGCGCAAAATGGCGCGCGCAATGGCGATGCGCTGGCGCTGGCCGCCCGACAGCATGATGCCGCGCTCGCCGACTTGGCTATCGTAGCCTTGCGGCATACGCACAATGAATTCCGCCGCGTGCGCAGCCTCCGCCGCCCGTTCGATCTCGGCGGCGCTGGCATCGGGCCGCCCGAAGCGGATGTTCTCAGCGACCGAGGCCGCGAACACCACAGCGTCCTGCGGCACCAGCGCGATGCGCGCGCGCAGCTCGGCCGGATCGGCCTGCTCAAGCCGCACGCCGTCGAACGTGACGCTGCCCGACAGCGGATCGTAGAAGCGCAGGATCAGATGGAAGATGGTGCTTTTTCCCGCGCCGGACGGCCCGACCAGAGCGAGCTTCTCGCCGGCTTTGACCGCAAACGACAGCCCATCCAGCACACCTGAATCCGCCCGCGCCGGATAGGCAAAGCGCACATCGCGGAACGCCACTTCGCCGCGCGAAGGCTTTGGCAGCGCGACCGGCCGCAGTGGCGCCTTGATCTGCGGCTCAAGCCTGAGAATTTCGAACAGCCGTTCGGCCGCGCCGGAAGCCTGCGCGATCTCGCCCCACACCTGGGTCAACTCGCCAAGCCCGCCGGCGGCGAACACCGCATAGAGCACGAACTGCGAGAGCCTTCCCGGCGTGATGCGGCCCGCCAGCACGTCCTGCGCGCCGACCCACAGCACCAGCACGACGCTGGCAAACACCAGGAAGATCGCAATCGCGGTCAGCACGGCGCGCGCTCTTGTGGCGCCGCGCGCTGCCTCATAGGCCTGCTCGACCGAGGCTCGGAAACGTTTGCTCGCCGGCAATTCGTAAGTGAAGGCCTGCAGCGTGCGCACCGCGCCGATCAACTCGCTGGCGTAACCCGACGCGTCGGCCAGCGTATCCTGCGCCGCGCGTCCGCGCTTGCGCACCGCGCGGCCGAAACCGACCAGCGGCAGCACGATCACCGGAATGGCGCCGAGTACGAACAGCGACAGCCGCGGACTGGTCACCACCATCATGACGGCGCCGCCGAAGAACAGCACCAGATTGCGCAGCGCGATCGACACCGAGGCGCCGACTGCCGATTTGATCTGGGTGGTGTCGGCGGTCAGCCGCGAAACTAGTTCGCCGGTCTGGGCGGAATCGAAAAATGCCGACGACAGCCGCGTGAGATGCGCGAACACGTCGGAGCGCAGATCGGCGACAATGCGCTCGCCCAGCGTGGTAACGAGGTAATAGCGAAGCGCGCTGGAAGCCGCGAGCACCGCCGCCACCGCGATCATCACGCTGAAATAGCTGTCGATCAACGCCGCCGCATCGGCCGAGAAGCCGAAATCGATCATGCGGCGCACCGCGACCGGCACGATCAAGGTGGCGCCGGACGCAACGACCAAGGCCAGGAGCGCCAACAGCGCGCGGCCGCGGTAACGCGCGATATAGGGAAGCAGCCGGGTGAGCGGTTTCAGCTTGACGCTGCGCTGGCCGGCGGCCGGTGCGCTAGCCGTATCGAGGCCCCGTCCATCACTCGACATGCGACACGACGCCTTTTCTTAACGCCCAATTGTTCAGGCCTAAACCTGTGGCGTCACTTTTAATGATTACAATGCCTTGCAGCCTTGATCGCGGTCAAATGCGGCGGCTTGCCGCTTGGGCTTACGTCCTGTATAGACCCGCCAAATTCAGCCCCTATCGGCGCTACCGCCAGCGCCCACGGAACCAGCGTCATGAAGCAAGATATCCACCCCGACTACCACGTCATCAAGATCGTGATGACCGATGGCAGCGAATTCACCACCCGTTCGACCTGGGGCAAGGAAGGCGATGTCATGCATCTCGACATCGATCCGAAGTCGCACCCGGCCTGGACCGGCGGCCAGCAGCATTTGCTCGATCGCGGCGGCCGCGTCTCGCGCTTCCAGAAGAAGTTCTCGGGCTTCCTCAAGAGCGACGAAAAGAAGCCGGAAGACGCCAAGAAATAGGCGCTGGCTCCGGCCCGGGAACTTCCATCCGCATCGAATTACAATGTCGTCATGGCCGGGCTTGTCCCGGCCATCCACGTCTTGCTTTGGTGAGAGGAAGAAGCCGTGGATGCTCGGAACAAGGCCGGGCATGACGGCGAATGGTTGACGCAAGCCAACTCGAATTTGCGCTAAACGCTTCCCGCGCCGAAAGCCGCCTTCAACAGGCCAAGCTGGCGCTCGACTGGATTCATCGCCGGCACATGGTCGGCGGCGACGCGGTTGTGAATGGTGCTATCGAGCCGGCGCACCTTGCCTTGCAGCTTTTGCGACCGTTCGATCAGTTCGCGCAGGCTCGCCGGCAGCAATTCCATATTGCTGGCATCGTGGGTGTCGGCGGCCGAGAGCTTGACCTTGGTCTTTTCCTTGTTGGCCTGGGCGAACGACATCTCGCCTTCCTTGACCGCGCGGTGCAGCAGCAGCCAGGAGGCGAGCTGCATCAGGCGCGTGGTGAGCCGCATGCTTTCGGTGGCATAGGCCAGCGCCGCGGCACGCTCGAGTTTCTTGGATTCCTGCCGGCCGGGACCGTCCAGATAGGTCGCGGTCTCTTCGACCAGCGCCATGCCGTCACGGAACAAATCGGCGAAGGCCTGTGAATTGGCGAGCCGCTCACCGAAAGACACCGGTTGCGCGTCACTCAACAACTTCTCGTTCATACTGTTACGCCTCACCCATTAACCGGGCGCATGATCTTTTCCGAAAATCGGTTCCCACTTTTCGGGATCATGCGCTCCCGGAGCTTTTACGCGCTCCATGTTAGCATGAGCATCGCCCGCGCGTCCCGCTCTGTCCAGACAGCGGCGGCGCTAACCTTCCGACATAGTTGCCGCGCAAGCTTAAGGCGGGGGCCTTGCGCCTGTCATAATTGACCCAAAACGGGACAAAAACAGAGCATGATCCCGAAAAGTGGGAACCGATTTTCGGAAAAGATCATGCTCAAAAAAAGGAGCCGCCGTCGCCGGCGGCTCGTAAGTTGATAACAGGGAGGCGTCAAACAGAGTGGACAGGAGCCACTCAATGTCCATGAAGATGGACGTGCATAGTAATGATCGAGAAAGCTTAACGACACCTTAAGGCGTTAAGCGCGATGCCAAAATTTTACACAAAACCAGCCAGCAAACCGCACCTTATTAATTACCTTTTGAAAAACTGGTCGGCGGCCGTTCGCTTGGAGCGCTTTTGCGCCATATCGGCCTCCAACCGGCTGATCTCGTCATGCATGAGCTGCACACGCTCGCTCAGCTCCTCGACCGAGAGCAGGCTTAAGTCTTGTCCGATCTCGTGCGCGATCTTTTTCTTCGGCCTGTCGTCGTCGTCAATCGCCGCCATGTTGCGTCTCCCGATACCGCAAAATCTAGCCGCGCCTAGCCGGGTTGTCACATGGGTTCCGCACGCCTAAACAGGGCCACCCGCTCAAAAATCGAGGAACTTATGGCCGCGCTTCCCACGAGCATGACTGCCATTGGCATCAAGGCCCCCGGCGGGCCAGATGTGCTGGTCCCGGAACGGCGTCCCGTTCCAACGCCGGCTGAGGGCGAGATCCTGGTCATGGTGGCCGCCGCCGGCGTCAACCGTCCTGACGTCATGCAGCGCCAAGGCCTCTACCCGCCGCCGCCGGGCGCGCCAGATATTCCTGGCCTTGAGATCGCCGGCGAGGTCGTAGCACTCGGGCCCAACGTCAAACGCTGGAAAGCGGGCGACCGCGTGATGGCCTTGGTTATCGGCGGCGGCTACGCCGAATATGCCGTAGCGCACGCCAGCCACGCGCTGCCGGTGAACGCGCTGCCGATGATCGAGGCGGCGGCCATTCCGGAAACCTTCCTGACGGTCTGGCACAATGTGTTTGAGCGAGGCAGCCTCAAACCGGGCGAAACCCTGCTGGTGCATGGCGGCTCATCGGGCATCGGCACCACCGCGATCCAGCTCGCAAAGCAATTCGGCGCGCGCGTGATTGTCACCGCCGGTTCCGAGGAAAAATGCGCGGCCTGCCGCAAATTGGGTGCCGACACCGCCATTAACTATAAAACCGAGGACTTCGTTGCAGCCACCAAGGCGGCCACCGGCGACAAGGGAGCCGACGTTATACTGGACATGGTGGGTGGGGATTACATCGCGCGCAATTACGAAGCCGCCGCGGTGGAGGGACGCATCGTGCAAATCGCATTCCAGGGCAGCCCGAAGGCGACGGTGGATTTCCGCCGCGTAATGCTCAAGCGGCTGCATCATACCGGCTCGACGCTACGTTCGCGCTCGGTCACCGATAAGGGCGCGATCGCGCGCGCGGTCGAGGACAATGCGCTGCCGTGGCTCGCGTCGGGCAAGATCAAGCCGGTGATCTTCAGGACCTTCCCGCTCAAGGAAGCGGCCGCCGCCCACGCGTTGATGGAATCCAGCGCCCATATTGGCAAGATCGTACTAACCCTTTGACAGCACAGCACAACAATTGCCCGCGTCGGGCCGAGCCGTTACACTTGGCAGGGCGTAGCCGTGGTGTGAGGCCGCGAAAACGGCGCAATGTCGGACCTAAACTGAGCAGGGTGAAATTATTCGCAGATTTTCACCGTCGGCCGGGCCGGATAAGCACAATGCAAGGCGCTGCCGCGGGCGGGGGAATTCGATTGACCGTGACGCGTTATGTGACGGCCGCAGCGGCTGTGTTCGCGCTCGCCGCCTCGCTGCTGACGGCGCAGCCTGCGCTTGCCGTCGAAGCCGTCAATGTGCGGCTCGATGCGTCGGCCATTGACCTCACCGCCGCCACTGAACGCCAGAAGACTGAGACCGGCCGCACCCAGGTGCCGACCGCGCCCGGCCCCGACGGCATCGTGCGCCGCATCGAGGTGCGCGCGCGCGAGGGCAACACCAACTGGGCGGTGTTCGCGCTCACCAATAACAGCGACGAGCAGATCGATCGGCTGATCGTCGTGCCGCATTACCGCATGGTCGGCTCCGGACTTATTTGGCCGGACCTCGGCATGTCGCGCGTCGCCGGCATCACGCCCTCGTCCGGCGACCGCCCGCTGCGGCAGGAGAGCACGACCGCCGACATCTTCCGCGTCACGCTCGATCCCGGCACCGTCATTACCTTCGTCGCCGAATTGCGCACCGACAAGCTGCCGCAAATTTATTTGTGGGAGCCGGACGCCTACAAGGATAAGGTCAACTCCTTCACGCTGTACCAAGGCATCGTCATCGGCATCGCCGGCCTGCTGGCGCTGTTCCTCACCATTTTGTTCGTGGTCAAGGGCTCGGTGATGTTCCCGGCCGCCGCCGCGCTCGGCTGGGCGGTGCTCATCTATATCGGCATCGACTTCGGATTCTGGGGCAAGGTATTCGACATGTCAGCCGGCGCCGAGCGCGTCTGGCGCGCCTGCGGCGAGGCGATCCTGTCGGCGACGCTGCTGGTGTTTCTGTTCGCCTATCTCAATTTGTCGCGCTGGCATGTGCGCTACGCCCACATCACCATCGCATGGCTCGCAGCATTGGCGGCGCTGATCGCGGTCGCGGTGTTCGACCCGGCGGTTGCCGCCGGCATCGCCCGCATGTCGCTCGCCGGCATTGCCGGTTTTGGACTTGCATTGGTGATCTACCTCTCCACCCACGACTTCGACCGCGCCGTGTTGCTGATCCCCACCTGGCTCTTGCTGGTGGTGTGGACGCTGGGCGCAGGGCTAGCGGTGAGCGGCCTCGTTACCAACGACATCATCGGCCCGGCGCTGCTGGGCGGTCTGGTGCTGATCGTGATGCTGATCGGCTTCACCGTGATGCAGCACGCCTTCGCCGGCGGCATCACCCACGGCATCGTTTCCGACGTCGAGCGCCGCGCGCTGGCACTCACTGGCGCCGGCGACTTGATCTGGGACTGGGACGTATCCTCTGACAAGGTGTTCACCAGCCCGGAAACCGAACACCTACTCGGCCTCAAGCGCGGCACGCTGGAAGGGCCGGCGGCGCAATGGCTCGACGTGCTGCATCCGCTCGATCGCGATCGTTTCCGTTCCTCGCTCGACGGCGTGATCGAGCAGCGGCGCGGCCGCCTCACCCAGGATTTCCGCCTGCGCACCACCGACGGCCATTACCTGTGGTTTACGTTGAAGGCACGCCCCGTTGTCGGCTCCGACGGCGAAGTGGTGCGCCTGGTCGGCACGCTCACCGACGTGACCGATTTCAAGAACGCCGAAGAGCGTCTGCTGTTCGACGCGGTGCACGACAATCTCACCGGATTGCCCAACCGCGAATTGTTCATCGACCGCATGGAGGCGGCCTTCGCCTATTCCCGCTCCGATCCGCAAATCCGGCCGTCGATCATCTTGATCGATCTCGACCGCTTCAAGCAGGTCAACGATTCGGTCGGGATCGCGGTCGGCGATTCGATCCTGCTCACCATTGCGCGCCGCCTCGGCAGGCTGCTCAAGCCGCAGGATACGCTGGCCCGGCTGTCCGGCGATCAGTTCGCGCTGATCCTTGTTTCGGAACGCGAGCCCGCGCGCATCGTGGCCTTCACTGAGACCATGCGGCGGACCTTGCGCGCGCCGATCGCCTTCAAAGACCGCGAAATCTTTATCACCGCCTCGATTGGGCTGGCGCTGGCCGAGAACCAGCCGCACCGCACCGAGGAGGTGCTCAATGATGCGAAACTGGCGATGTATTGCGCCAAGCGCATCGGCGGCGACAACATTGAAATCTTCAAGCCGGCCATGCGCTCGCGCAAGACCGACCGGCTGACCATGGAATCGGAATTACGCCGCGCCATCGAGCGCGAGGAGATCAAGGTTCTGTACCAGCCGATCGTGCGGCTGGAGGATCGCGCCATTGCCGGCTTCGAAGCGCTGGCGCGCTGGGATCATCCCAGGCTCGGCCGCCTGTCGCCAGCGGAATTCATTTCCATCGCCGAGGAAATCGGCCTGATCGTCGACCTCGGGCTGTTCGTGCTCGACCACACCGCCAAACAGCTTGTGATCTGGCAGACCGCCACCCGCGGCCGCGAACCGATCTTCGCCAGCGTCAACGTGTCGTCACGGCAATTGCTGCGCCACGATCTGATCCAGGATCTGCGCAGCGTGCTGGCGCGCAATACGCTGGCGCGCGGCACGCTCAAGCTGGAAATCACCGAATCTCTGGTGATGGAAAACCCCGAACACGCCGCGCAGATCCTGACCCGCATCCGTGAACTCGGCGCCGGGCTATCAATGGACGACTTCGGCACCGGGCATTCCTCGCTCGCTTATTTGCAGCGATTCCCTTTCGACACCATCAAGATCGACCAATCCTTTGTGCGAACCACCACGCGCGGCACAAGGCCGGTGATCCTGCGTTCGATCATTTCGATGGCGCACGATCTCGGCATGGAAGTGGTGGCGGAAGGCGCTGAAACCGATTCCGACGCGGTCGAGCTCTACCAGCTCGGCTGCGAATATGCGCAAGGCTTCGCCTTCGGCGAGCCGATGAGCGCGGAAGCCGCCGCCGACCTGCTAGCCAACAAGCCGGTGCGCAATCGTTCCCTAAAAATCGCATCTGAATAATTGGCGAGAATCAGCGGAGTGTAGAGCGACGCTCTTAGACGCTCACGCGTGGCCGGCTTCGTTCGAGAGATGACTTAGATCGATGCCAATCTTGCGCAATGCCTTTTCGTATTTGGCGCCGGTGTCGGTGCCGAAGATCAATTCAGCGTCGGCGGCGCAATGCAGCCAGCCGTTCTCCTGAATTTCCTGTTCCAGCTGGCCGGGCGCCCAACCGGCATAGCCAAGCGCGAGAATAGCGCTGGCCGGTCCGTTGCCGCGCGCGATCGCCTTGAGGATATCGAGCGTGGCGGTGAGGCAAATACCTTCGTCTATCGGCAGCGTCGAATTCTCGATGAAAAAATCGGCCGAGTGCAACACGAAGCCACGCCCGGTTTCCACCGGCCCGCCTTTGAGCACCTTGACGTCTTCCGCCTTGACCGGCAATTCGATGCGCTCGGCTGCCGGGATCACTTCGAGCTGCACCAGCAGATCGGGGAATTTGATATTCGCCGCCGGCTGATTGACCACGATGCCCATGGCGCCTTCGGTCGAGTGCGCGCAAACATAGATTACCGAGCGCGTGAAACGCTCGTCGCCCATCGACGGCATCGCGATCAGCATCTGGCCATCGAGATAGCCGCGCGCGGCCGTCTTGTCGGAGGTTTTCCCCGCAGGCTTGCGCGTTGCTTTCATGGTGAAAGGTTACCCGATGATTCTGCCATTGCAAACGAAGCTGGCGGCACAAAGTTCAGTCAGCCCCCATATTATTCAACCGCTCAATTGTGGCGGAATCGCCGCCAATATCCTTGGCCAAATCGCCCACTTGCCTTGATTTTGCTCACCCCATGCTCATAATGAATTCAGTGGCGCCGCATGCGTTTCCCGATTAGATCGAGCGTCATGGACGGAATGCACAAAATAACATATGCGGCGCTTTTTTCGGTCCTTGCGGCCTGCGCCGCCATCATGCCGTTCGGTTCACCGGCCCGCGCCGCCGACGCATCGGCCTGGTCGAACGATTCCCGCTCCGCGATTCGTTTGATCGCTGGCGCCAGCAAGAGCGGCACGGCATACTTGCGGGCCGGCATTGAAATCAAGCTGCAACCGGGATGGAAGACGTACTGGCGCTATCCGGGCGATTCGGGCGTGCCGCCGCGATTCGACTTCTCAGGCTCGGAAAATCTTTCCCGCGCCAAGGTGCTCTATCCGGCGCCGCATCTGTTCACCGACGAGGCCGGCAATTCGATCGGCTACAAGGACAGCGTCATTTTTCCGTTGCAGATTTTGCGCAAAGATCCAAACAAGCCGGTCATGCTTCGTCTCAAGCTCGACTACGCGGTATGCGAGAAACTATGCATTCCGGCGGAAGGCCGCGCTGAGTTGACCCTTAATGTTGGCGGCAGCGCGCAGGACGCTGCACTGACAGCGAGCGAGGCACACGTCCCAAAGCAAGTCACGGCAGCGCTTGCCGGGCTGACCGCGCGCCGCGTCAACAATGCCCCCAAGCCGCTGGTCGCCGTCGATCTCGCGGCGAACGCCGGCAAACCGGTCGCCTTGTTCGTGGAAGGTCCGGGCCCGGAATGGGCATTGCCCATCCCGCAGCCGGCGCAAGGCGCACCGGCCGGCCGCCGTCATTTCGGCTTCGTACTCGACGGCTTGCCGCCCGGTGTCGATCCGAAGAGCCAATTCGAATTGACGTTCACCGTAGTCGAGAGCGACCGCGCCATCGAGGTCACGACCCATCTCGACTAATGCACCTCAAGGGCGTATTTAACTTTCCAAGAAAACGAAACAATCCGCAACGCAAGAGGAAGCCCATGCCCATCAAGGTCGGCGATCGTCTACCCAGTTCCACTTTCCGCATGATGACCGCGGAGGGCCCGAAGCCCAAGACCACCGACGATATTTTCAAAGGTAAGAAGGTCGCGCTGTTCGCCGTGCCTGGCGCCTTCACGCCGACATGCAACAACCTGCACATGCCGAGCTTCCTGAAAAACGCCGCCGCCTTCAAGGCCAAGGGCGTCAACACCATCGCGGTGACCGGCGTCAACGACGTATTCGTCATGGAGGCCTGGAAAAAGGCAACTGGCGCCGACGGCAAGATCGATTTTCTCGCCGACGGCAACGGCGAATTCGCCAAAGCCATCGACATGGCCTTTGACGGCTCCGGCAACGGGCTGGGCACGCGCTCGAAGCGCTATTCCATGCTGGTTGACGACGGTGTGGTGAAATCGCTCAACATCGAAGACGCGCCCGGCAAGTGCGATATCTCCGGCGGCGACGCGCTGCTCAAGCAGGTTTAATATTTTCCGCAATTAGAAGCGTGATGGCCGGGCAAAAAGACCCGGCCATTTCGTTTGGGGCGGCGCTGCTACTTCGACTTCATAGCGCCAACCGCGCCGGCGCGGGCAACCACGAGCCCGGCACGCGCCAGTTCGTCGGCGCGTTCGTTCATGGCATGGCCGGCGTGACCCTTCACCCAATGCCAGCGCACATCGTGAGCCTTAAGCGCCTCATCGAGCCGTTTCCAGAGATCGACGTTCTTGACCGGTTTCTTGTCGGCGGTGCGCCAGCCGTTCTTCTTCCAGCCGGTGATCCAGCCGGTGATACCGCCGCGCATATATTCGCTGTCGGTAAAGAGATCGATCGAGCACGGCCGCTTGAGCGCCTCCAGCGCGGAGATCGCCGCCATCAATTCCATGCGGTTATTGGTGGTGTGCGGCTCGCCGCCATTTAATTCTTTCTCGGTATCGCCAAAACTGAGAATTGCGCCCCAGCCGCCCGGGCCCGGATTGCCCGAACAGGCGCCGTCGGTATGAATGGTGACGCGTTGCTCGGCCATCAATTTATTCCGTAGTCATCGACGCTTTTCACCGACTGGTGGAAGCGCAGCTTGCGGAAATATTCCAGCGGATCTTTCGGCTTGACCAGCGCGCCGTCCGGCACCGCCAGCCAGTCCACCAGCCGTGTCAACAAAAACCGCATGGCCGCGCCGCGCGCCAGCACCGGCAGCGCCGCGCGTTCCGCCGCCGACAGCGCGCGCACTTTTGCATAGGCTTTGAGCAGCGCGCGACCCTTGGTGACATTGTAGGAATGGTCCGGCTCGAAGCACCAGGCATTGAGACAGACGGCGACATCATAGGCGAGCGTATCGGTGCAGGCGAAATAGAAATCGATCAGCCCCGATAAATTGTCGCCGAGGAAAAACACATTGTCGGGAAATAGATCGGCATGGATCACGCCGCCGGGCAGATCGCGCGGCCAGGTTTTTTCCAGCGCATCGAGTTCTTTGACGATCTCGTTGCACAGGCCCGGCCGTACGCTGTCGCCACGCGCGCCGGCGTGCTCGTAGAGCGGGCGCCAGCTGTCGATCGACAGCGCATTCGGCCGCTTCATCTTGAAATCGGCGCTGGCCAGATGCAGCCGCGCCAGCGCTTCGCCAACCGACGCGCAATGATTGGCGTTCGGCCGGCGGATCCAGAGGCCATCGAGGAAGGTGACGATCGCGGCCGGGCGGCCGGCGATTTTTCCGAGCACGCCGCCTTGTTTGTTCTTCACCGGCTGCGGACAGGTAATCCCGCGGGCGGCCAGATGCTCCATCAGCCCCAAGAAGAACGGCAGGTCACCCGCGGCCACGCGTTTCTCGTACAGCGTGAGAATGAAATTGCCGGCGCTGGTGTGCACCAGAAAATTCGAATTCTCCACGCCTTCGGCGATGCCCTTGTACGAGCGCAATTCGCCAATATCGTAGCCGGCGATCAATTGATTGAGATCGTCCGCCGAAACGTCGGTATAGACGGCCATGAATTACTCCGCCGCCTGATTCTCCCGCAGCGGGCGGGGCAGCGGAAAGAACACCCCCTCCTCGGCGGCGGAGACGATGTCGACGCTCACCACGTAGCGCGCGGCGAAAGCGTCGATGATCTCCTCGACCAGCACTTCCGGAGCGGAAGCGCCGGCGGTGATGCCGAGCCGTGCGATATTGCCGAACTCGTTCCAATCGATGTCGGCGGCGCATTGCACGAGTGCTGCGCGTGAACAACCTGCCCGTTCGGCCACTTCCTTCAGCCGTTGCGAGTTCGATGAGTTCGGCGCGCCGACCACGATCATGGCATCGACGACGGGCGCCACGCGCTTGACCGCTTCCTGGCGGTTGGTGGTGGCGTAGCAGATGTCTTCCTTGTGCGGCCCGACGATGTCCGGGAATCGCTGCTTGAGAAGCTCGACGATCTCGGCGGTGTCATGCACCGAGAGCGTGGTTTGCGTCACGTAAGCGAGCTTGCTCGCGTCGCGCGGGATAAAGTTTTTTGCGTCTGTCAAAGTCTCGATCAGATTCACCGCCCCGGGGGGGAGCTGGCCCATGGTGCCGATCACTTCCGGGTGGCCGGCATGGCCGATCAGCACGATCTCGTGCCCGCGCCGGTGATGGATCTCGGCCTCGCGATGCACCTTGGTGACCAGCGGACAGGTGGCGTCGAGCGCGAACAAATTGCGGCGCGCGGCCTCCTCGGGAACGCTGCGCGGCACGCCATGCGCCGAGAAGATGACCGGGGCGCCGGTATCCGGCACCTCGTCGAGCTCCTCGACGAAAATCGCGCCCTTAGCGCGCAGGCTCTCGACCACATAACGATTGTGCACGATTTCGTGACGCACATAGACCGGGGGGCCGTAAAGTTCGAGCGCCCGCTCCACCGATTCGATGGCGCGCACGACGCCGGCGCAGAAGCCGCGCGGCGAACACAGCAGCACCTTGAGTGCGGGCTTTTCCGGGCTGGGCGCCATAACGTCCTCAAAATCGCGTGTATTTCCGCAGGCTTTCCACCCCGACATGGGATGCGCCGCCCCGCCCTGTCAAGCCGTGACGGTTGCATGACCGGGACCGAATCCCTATATTCCGGCCACATTCCGATCATCCCCGATGATCTGCTTCGCCCGGCGGGCGGGCGAAGCGTAGAGGAGATTTGCCATGGCGACACCAGCACCGCTGATGCCGAAAGCCACCGCCGTGTGGCTGCTGGACAATACCGCGCTGTCGTTCGACCAGATCGCCGAGTTCTGCAAGCTGCACCCGCTCGAGGTGAAGGCGATTGCCGACGGCGACGCCGCCATGGGCATCAAGGGCCTCGACCCGATCCTCACCGGGCAGTTGACCCGTGAGCAGATCACCGAAGCCGAAGCCAACCACGACCTGCAACTGACGCTGACCGAAGCCAAGGTCGCCTCCCCGCAGGTCGATCGCGGCGGCAAGAAGGGTCCGCGCTACACGCCGGTTTCGCGCCGCCAGGACAGGCCGAACGCCATCCTCTGGCTGGTGCGCAATCACCCGGAACTCAAGGACAGCCAGATCATGCGGCTGGTGGGCACCACCAAGTCGACGATTGCGGCGATCCGCGACCGCACTCATTGGAACGCCATCGCACTCGCGCCCATGGACCCAGTGACGCTCGGCCTCGCCACGCAGACCGACCTCGATTTCGAGGTCAACCGCGCCAACAAGGAAAAGCCGGCGCCGGCCGATTCCGGCGCCACCTTGCTGCCGGCATCCGAGACCACCGCGCGCAAGGAGGCCGAAGTCGCCGCCGCCGCGCAAGCCCAGCAGAATCCGGGCGGCGAGCTCGACGTCGGCGCGGTGCTAGCCAAGCTTAAGCAGATCGGCGGCAAAAGCGAGCCGAGCGGCGAATAAGTATTTCCACCGACCGCGCGCGTCATTGGGAACAATGCGCATAAGCGCGCGGATTTAAGTTCCGTTCATAAACGCGGGTCACGCTGGCTCAGCATTGGGCGATCATCGAGAGGGAAAATAACCTGCAAGGATTGTCGCTCATGGCTGTCGAGTAAGTCTTGGCTGTCGAGTAACGAGCCATAACGTGGCGTGCACCTAACCCGGCTGCGCAGACTGCCGACTCAAACCGGCGGGAAACGTGGCCGGTTTTTTTATTTATAGCCCCGCGTGCCGTTAATTGCGCCCACATAGCGCGCGACCGATTTTTCTAGCACACGCTTGGCGTCCTTGGCGATCACGCGGTCGAAATAATGGCCGTAGATCGTGTCGAACTTGAACGGCTCAAGCGCCGCGCCGATAGGCTCGACCTCGCGAACTGAGAGCGGAATGAAATTCGAATAGCTACGCATGAACGACACCCACTTGCGGTCGGTGGTGACGGAGAGAATGTCGCCGGCGCAAACGACGCCGCGCCCCTGCGCGCCCCCGGCCCAATGCATCACCGTGCCGCCCGGGAAATGCCCGCCGCAGCGCACCAGCGTGACGCCGTCCCAGAGTTTGTGCGTGACACCGCCCCACAATTTAATCGCCGGATTTTGATTCACGATCCAGTCTTTGTCGGCGGCGTTGAGATGAATCGGTGCGCCGCCAAACGCACGGCTCCATTCGCCCATCGTGGTGTAGAAATGCGGATGCGAGATTGCGATCGCCTGAATGCCGCCGAGGCCCTTGATCATGGTGACGGTCGCGGCATCGAGCGTGGCAACGCAGTCCCACAGCACATTGCCGCCCGATGTTTGCACCAGCAGCGCGCGCTGGCCGATGGCGAAGCCCGCGCCGATGCCGATCACGCCCGGCTCATATTCGTGGAAGCTGTTCATGTGGCTTTGCGCGAGCTTCTCGATCGTGGTCCAGCTCTGGCCGCCGGGCGGCACGTATTGCCGCTCCTCTTCGCAGATGAGGCATTGCGCCGGTGGCTTGTCGCTCGGCGGAAATTGCGTGCCGCAGGCGGTGCAGATGAAGGCGGGCATGATTTAATTCCAGTCATTCCGGGACGCGAGGGAAGCGAGCGGACCCGGAATCCAGACGCGCGCTCCGTGTTTGTTTCTGGATTCCGGGTTCTGGCCTTCGGCCGGGCCCGGAATGACAGTGTGTGAGATTATCAAATAGCCAAGCGAAAGCGCCCATATTTTTGCGGCGCCGGGTACGCCGTAGTCCCTACCCCGCGTGGCGGGGCCTTCCTTACTCCAACAGAGCCAAGAGAAGATCAAGACAGCGATAAGAACCCCTCGGGGTCGCTACTTCCATCGATCTCTCCATTCGAATAATTCGGGTACGACAATTCGGGCTAACTTCCCACCCCCTTCTCCTTCATCGCGCCCTTAATCTCCTCCAAAATCGCTGGGTCGTCGATGGTGGCCGGCATTTGCCACTCGTCCCCGTCGGCGATCTTCTTGATGGTGCCGCGCAGGATCTTGCCGGAGCGCGTTTTCGGCAGGCGCGCGACGGTGATCGCCAATTTGAACGCCGCCACCGGGCCGATCTTGTCACGCACCAGCGCGACGATTTCCTTTTCGATCTCGCCCGGCGGGCGGTTGACGCCGGCTTTCAGCACGATGAAGCCGCACGGCACTTCGCCCTTGAGCTCGTCCTTGATGCCGAGCACGGCGCATTCCGCCACGTCCTTGTGCGAGGCCAGCACCTCCTCCATGCCGCCGGTGGACAGCCTATGGCCGGCGACATTGATGATGTCGTCGGTGCGGCTCATGACATAGACGTAGCCGTCGTCGTCCTTATAGCCGGCGTCCGCGGTCTTATAGTAGCCGGGGAATTCGTCGAGATAGGATTCGCGCATGCGCGCGTCCTGCTGCCACAGCGTCGGCAGACTGCCCGGCGGCAGCGGCAGCTTGACCACAATCGAGCCGATCTTGTTGGCGGGAACTTTCTTGTTGCCGTCGTCGACGATGTCGATGCCGTAGCCCGGCATCGGCACGCAGGCCGAGCCGTATTTGACCGGCAGCGCGCCCAGCCCCACCGGATTGCCGGCGATGCACCAGCCGGTTTCGGTCTGCCACCAGTGGTCGATCACCGGAACCTTGAGCACTTCTTCCGCCCACTGGATGGTCGGCGGATCGGCACGCTCGCCGGCCAGAAACAGCGTGCGAAATTTCGACAAATCATATTGCTTGAGCAGCTTGGCGTCCGGGTCTTCCTTGCGGATGGCGCGGAACGCGGTCGGCGCCGTGAACAGCGCCACCACGCCGTGATCGGCACAGACCCGCCAGAACGCGCCGGCGTCGGGCGTGCCGACTGGCTTGCCCTCATACAGCACCGTGGTGCAGCCGTGCAGCAGCGGCCCATAGACGATGTAGGAGTGGCCGACCACCCAGCCGACATCGGAGCCCGACCACCACACCTCGCCGGGATCGATGTTGTAGAAATTCTTCATCGACCATTTGAGCGCGACCATGTGGCCGCCATTATCGCGCACCACGCCTTTCGGGATTCCCGTGGTGCCGGATGTGTAGAGAATGTAGAGCGGATCGGTGGAGGCGACTGGAACACATTCGCTGGTCTTGGCGAAATTGACTGCGTGTTCCCAGGTTTTGCGCCAGTCGTGATCGCGGCCCTCGACAAGCGCGGCCTCGCATTGCGGGCGCTGCAGAATGAGGCAGGCTGCTGGCTTGTGCTGGGCGAGCTTGATCGCCTCGTCGAGCAGCGGCTTGTACGGCACCACGCGCGCGCCTTCCATGCCGCAGCTCGCCGACAGGATGACTTTCGGCTTGGCGTCGTCGATGCGGGTGGCGAGCTCTTTGGCCGCGAAGCCGCCGAACACGACTGAATGGATTGCTCCGATGCGCGCGCAGGCCAGCATGGCGAACACCGCCTCCGGCACCATCGGCATATAGAGGATGACGCGGTCGCCCTTGGTGACGCCGAAATCGCGCAGCATGGCGCCGAGCAGTTGCACTTCCGACAGAAGGCGGCCGTAACTGAAGGTCTGCTTGGTATTGGTGACGGGGGAATCGTAGATCAGCGCGGCCTGTTGCCCGCGCCCGGCCAGCACGTGGCGGTCGAGCGCGTTGTAGCAGGTGTTGCAACTGCCGCCCGCGAACCAGCGTCCGTAGATGCCGGCGCCGGCGTCGAAAGTTTTCTTCGGCTTCTCATACCAGTCGATCGCGCTCGCGGCCTCGTCCCAAAAGCCCTCCGGGTCGCGCTGCCAGCGCGCATAGATCTCGTGATAACGGCTTACCGGCACGTTCATATTTTTTCCTCCACACCGGCCATTCTGCGTGCGCGGTGCAGCTTTGCAAAGCCTGTCATTGCCGAGCTTGACCCGGCAATCCATCATGCAGAGAAGATGGACCCCCGGGTCAAGCTCGGGGGTAACCTAACCAATACCCCGCCACTCCCCGGCCACAGGCCCATCGTGACCATCATCGCCGATCCGCTGTTTTAT